>CAYPKW010000012.1:17007-52482 GCA_964411425.1 uncultured Rhodospirillaceae bacterium
GTGACGTTGCCGGCCGAATGCCAGGTGGTGCCGGAGCCGAGCCGGTCGCGCTCGATCAGCGCCACCTCGCCAGCCTGGCGCTCCGCCAGGTGCCAGGCGGCGCTGCAGCCGACGACACCGCCGCCGATGACCACGATTCGTCGCGCCATGGTGGCGTATAGCCCGGCGCCGGGCCATCGCGTCAAGCCCCAAGGAAACCGGCGGCGGTTGTGGTAGGCTGGAGGCCGGCCGTGGCGGGGGAGGGTCGTCGGAATGTCGGTCGCGATCGAAGTGGCGAGGACGGCACACCGGGTCATCGCCGACTACATGGCCGTGAAGCGGGGCGAGAGCGTCGTCATCGTGGTCGACGACCGCACCAGCCCCTCGATCTGGATGGCGCTGGCGGCGCAGACGCTGGCAGTGGGCGGCGAGCCTATCGTCGCCTTGATGGCGCCCGTCGCCCGCAGCGGCATGGAGCCGCCCGGCCCGATTTCCGCCGCCATGTGCGAGGCCAACGTGATAATCGCCGCCGCCAGCCGCTCGATGTACCATATCGAGGCGAAGAACCGGGCCAAGCTCGCCGGCGCGCGCGGCGTGTTCAACGCGCCCCACCTGGAGGACGCCTGGATCGACGGCGCCATGACCGCCGATTTCCTCGCCATTCGGCAGCGCGCCGAGCGGCTCCGCGACCGGCTCCTGCGCGGCAGGACCGCGCATGTCACCTCGCCGGCCGGAACAGACGTCCGCATGGTGATCGAGGGCCGCAGGCCGGTCGGCTGGCTCACCGGCGTGTGCCGCAATCCCGGAGAAGTCTCGGCCCTGCCGGGCGGCGAGGTGTCGCTGCCGCCGCTCGAGGGCAGCACCGAGGGCACCATCGTGCTCGAGCACATCATGACCGACATCGGCCGGTTGGCGCAGCCGATCGTCCTCACCGTGCGCAAGGGCGAGTGCGTCAAGATCGACGGCGGCGTCGAGGCGCGCGCCCTCGAAGCGCACATCGAGGGGATCGAGAACGCGACCAACATCGCCGAGCTCGGCATCGGCCTCAACCCCAAGTCGCGCCTCAACGGCACCATCACCGAGGTCAAGAAGCGCCTCGGCACGGCGCACATGGCGCTCGGCGACTCGGCGGCCGGCTACGGCGGGAACGTGGTCAGCGACGTGCATCTCGACGGCATGATCATGGACGTCCGCATCGAGGTGGACGGCGAGGCGATCGCGGAGAATGGCGAGGTGCTGGTGTGAGCGCGCCGGCGCCGCTGCCGCGGCCGGCCGACCCCGGCGAGGAGATCGTCCGGTCGCTGCGCCGGCTCGAAGGCGGCGGGCTGCGCACGTTCGTCGAGGACCCGCCGCTCGTCTGGGACCGCGCCGAAGGCGCATGGATCGAGGACGCCGCCGGCAGGCGCTACCTCGACCTCTACGGCGGCTTCGCCGTGGCGGCGATCGGTTACGGCCATCCGCGCGTCGTCGAGGCCATCCGCCGCCAGGCGGGGCGGCTGATGCACTGCCCCTCGGCGCATCCCTCGCGGGTGCGCGCGGAGTTCCTCGAGGCGCTCGCCTCGATCGCGCCCTCCGGCCTCGGGCGCTTCCTGCCGGCGATTTCCGGCGCCATGGCGAACGAAATCGCGATCTGCCTCGCGCGCACGCTCAGGCCGGGCGGCGAGATCGTCACCTTCTCCGGCAGCTATTTCGGCCGCTCGATGGGCACCGTGGGGCTCGCCGGCAAGGCGCGCTACCGCGAGGCGCTCGGCCTGCCGCCGGCGGCCCAGTTCGCGCCCTACCCCTATCCGTTGCGCATGGGCGCCGCGGCGAGCGACCTTGCGATCGAGGCGCTCGAGCGGCTGGCCGCGGCCGGCGGCGGGGCCGGCCGCATCGCCGCCGTGATGCTGGAACCGGTGCAAGGCAACGGCGGCGTCGTGGTGCCGCCGGCCGATTTCCTGCCGCGGGTGCGCGAGTTCTGCGACCGCACGGGCGCGCTGTTGATCGTCGACGAAATCCAGTCGGGCTGCGGGCGCACCGGGCGCATGTGGGCCGTCGAGCGCGCCGGCGTCACGCCCGACCTGATGACCGTGGGCAAGGGCATCGGCGGCGGCGTGGCGGTCGCGGCGGTCATGGGCAAGCCCGAGGTGATGACTTGGCGGCCCGACACCTACACCTCGACTTTCCTCACCAACAACTTGAACCTCGCCGCCGCGGTCGCCGCCATCGGGGTGCTGCGCGAGGAGCGGCTGGCGGAGCGCGCCATGGCGCTGGCGCCCGCCGCCAAGGAGCGGCTCGAACGCGGCCTCGCCGGCGTGCCGGGCGTGGCCGAGCTGCGCGATTGCGGTTTCTGGTTCGGCATCGAGCTCGCCCTGCCGGACGGCCGGCCGGCCGCCGCCCAGGCGGGCCTTGTGATGAAGGCGGCGCGCGAGCGCGGCGTCATCCTCGGCCGCGGCGGCTACGACGACAACGTCATCAAGCTGTCGCCGCCGCTCGTCATCGACGAGCGTGAACTCGACCGCGGGCTCGCCATCGCGGCCGAGACCGTCGCCGAGGTCATGTCCGGCGCCTGAGGGGGCATCCGAGCGTTGCGGCAGGTCCAGAACTACGTCGACGGCGCCTGGGTCGATCCCGGCACGCCGCGATTCGAGAGCACGAACCCCACGACCGGCGCCGCCGTCGCCTCGGCGCCCGTCAGCGACGCCGCCGCCGTCGACGCCGCCGTCGCGGCCGCGCGCCGCGCCTTCGACGGGGGCGACTGGCGCTGGCGCGAGGGCTCGCGGCGCGCCGCCGCCCTGCTGTCGTTCGCCGATGCGCTGGCGGCGCGCTCTCACGCCATCGCCGAGCTGATCGCCGCTGAGATGGGCAAGCCGGTGCGCGTCGGCATGGCGCGCGAGGTGGCAGGCGCGGTCGACAAGCTGCGTTACTACGCCGGGGCCGCGCGCATGCTGGAGGGCCGCGTCACCGCCGCCACGGCGCCGGAGCTGTGGGACATGGTGGTGCCGGAACCGGTCGGCGTGGCGCTGCTGATCGTGCCCTGGAACGACCCGGTCGATCTCGCGGTGCGCAAGCTGGGCGCCGCCCTCGCCGCCGGCTGTGCCGCCGTGCTCAAGCCGTCGGAGTTGACGCCGGCCTCGACGGCGGCGCTGATCGAGGCGGCGCACGCGACCGGCGCCTTCCCGCCGGGCGTCGTCAATCTGGTGCACGGGCCCGGCGAGCCGACCGGCGAGGCGCTGGTCGGCCATGCCGGCGTCGACAAGATCTCGTTCACCGGCGGCACCGCCACCGGCATCCGCATCATGGAGCGGGCGGCGAAGCGGCTGGCGAGAGTGTCGCTCGAATGCGGCGGCAAGTTCCCGGCCGTGATCATGCCCGATGCCGATCTCGAGCGCTGCCTCGACGCCGTCACCTACGGCGCCTTCATGTACGCGGGCCAGTCCTGCACGGCCTGCACGAGGCTGGTGGTGCACGAGTCGATTCACGATCGCGTCGTCGAGGGCGTCGTCGCGCGGACGCGCGCACTACCGATCGGCGACCCGATGGACGAGGGCGTGCTGATCGGGCCGATGGCGTCGCGCCGGCAGTACGACAAGGCGGTGGCCTATATCCGCCTCGGCCTCGCGGAAGGCGGCCGGGCCGTGATCGGCGGCGATCCCGGCAACAACGCGGACTTGTTCCTCAAGCCCACGGTGCTGGTGGACGTGCCGGCGACCGGCCGGCTCGCGCGCGAGGAGGTGTTCGGGCCGGTGCTCGTCGTGCACCGCTTCCGCGACGAGGAGGACGCGCTCGCCATCGCCAACGGCACGCCGTACGGCCTCGGCGGCTCGATCTGGTCGCAGGACATCAGCCGCGCGCTGCGGCTCGCCCGCCGGCTCGACGTGGCCGATGTCTGGGTCAACACTCATTACGTGCGCCACGTCGAGACCTCGTTCGGCGGCCGGCATCTGTCCGGCCTCGGCCGCGAGCTCGGCATGGCCGGCGTCGAGGAATACGTCTCGTGGAAGCGGCTGTGCATCGATACGCGGGCCTCGTTCCATCTCAAGGACTGGTTCGAGCGACCGGGGGAGCCTCGATGAGCGCCGGCGCCGAGGTCATCGTGGTCGGCGCCGGCATCGTCGGCGCGGCGACCGCCTATTTCCTCAGCCGCCGGGGCGCCGGCGTGCTGCTCATCGAGAGCGAGCGGCCGGCTTGGGGCGCGTCCGGCCGCAATCCCGGCTTCCAGTGGCTGCACACCCGCAAGGCGGGGCTGCAGATGGAACTGGCGCTGGCCGGGCGCCGGCTCGCCGACCGGCTGGCGGACGAGCTCGACGGCTTCGAGTTCCGCCGCTGCGGCGGCATGATCTACTACTTCGACGAGGCGCAGCGGGGGCTGTTCGAGAGCCTCGTGGCCGAGCGCAATGCTGCCGGCCTTCCGCTGGAGCTGCTCGACGCGAGAGAGGCGCGCGAGCGCTGCCCGGCGCTGTCGGAGCGCGTCGTGGGCGCCACCTGGAACCCGCTCGACGCGCATCAGGACACGCGGAAGCTGGTCGACGCCCTGGTGGCCGGCGCGGCGCGGCACGGCGCCCGCGTGCTGCCGGGGACGAAGGTCGAGGCGCTCGTCATGGCGGGCCGACGCTGCACCGGCGTCGAGACCGCCGCCGGGCGTCATGGCGCCGCCACGGTGGTGCTCGCCGCCGGCGCCTGGACGCCCGCGCTGCTGAGGGCGATCGGCGTCGAGCTGCCGATCGCGGCGATGCGCCTGCAGGTGGTCGAGACCGAACCGGCGCCGTTCCGATTCCAGCCTCTGCTCTACGGCCCGACGGCGCTGAAGCAATACGCCTTCATCCGCGATCTTCCAGGCTACACGGAGCGGGGGGCCGCGCACCCGCTCGAGGCCCAATTCGCCGGCATCGAGTTCCTCGAGCTCGCCGTGCAGCGCGAGGACGGCCGCGTGCTGCTCGGCTGTCCGATGGACTTCGCCGGGCTCGACGACCGGCCGACCGTGGCCGGGCTCGCGCTCACGCTCGCCGTGCTGGCCGACGCCATGCCCGCCATCAAGCCGCTGGCGGTGGAGCGCGTGTGGGCCGGATTGCTGCCGCAGACCGCCGACGCCCTGCCGGTGCTGGGGCCCGTCCCCGGGTTCGACGGCCTCTACGTCAACGCCGGGCACGTGTTCGGCAACCTGGCGGGGCCGCTGTCGGGCAGGCTGATCGCGCAGTCGCTCGCCGGCGAGGCGACGGAGTTCGACTTGGCGGACTTCCGCTTCGACCGGCCGGGCCTGCGGGCGAGCAACGAGCTTCATCGGCGCTGGTGATCGGCGTCACAGGAGGGAGGAGAGGCATGGGAAGCAGGATCGACTTCGTCAATCCGTTCGGCACGCTGGCGTATGACGGGATTATCGCCGAGACGCTGACGGCCTACGCCGCCGAGGGCACCGAGCTCACCATCAGCCATCTGGCGAACTGCCCGGCCGACATCGACTTCTACTACAGCAAGCACCTGATGGAGACCGTGCTGTACGAGCATGTCATGCAATCGGAGGCGCGGGGTTTCGACGCCGTCGTGGTCGGCTGCTGTTACGATCCGGGCGTGCGCGTCGCCCGCGAGCTGGTCGACATTCCCGTGGTCGGGCCGCTCGAGGCGTCGATGCAGATGGCGGCCTACTTCGGCCACAGCTACGCCATCGTCACCGATCACGCCAAGGCGGTGCCTTATCTCGAGGACCTGGTGCGGGTGAGCGGGCTGGGCGGCAACTGCCGCGGCGTGCGCTGCGTCGACTGGTGGGTGCGCGACATGATCGACGATCCGGACGCGGTGGCGCGCGACACCGTCGAGGTGTCGCGCCGGGTGCTGGCCGAGACCGGCGCCGAGACGATCGTCATGGGCTGCACCATCGTCGCCGCCTGCTACCAGCGCTATCTGCTGCGCGGCGGCAATCCCGAGTTGGCAATCGTCAACCCGAATCTGCTGGCGCTGAAGATGGCCGAAGGCCTGGCCGACCTCAAACGCAAGGGCGCCTACGTCATGGCCCGCGACGGCTTCTACCGCCGGCCGCAGGGCCACTACGCCGAACAGTTCGGGCGCGAGCGGCGGCGGGTCAGAGAGGCGCTCGATCTGGACCGGCCGCCGGGCGCCGCCTAGGCGCCGGTTTACGCAAGAATCTTACTCGGGCACCCCAAGGGGTCTAAGCATCGATTTTTCGAGGAACGACCCCGCGAGGGCAAGCGGCGCGGCTGCTCCAGGTCTACGCGCGGCAGGTGGAGACGCTGAACCGCCATCACGGCAGGGGGCGCGGCGCGTGCGGATGGAGCACGTGAAGCTGGTGTGGGGCAGGTATCCGCAGCCGGGGGAACTGGAGCGGGCGGCGGCGCAGAGAATACAAGATGGAGGTCAGAGGACAGCAGGTGCAATGAGCCGTGAATAGCCCGCCGTGCGGGGCGCGGACGGAGGGCGGCGGCCGGTGCTCCGCGACCCCGGAGCCGGGCAAGCGGCGCTGCCGGCTGCACGGCGGGGCGGTAGGGGCGGGGGCGCGGGCCGGCAACCGCAACGCGATGAAACTCGGCCACTACTCGGCGCGGGCGCGGGCGCGCCGGCGCGCGATCGGAGAATTGATCCGGGCGCCCAAGGTCCTCATCGAGGAGTTGCGGTAGCCCCCGGTGCTCAAGATCACGGGTCCGCGTGCAGGGCCTCCCCTTCGTCCCTCGTCCCTCGACAGGCTCGGGATGAGGAAGCTCGGGATGAGGAAGCGCGGGGCGCGCGAGGCCCGCGCGCGAGCGCGCTACTTCGGTTGCGGCACGATGCGCAGGTAGGGCTTCAGCGTCTTCCAGCCGCCTGGGAACTTCTTCTTGGCGTCCTCGTCCGAAACCGAGGGCGGGATGATGACGTTCTCGCCCGGCTTCCAGTTGACCGGCGTCGCCACCGTGTGCTTCGCCGTGAGTTGGCAGGAATCGAGCAGGCGCAGCACCTCGTCGAAGTTGCGCCCGGTGCTCATGGGATAGGTGAGCGTCGCCTTGATCTTCTTGTCCGGACCGATGACGAACACCGAGCGCACGGTGGCGTTGTCGGCCGGCGTGCGGCCTTCCGAAGTGGTTCCCGCGCCGGCCGGCAGCATGTCGTAGGCCGTGGCGACCTTGAGTTCCGGATCGCCGATCAGCGGATAGTTGACCGCGTGGCCCTGCGTCTCCTCGATGTCCTTCGACCATTTCTGGTGGTTACTCACGGGATCGACGCTCAGGCCGATGATCTTGCAGCCGCGCTTATCGAACTGCGGCTTCAGCCCAGCCATGTAACCGAGTTCGGTCGTGCAGACCGGGGTGAAGTCCTTGGGGTGCGAAAACAGGATGGCCCAACCGCTGCCGATCCAGTCGTGGAACGTGATCTTTCCTTGCGTCGTCTCGGCGGTGAAGTTAGGCGCTTCGGCGTTGATGCGTAGGGACATGGCTTGCCTCCTCATCTCGCTGCTTGCGCGGCGGACGTTTCCGCGAATGACCGGAGGATGCACCTTTCCGGCCGCGCCGGCAAGGCGGACGGCAGGCGCGGCATGGTGAGTATCCGTCGGCGGCGGCGGCGGGCTATACTTCGAATGACTCGCAGCGGATCGCACGCCATGAACGAGGCGGCCAGCGCAAGGGAAACGCATGCTCGCGCCGAGACCCCGGCGCTGGCCGTCACCGGCCTCGGCTACAGCTACGGGCCGCGCCAGGCGCTGAAGGACGTCTCGTTCGATCTCGCGCCCGGCAGCTTCACCGTGCTGCTGGGGCCGAACGGGGCGGGCAAGACGACCTTGTTCTCGCTGATCACGCGTCTGTTCGACAGCCGCTTGGGCTCGATCCGGGTGTACGGATTCGAGGTCCGTCGCCGGCCCTCGCAGGCGCTGCGGCGCATCGGCGTGGTGTTCCAGCAGCGGACCCTCGACCTCGATCTGACAGTGGCGCAAAACCTGCGCTATCACGCGGCGCTGCACGGCATCGAGCGGCGCGAGGCGCGCCTCCGCATCGACAGCGAGCTCGCCCGGGCGGGGCTCGGCGAGCGAGCCGACGACAAGGTGCGCCAGCTCAGCGGCGGCGAGGCGCGGCGGGTGGAAATCGCCCGCGCCTTGCTGCACCGGCCGCGGTTGCTGCTGCTCGACGAGCCCACGGTCGGGCTCGACATCCCCAGCCGCAGGCGCATCCTCGACCACGCCCACCGGCTCGCCGAGGACGGCATCGCGCTGTTGTGGGCGACCCACCTGATCGACGAGGCCGCGCCCGGTGACCGCGTCATCGTGCTGCACGGTGGGCGCGTCGCGGCCCAAGGCAACGCAGTGGAGATCGCGCGGGCGGCCGGCGCCGCCGACCTCGGCGCGGCGTTCACGGCGCTGACATCGGCGCCCCCCCGATGAACGGAGGTCACATAGGCCCGGCGCACTACCTCCGGTGCCTCAACGGCATCGTGCTGCGCGAGGCCTTGCGGTTCGTGCAGCAGCGCGGGCGGTTCGTCGCCGCCCTGGTGCGGCCGCTGGTATGGCTGTTCATCTTCGCCGCCGGTTTCCGTTCGGTGCTCGGCGTTTCGATCGTGCCGCCCTACGATACCTACATCGTCTACGAGGTCTACATCGCGCCTGGCCTGGTGACGATGATCCTGCTGTTCAACGGCATGCAGAGCTCGCTGTCGATGGTCTACGACCGCGAGATGGGGAGCATGAAGACGCTGCTGGTGAGCCCGCTGCCGCGCTGGTACCTGCTCTGCTGCAAGCTGCTGGCGGGGGTGAGCGTGTCCGTCGTCCAGGCATACGTATTCCTGGGGATCGCGTGGTTGTGGGGGGTCGAGGCCCCCGCCGAAGGTTATCTGACGGTGCTGCCCGCGCTCGTGCTCGGCGGCCTGATGCTGGGGTCGCTCGGTCTCCTCTTGTCGTCGGCGATCAAGCAGCTCGAAAACTTCGCCGGGGTGATGAATTTCGTGATTTTCCCAATGTTCTTCGCCTCCTCGGCGCTGTACCCGCTATGGCGGGTCAAGGAGGCGAGCGTTTTCCTCTACCAAGTCTGCGCCTTCAATCCGTTCACCCACGCGGCCGAGCTGGTTCGCTTCGCGCTGTACGGCCAACTCAACCTGGAGGCGCTTGCCTGGGTCGGCGGTTTTCTTGCGATATTTCTGGGTCTTGCGATCTATGGTTACGATCCAGCTCGAGGGTTGATCGCGCGCCGGGAGGCGCCGGGCTGATAGCTCGCCGCGACACCTTAGGATTTCGTGTTGCCGCGCGCGGGCATTGCCGCTATATGGTTTCCCGTGGCGCTCGTGCCGAACCGGAGGGGACGAATGTTCTGGAGCAAACCCAAGATCGTCGAGATTTGCGTGGGCCTCGAAATCAACTCGTACGCCTGCGCCAAGCTGTAGACGTCCGTAGCTGCCCCCGGCGAGAATTCCTGGGGTGGCGGAGGGGAGTAGCCGAGCCGGCCCCTAGAGCAAGATCGGATCGGATGAATCCGAACCGTGAATCTTGCTCTAGTTCGATGGTGTGAGCATGATCTTATCGGAAAAGTGGCAGCCACTTTTCCGGATCATGCTCTAGGGCCGGCCGGTGAGTGAGCGCGTCGTCATCCAAGGGACGAGCGTGCTGCGGTTCGCGGCGCATGTGCGGCTGCGCTTCGACAAGCAGCGCGACCGATGGGTCGTGCTGGCGCCCGAGCGGGTCTTCGTCCCCGACCCGATCGCGCTTGAAATCCTGCAACGTTGCGACGGCGAGGCCACCGTCGAGGCCATCGCCGACGATCTGGCGCGAAAGTTCGCCGCGCCGCGCGAGGAAATTTTGCGCGACGTGAGCGGGCTGCTGCAGGACTTGGCCGACAAGGGCATGTTGACGCGATGACAGCGGCCCGCTGGCGCGCCGGTACCGGTCGAGGGGAAAGGACCTGCCATGATTGAGAAAATCGACGCGCTGCACCGCGGTCTCAGGGGAATCGCCGACCGGCTCGGCGGGCTCCTGGTGGATGGCTTTCTTCTGCTGGCCCTGTTCGCGATCGGCGCCAGCATCGTGTGGTCGGCCATCTTCGCCTTCCTCGGCATGGTCGAGCAGGGTCACGCCTCGCTCAAGGACATCCTGCTGCTGTTCATCTACCTCGAACTGGGCGTCATGGTCGGCATCTACTTCAAGACCAGCCACATGCCGGTCCGCTACCTGATCTACGTGGCGATCACGGCCCTCACTCGCCTGATGATCGACAAGATCAGCGTCGAGCACGAACTGAGCTCTGGGCTCATCATCGTCGCCAGCGCGATCCTGCTGCTGGCACTCGCCGTGCTGGTGCTGCGCTACGGTTCGTACAAGTATCCGACCAACGGGCACGCGGAGACGGCGGGGGAAGCCCGCTGAGACCGGCGATGGCGCGAGAGCATCGCGGGCGCGTGCTATTCGGCCTGGCCGCGGCGCTGGCGGCCGCGATTGCGCCGCCGGCGCTGGCCGAGGACAAGCTCGCCTGCGAGGAGGTCGAGGAACGCTACCTCCAGGGCCAGAGCCAGCAGAACGCGCGCACTCTCGACTTCCTGCTGTTCGACGCCGCCGAGCGCGGCTGCCTCGGGCTGGTCGAGCGGTTCATGGCACTTGGTGCCTCGGTGGCGGCGCGCGACAGCGCCGGCAATACCGGCCTGCTGGTCGCGGCGCGCATGGGCCATGCCCCGGTCGTGCTGTACCTGCTCGAACGCGGCGCCGACCTCGCGCATCGCAACCTGGCGGGCAGCACGGCGCTGCTCGAGGCGGTGAAGCACGACCGGAATCGCGCGGCGAAGGCGCTGCTGGCGGCCGGCGCCGAGGTCGGCGCCGCCGACCGCCACGGCGTGACGCCGCTCATCGCCGCGGTGTTCGAGGGCAACGCCGCGCTCGCGGACCTGCTGCTGGCGGCGGGCGGCGACCCCGAGGCGGCCGATGGCACCGGCAAGGGTCCGATCGTCTATGCGGCCGCCAGGGGATTCGCCCCGATGGTGGCGCGCCTGCTCGACGCCGGCGTCGACGTGAACCGGACCTACGGCAACGAGCTTACCGCCCTCATGTGGGCGGCCGGACATGCCAACGACGCGCCGGTGGCCGAAGGGTTGGCGACGGTGGAGCTGCTGCTGGAGCGCGGCGCCAGCCTCGACCTCAAGGACAACCGCGGCCGCAGCGCGCTGATGATCGCGGCCGAACGCGGACACGCCCGGATCGTCAAGCGGCTCGTCGAGGCCGGTGCCGACCGCAACGCCCGCGACCGCGACGGCAAGACCGCGCTTGAGCTTGCCGCCGACGCGGCGGTCGCCGCCGCGCTGGATCCCTAGCAGGCCGCAGATGGACCTGAATCGATTGCCTCATGGTTCGAGACGGCCGCTGGCACGGCCTCCTCACCATGAGGAATAATCAACGACATCAACGCGTTGCCTCATCATGAGGAGCGCCCATCAGGGCGCGTCTCGAAGGAGAGGCAGCGCGTTCCCGGGTCTATCAGCGGTTTGCCGGGCTATTTCGTCGCGAGGTAGTGGGCGAGGGCGATCAGATCGGCGTCTTCGAAAGTGGCGAACAGGCTAGCCTTCGCCGGCGCGTTGAGGCGGACCTTGTTCTTGAACTCCAGCATCGTGCGCTCGAGGTAGGCCGGCTGCTGGCCCGCGACCCTGGGCGTGTCGGTGTCGTTGCCGCGGTAGCTGCCGAGATGACATTCGGTGCAGATGCCCGCGGTGCCCGCGCGTTCGGCCCGGAACGCATCGGCGTCCGACGCGGCGGGTAGGCCCAATGCGGGCCACGGCTGCTTCGAGAAATACTGGGCCAGCGCCTTCATCTCGTCCCTGGTAAGGTCGGCGGCGATGGCGCTCATGATGTCGTTGGCGCGCCGGCCGGCGTTGTAGTCCTTCAGTTGGACGTAAAGGTAGTAGTAGGCCTGCCCCCAGATGATGGGGGTGTCCTTCTCCTGCGGGACGCCGGCCTCGCCGTGGCAGGTCTGGCACAGTTCGAGCCGCTCCGTGACGTCCTGGGCGGCGGCCGGGGCCGCCGCAGCGCAAGCGAGCCAACAGGCGCCGACAATCCACCGTGTCATTGCAGGCTCTAGCAGGCTGGAGGAAGAGAGGGGGTGGAGCCCTTCGGCTCCACCCCAGGAGCGAAGCTACTTGCCCAACGTAAAGGCGATGATGTCGTTACCGCGCTTGAAGTTGAGCTGAGTGTTGCCGCCCGCCGCGACCACGATGTACTGCTGGCCGTCCACGGTGTAGGAAGCCGGCGGCGCATTCACGCCGGCGCCGGCCTGGAACTGCCACAGCACGCTGCCGGTCTCGGAGTCATAGGCCTTGAAGGCGCCGTTGCCTTCGCCGGTGAAGACGACGCCGCCGGCCGTGGCCAGGATGCCGCCGATCATCGGCTGCTCGGTCTTGACCTGCCACGCGATCTTGCCGGTGTCGTAATCGACCGCCGTGACGTTGCCCCACTGCTCCTCGGTCGCGATCACCTTGAAGGCGCCGCCCAGCCACAGCTTGCCATCTGGATAGGGCGAGCTCTCGACGTGGTAGGTCATCGGCTGGTGCAGGTTGATCGCATAGGCGAGGCGCAGGTTGGGATCGACCGCCAAGGGCGACCATTCGACGCCGCCGTTGGCGCCGGGCAGCATCCGCGCGCCCTCCGCCGTGGGCAGCACCCACATGTTCTCCTGCGGCACCATCGCCTCGGAGAAGCGGATCAGGCTGCAATCGTCCCGGTTATTCACGTAGATGTGGCCGGTCTTGCCGCCGTGCAGCACGCCGGGAACCGAGTTGCCGTCCTTGTCCGCCACGTCGACCAGAACCGGCGGGCTCACCGCGTCGAGGTCCCATACGTCGTGCGCGATGTACTGGAAGTGGCAAGCATACTGCCCGGTGTCGAGATCGACCGAGACCAGCGAGTCCGTGTACAGGTTGTCGCCCGGACGGATCGAGCCGTCGAGGTCCGGCGAGGGGTTGCCGGCGACGAAGTAGATGCGGTTCGTCGCCAGATCGACCGCCGGGTTCTGCCACACGCCGCCGCCGAGGGTCTTGTAAGGATCGCCCAGCTTGTCGAGCGCCTGCTTCTCGGCCGCGATGTCGCGCAGCATGTCGCGCCCCGTCGCGTCGTGCGTCGCCCAGACGCCGACGGAGTTCTCGGGGATGGTGTTGAAAGTCCACAGCAGATTGCCGCTGTTGGCGTCGTAGGCCTTGACGAAGCCGCGGATGCCGTACTCGCCGCCGTTGGTGCCGATCAGGATCTTGCCGTTGACCGCGGTCGGCGCCATGGTCTCGCTGTAGCCGGCCTCTGGATCGGCGATCTGCTGTTCCCACACGACCTTGCCGGTCCTGGAGTCGAGCGCCACCAGCTTGGCGTCGAGCGTGCCGAGATAGACCTTGTCGCCGTATACGGCCACGCCGCGATTGTTCGGGCCGCAGCAATAGGTGGCGACCGGCCCCATGGCGTGCTTGTAGTGCCAGAGCTGCTCGCCGGTGCGCGCATCGAGCGCGTAGACGTGGCTGAAGGCGGTGGTGACGTACATCACGCCGTTGACCACGATCGGCGTCGTCTCCATCGTCTCCACGACCTCGGTCTGGAAGATCCAGGCCGGGCGTAGCTTGTGGACGTTGCCGGCGTTGATCTGACGCGACGGGTAGTACCGCGTCTGTTCATAGTTGCCGTTCGTATGCAGGAAGTTGTTGCCGTCGCTGGCGGCCCGATTCATCATATCCTGCGTCACGGCGAGCATGTCGCCGTACAGCGTCTCCTGGGCGCGCAAGGAGCCGCCGGCGAGCGCACCCAGCGCCAGCACGGCGACCGCCGCTGCGACGCCCGAGCAATAGTTCGACCGCCTACTCATCATCGATCCTCCCCTGAACATGTTAAGTCGCCGCCGCCAAGCGACGGTCCGTCGCTTCCCGCTGCGCTGCGAGTAGCCGCCGAAAATAGCCCATTCCACGGTCGGAATCCACCTGGAAATTTGACCGCCTCGCGCTCCGGCGGCGCGCTCGCCGACGGTCGGGCGGGGCTTGCCGCGCGATCCCGAATGGGATAGCGACATCCTTCGATGTGGACGCCCTTCGCCCGCGCCATCCATGCCGCCTTCGCCGCCCTCTGGTGGAGCGCGAGTGCCACGGCCGGGGGGACCGGCCTCGTCTTCGTCAGCAACGAGAAGAGCAGCACCATCACGGTCCTCGACGCCCAGCATGCGGTCGTCAAGACGTTCGCGACCTGCGCTCGCCCGCGCGGCATGCATTTCAACAAGGATCGCACCGCCTTCTTCGTCGGCTGCGCCGACGATTCCACGATCGCGCTGTACGACGCGGCGACGCAGGAGCTGGTCGGCCGGATCAGCCCCGTGGCCGAGCCGGAGACCTTCGACCTGCACCCGGACGGCCGGCGCCTCTACGTGTCGAACGAGGAGGATGCGACGGCGACGGTGTTCGATGTCGAGACCGGCGAGCTCATCGCCGAGTTCGACACCGGCGAGGAGCCTGAGGGTGTGCAGGTCACCCCCGACGGCCGGTACGTGTTCGTTGCCTCGGAAGCCGCCAACCTGGTGCACGTCATCGACACGGCGGCGGGCGAGGTCGTCAAGGACATCCTGGTCGGCACGCGGCCGCGGCGCTTCGCGCTGACTCCGGACGGAAAGGAGCTTTGGGTAACAGCCGAGCTCGCCGGGCTGGTGGACATCATCGATCTGGCGAGCCTCGCCGTCGTAGGCCACGTCCCGTTCCGCCCGACCGGCTTCCGCAAGGAGGAAGTGACGCCCGTCGACCTCGTCATCGACAAGGACGGCCGGCGCGCCTATGTCGCGCTGGGCCACGCCAACCACGTTGCCGTCGTCGACGTGGCGAGCCGCGAGGTGCTGGACTACATCCTGGTCGGCAAGCGCCCTTGGGGCCTGGCGCTCACCGCCGACGAGAAGACGCTGTACGTCGCCAACGGCCTGTCGGACGACGTGTCGATCATCGATACCGAAAGCGGGCGCGTCATCACCTCGGTGCCGGTCGGGCTGGTGCCCTACGGGGTGCTGATCGATGATCGCTAGGGCGTTGCTGCGGTCGCTCTGGCTCCTCGCCGTGCTGCTGCCGGCGCCAGCAACGGCCGACGAGGCTTTCGTCTTCGCCTACCTCACGCGCGAGGGCGATGCGTACTACAAGCCGCACCGCGCCTACACCGGCCTCACCTTGCGCGATCACCGGCCCGCCGTCGACGGGGCGCGTCTCGCCATCAAGGACAGCCGCATCATCGGCCGCGCGCTGGGCGTCGGGTTCGAGCTCGTCGAGCACGAGCTTGCCGCCGGCGAGGACGCGGTCGCGGCGATCCGGAAGATCGAGGGCGAGCGCGGGGCGCGCGCCTTCGTGCTCGATCTGCCCTTGGAGGACGTGCGCGCGGCAGCAAGGGCGCTTGGCCCCGAGGGGCCGCTGCTGTTCAATCCGCGCCACCGCGACGACGGGCTGCGGCAGGACGACTGCTCGCCGGCGCTGTTCCATACCATTCCCAGCGACGCCATGCTGATGGACGCGCTGGCGCAGTTCGCCAAAGAGAGGGGCTGGACGCGCATCCTGCTGCTCGAAGGGCCGGCTGGCGCGGACCGGACGGCGAGCGACGCGTTCCAGGCCGCCGCCCGGAAATTCGGCCTCAAGATCGTGGACGTGCGGCGCTTCGTCCTCAGCAACGACCCGAGGGTGCGCGACCAGACCAACATCGCGCTGCTGACGGGCGAGGGGGCCTACGACCTCGTCTTCCTCGCCGACGCCGAGGGCGAGTTCGGCCGCTACGTGCCCTACCAGACCTACGACGCCCGGCCCGTGATCGGCAGCGAGGGGCTGGGCGCGGGGGCGTGGCATTGGACCTGGGAACGGCACGGAGCGCCGCAACTTAACCAGCGGTTCGACAAGCTGGCGGGACGCCCGATGGCGGACGAGGATTGGGCGGCCTGGGCGGCGGTGCGCTCGGTGGTCGAGGCGGTCGCGCGCGCGAAGTCGACCGACGTCCCGACGCTCAAGGCGCTGCTCGGCTCCGGAGAGTTCACCTTCGATCTCTACAAGGGCACCCCCGGAAGCTACCGGCCCTGGGACCGCCAGTTGCGCCAGCCGGTTCTGCTGCACACGCACAACGCGGTCATCGCGCGCGCCCCCATCGGCGGCTTCCTGCATGCCCGCAACAATCTCGACACGCTGGGAACCGACGAGCCGGAATCGCGCTGCCGGCTGCGCTAGCCCCGCTACAGGCGGACGTTGCCGGTGGCGGTCTGGTGCGCTTCCTCGGACGGCTCGTTCACCTTGTCGATCAGCACGATCGCCATCACGACGATGACGACGCAGACGGCGATCGCGGCAAGAAATTCCTTCATCGGACGATGCTCCACGGTCGTTGCGCTAATCCGTTATACCAAGAGCCTCTGAGATCGACTCGTGGCCCGTCCTTCGAGACGCGCCCTTCGGGCGCTCCTCAGGACGAGGTTTTGTTCACAAAAATAATCCCTTGCCTCATGCTGAGGAGCCGGCGAAGCCGGCGTCTCGAAGCACGAGGCAAGAGGTCGCCATCATCGGGCCTTGGTATTAGCGCCGCGCCGGCGCCGATGGCGGCGTGGTTTCGGCGCGGTCACGCGCTTCAAGTAGGCGATGAGGTCGGCACGATCGCGCGGATCGAGCATGCGCTGCAACGGCATCTTCGAGCCGGGCGTGAAGCGCTCCGGCCCCTGGGCGAAGAGCGCGTCAACCGTCGCCTCGCTCCACACCACGCGGCTGTTGGAGAGGCCGTCCGAATAGGGGTAGTCCGGCACCGAGCCGGCGGGCCTTCCGAACAGGCCGTAGAGGGAAGGGCCGGCCCGCCCGGCGCCATCGGCGGTGAGCGAATGACAGGCCTCGCAGGTGCGAAAGAGCCGGGCGCCGCGGCTCGTGTCGGCAGTCGAGTGGCTCTCGGCTTGCGCCTCCGCCATCGCTCCGACCGGTTGGCCCGTGGCCACGTCCCAGACCGCGATGCGGCCGTCGGAGAGGGCGGCGTAGAGCCGCCGGCCGTCGCCCGAAAAAGCGAGCGCCCAAGCCGCCTTGCGGGAAACGATGCGGCGGAGCGATGAGCCGTCCGGCGTGCGCCAGATCCGGATGTCGCCGTCCGCGCTGGCCGAGGCGCCGATGCCGGGCCCGAGCGCGAGCGCGTTGACCGGCGCTGCGTGCATCTGCAGCAGCCCCTCCGCCCGGCCGGTCCCGGCGTCGAAGCGCCGCACGGTCTTGTCGGTCGAGGCGGTGACGACCGAGCGGTCGTCGGGCAGGAACGCCAAGGCGTTGACCGCAAAATCGTGATCGCGGATTTCGACCAGTTTTGCCCCCGTGGCAGCGTCCCAGATCAGCACCGCGCCGTCGTATGCGCCGCTGGCGAGCCGCCCGCCATCGGCGGAAATGGCGACCGCGTTGACGTTGGCGCGATGGCCGGCGAGGCGGCGCACCTCGCGGTTCGCTTCCAGGTCCCACAGCCGCACCGTGCGGTCCCATCCGGCCGAGGCGGCCCATCTTCCATCGGGCGAGGCGGCGACGGCGTTGACCTTGCCGGCGTGCCCGGCGAGCCGCCGCTCGAGCCGCAGCCGGCGCAAGTCCCAGACCCCGACCGTGCCGTCGTCGCTCGCTGATACGGCGCGCCCGCCCGGCAGGAACGCGACTGCGTTGACGCCGGCCTCATGCCCGATGAGGCGGGCGAGCGCGCGCTGGCTGGCGGGGTCCCACAGCATGACGCTGTAGTCGAAGCCGGCGCTCAGGATGCGCGTGCCGTCCTCGGACACGGCGAGGCCGCGGACGGGACCGCCATGGCCGATCAGGTCGGCCCGCGCGCCCGCCGCGGCCAGTACGGCCAATGCGGCCCCTGCCAGCGCGCCGCGCCTGTTCATGAGCCGCGCGGCGACCGGCTAGCGCGTCCGGAAGGACTGGTACCGGGTGGCCGGGCCGCTCGCCTCGCGATTGAGGTGGCCCCCCGTGGCAAGGTCGTAACCCTGGCGCTTGTGCTCGAACTGCGACACCAAGTTGCCCATCTTGGCGTCGACGAAGAGAGTCGTCACGGCGAAGGCCGCGTTCGAATCGCCGGGCGGGTTCATCACCACCACCCGGTACGTGAAACCGTCCCCCACCGGGGTCAGCCTGAGGACCTCGGCGCCGAACTGGGCGGCGACCCACTCCCTGACCTTGCTCGGCGAGACGAGGTCCTGCGCCAGCGCCGCGCCGGCGCCGAGGAGGAGGGCGGCGAGCGCCGCGAGCGGCCGTGCGGCGCTCACGAGCCGCCCTTTTCGAGCTCGGCCACCCACAACTCGTGGTGCTCGCGCGCCCAATTCTTGTCCACCATGCCGGTGCCCATGGCATCGAAGGAGCCCTGCATGCCGATCGTGCCGATATAGACGTGGCCGATGATCACCGCGATGAGGCCGAGGGCCACGATCGCGTGCCACATTTGCGCCAATTGCATTTCCTGCATCGGCGTCACGTCGGTCGGCAGGCCGAGGCCGACGACGTTCAGCACGGCGAAGGTCTTCGAGAACAAGGGGAGCTCGAACGGCCACAACAGCGAGATGCCCGACAGGCTGATCGACAGCCCGCCCAGGATGACCGCCCAGAACACCAGCTTCTGCCCGGCGTTGAACTTGCGCGCCGGCGGATGCACGCCCTTGACGAACAAGCCGCCGCCCTTCGCCAGCCATACGAGGTCGTGCCGGTTCGGGATGTTGTGGGCGATCCACAGGACGAGGATGATGACGAGACCGAGCATGAAGGCGAACGCCACGTAGTCGTGCCCGAACTTGCCCACGCCCGTGAGCCAAGCGAAGGCGTCGGGCCCGATCACCGGCCTCAGCACGTAGCGGCCGTACAGCATGTTGAGCCCGGTCAGTGCCAGCACGATGAACGCCGTCGCCGTCAGCCAGTGGCCGAAGCGTTCGACGGCGTTGAAGCGCTGCACGCGCTCGCCGCTCGGCCCGTGCTCGATCCTGATCCGTCCGCGCAGCGCGAAGAACAGCGCGAGCAGCGCGATGGTGCCGAACAGCGCCCAGCCGCCCCATACCGACAGCGGCCCGTTGCGGAAGTTGCGCCACGTCTCGCCCTCCGACTGGACGAGCACGCCGGCCTGCTTGTCGGGGATCGAAACGTAGCCCTGCGAACCCTGGCGGATGGCGCGCCACCAGTCGGACTTGCCGGGTTCCGGCGCAGCACCTGCCTCCTCCTGGGCGGTCGCTGTCTGGGCCTGGGCCGGCGCGCCGGGGGTGAAACCCACCACCGCGGCCGCGACCAGATAGGCGAGGCAGATCGCGGCAAAGGCGCCGGCACCGGCGAGCACGACGGGACGCAGCCTACGCATCGAACGAACTCCTTCGTTACTTCAAATCTGCGGCCCGGCGGTGCGCTGCACCAAGGCATCGACCTCTTCGGGCGAGAGAGCCGTATCCGGGGCGCCGATGTAGGTGCCCTTGTCGAACGAAAGAGGGCGGTTCTGTTCGTCTTCGCGGCACGCCTGGAGGCCGATCGCCAGCAGGCCGAAAAGGCCGATCGCAAACGCATACCGCCGGCTTTCGAAACTCGCCATTCGAGGCTCCCCAAGGTGCTCGCCGTTCCGCGCCGACAGCATACCCCAACGCAACGGGGCGGCCAAGCCGCCCCATTGTTCCCCTTGTCCGCCCGGTTGCCTCAGCCGCTCACGTCGGCCTGGTAGGCCGTGCCCCAACCCCAGGCGCCGGAGCCGAAGCCGCGCGCCACCACGCGCTCGCGGTAGATGTTGGAGAGCACGTCGCCGTCGCCGGCCAGGAGCGCCTTGGTCGAGCACATCTCGGCGCACAGCGGCAGCTTGCCTTCCGCCAGGCGATTGCGGCCGTACTTCTTGAACTCGGCCTCGCTGTGGGTCTCCTCCGGGCCGCCGGCGCAGAACGTGCACTTGTCCATCTTGCCGCGGGTCCCGAAGTTGCCGGCCTGCGGGTATTGCGGCGCGCCGAAGGGACAGGCGTAGAAGCAGTAACCGCAGCCGATGCAAATGTCCTTCGAATGCAGCACCACGCCCTCGGCGGTCTGATAGAAGGCGTCGACCGGGCACACCGCCATGCACGGCGGGTCGGAGCAGTGCATGCACGCGACCGAGATCGACCGCTCGCCCGGCATGCCGTCGTTGATCGTGACGACGCGCCGCCGGTTCACCCCCCAGGGAACCTCGTGCTCGTTTTTACAGGCGGTGACGCAGGCGTTGCATTCGATGCAGCGGTCGGCGTCACACAGGAACTTCATTCGTGCCATGGCTGTCGCTCCCTACCAGCGCTCACGCCGCCTCGATGCGGCAGAGGGTGGTCTTGGTTTCCTGCATCTGCGTCACCGAATCGTAACCGTAGGTCTGGGCCGTGTTGGTGGATTCGCCGAGCACGTACGGGTCGGCGCCGGCCGGATACTTGTGCCGCCGGTCCTCGCCCTGGTACACGCCGCCGAAATGGAACGGCATGAAGGCGACGCCGCGGCCCACCCGCTCGGTGACCATGGCCATGACTCTCACCTTGGCGCCCTCGGGGCCGTGCACCCAGACCATCTGGCCGTCGCGCGCGCCGACCTGATTGGCGTCGAACGGGTTGATCTCCACGAACATGTCCTGCTGCAGCTCGGCGAGCCACGGGTTCGAGCGCGTCTCGTCGCCGCCGCCCTCGTACTCGACCAGGCGCCCCGAGGTCAGGATGATCGGGAAGTCCTTGGAAAAGTCCTGCTTTTGGATCGATTCGTAGAGAACGGGCAGGCGATTGAGCTTGCGGTCCGTATAGGTCGGGTACTTCTCGACCAGGTCGCGCCGCGGCGTGTACAGCGGTTCGCGGTGCGGCGGCACCGGGTCGGGGAAGTTCCACACCACGCAGCGCGCCTTGGCGTTGCCGAACGGCGCCGCGCCGTGCTTGATGGCGACGCGCTGGATGCCGCCCGACAGGTCGGTCTTCCAGTTGACCTCGCCGATCTTCTCGCCGCCTACCTTGCCGATTGCTTCCGCCTCGGCAGGCGCGAGGTCGCGATCCCAGCCCAGCTTCTGCAGCAGCGCCATGGTGAACTCGGGATAGCCGTCCTTGAGCTCCGAACCTAACGGATACGAGCCTTCGGCCAGCAGGTTCTCGCCGTTGCGCTCGACGCCGAAGTTGGCGCGGAAGCACAGGCCGCCGTCGGCGACCGACTTCGAGGTGTCGTACAGATTGGGCGTGCCGGGGTGCTTCATCTCGGCGTTGCCCCAGCACGGCCACGGCATGCCGTAGTACTCGCCGTCGACCGGCCCGCCGTTCGCCTTCAGCGTCGTCTTGTCGAAGGTGTGCTGGTTCTGCATGTGGAGCCGCATGCGCTCCGGCGACTGGCCGGTATAGCCGATCGTCCACATGCCCTTGTTGAACTCGCGGGTGATGTCCTCGACCAGCGGCTCGTCGGCGTTGACCGCGATATGCTTGAACATCTCCTGCTCGAAGCCGAACTTCTTGGCGAACAGGTACATGATGGTTTGGTCGGGCTTGCTCTCGAACAGCGGCTCGACCACCTTCTCACGCCATTGCAGCGAGCGGTTCGACGCCGTGACCGACCCGTAGGTTTCGAATTGCGTGGCCGCCGGCAGCAGATAGGCGCCGTCGGTGCGATCGTGGAGGACTGCGGTCACGGTCGGATATGGGTCGACGACGACCAAGAGGTCGAGCTTTTCCATCGCCTTCTTGATGTCCGGCCCGCGCGTCTGCGAGTTGGGCGCGTGGCCCCAATAGACCATGGCCCGCAGGTTGTCGGGTTGCTCGACGTTCTCCTTCGCCTCGAGCACGCCGTCCGCCCAGCGCGACACCGGAATGCCGGCCTTCTCCATGAGTGGCTTGTCCTTGAAGCGGCCGAGCAGGTAGTCGTACTTCACGTCCCACACGCCGGCCCAGTGCTTCCAGGCGCCGGTAGCCAGCCCGTAGTAGCCGGGCAGTGTGCCCACGTCGAGGCCGAGATCGGTGGCGCCCTGGACGTTGTCGTGGCCGCGGAAGATGTTGGTGCCGGCCCCGACCACGCCCACGTTGCCGAGCGCAAGCTGCAGGATGCACAGCGCCCGCACGTTGTTGTTGCCGATGTGGTGCTGCGTGATGCCCATGCACCAGATCACCGTGCTCGGCCGGTTCTTGGCCATCAACTCGGCCACGTGGCGGACCTGCGCGCCCGGCACGCCGGTAACGTTCTCGACCTCCTCCGGGGTCCACTTCTTGACTTCGTCGCGCACCTTCTCCATGCCCCAGACGCGCTGGCGGATGAACTCCTTGTCCTCCCAGCCGTTCTCGAAGATGTGCCAGAGCATGCCCCAGACCAGAGGGATGTCGGTGCCGGGCCGCAGGCGCACGTATTCGGTCGCGTGCGCCGCCGTGCGCGTGAAGCGCGGGTCGCACACGATGAACGGCGCGCCGTTCTGCTCCTTCGCCTTGAGCAGATGCAACAGCGAGACCGGGTGCGCCTCGGCCGGGTTGCCGCCGATCAACAGGATCGCGCGCGAGTTGTGGATGTCGTTGTAGCTGTTGGTCATCGCGCCGTAGCCCCAGGTGTTGGCCACGCCCGCGACGGTGGTGGAATGGCAGATGCGCGCCTGGTGGTCGACGTTGTTGCTGCCCCAGAAGGCGGCGAACTTGCGCAGCAGATAGGCCTGCTCGTTCGAGAACTTGGCCGAGCCCAGCCAGTACACCGAGTCCGGTCCCGAGGTCTCTCGGATCTCGATCATCTTGTCGCCGATCTCGTTGATCGCCTGGTCCCAGGAGACGCGCTCCCATTTGCCGCCGACCAGCTTCATCGGGTACTTGAGCCGGCGCTCGCCGTGCGCGTGCTCGCGCACCGAGGCGCCCTTGGCGCAGTGCGCGCCCAGATTGAACGGGCTGTCGAAGCCGGGCTCCTGCCCGATCCAGACGCCGTTCTGGACCTCGGCGACGATGGTGCACCCGACCGAGCAGTGCGTGCACACCGACTTGATCTGGGTGATGTCGCCCAGGCCCTGGGTCACCGCCGCGGCCGGTTTCACCTTGGAGCCGCCCGCCACGGCGGCGACGGCGGCAAGCCCGCCGGCGGCGAGCCCGGTCCGCTTGAGGAAGGTCCGGCGATCGACTGCCCCGCCGGTGATGCCGGCCAGCGCCTTCGACAGCCGCGTTCCGTTCGCCGATCCAGCCGATGTCTTGATCAACATTTTCGTCTCTCCCAGCGCCGCCGGCCTCGCGGCCGGCCGCGCACGACAATGTCAGAACTTGGCGAGCTCGTAATATTTCTTGACGTGCGCCGTCTCGCGGTACGTGGTGCCCTTCTGCGGCTGGCTCGCGGCCTCGGCCGTGCCGGTAGCACAGCCCACCGCCGCCGCGCCGGCCGCGCCCGCGGCGCCGACCAGCTTCAGGAACTCCCGGCGCTTGGCCGATTTCGGTTTGTCGTCCTTAAGCATCGCCTTGACTCGCATCGCCTTTACTCCACCTCGGTTGCGCACCTCCGTGCGCGGGTTGCCTCGCATGCCGAGCGTTGCCGGCGCTCAGCCGTCCATCGCGAAGGCCGTCTTTTCGATCTCCATGAACAGCCGCCCGATCGTGCCGATCGGGCGATACAGCTTCGCCGACGCCGCCGCTTCCAGGTCGCGGAAGAACCGCCCGGCCCAGGCGGCGATATGCGTGCGGAAGAACTCGCGCTGCGCGGCCAGGTCCGCCGGCGCCCCAAACCTGCCGGCGATGAGCCCCTCCATGACCTCGCACAGCGCGGCGATGCCGTCCTCGGGATCGGGCGAGCCGTCGGCGCGCCCGATGCCAAGTCGCGCCAGATCGGTGCGCAGCATCGCCAGCGGCTTCTCGTGCAGGAATCCGGTGAGGTAGTACGACCCGTACGGAATCAGCTCGCCTCGACCGAGGCCGATGAACAGGACCGTGAATTCCTCGGCCGCCGCCCGTGCCGACGTGATCGCCGCGGCCGCGGCCAGATCGTCGATTGCCCGGCCGAACTCGGTGCCGTCGCCGTCCAGGTCCGCGGCCGCCGCAAGCAACTCAGCAGACGGCGCCGCGCCCAGAAAACGCGCCAACAGCCCATAGAGCTGGGCGCGGTGCGCTTCTTCCGGCGTGAGGTCCCAGTCGGCGGTCGACTGCGCGACGGCGAAAAAGAGGTCGTTGGGCTGCACGGCACCGCCGGTCGCCGCGACGATCTTGGCGACCGTTTCGGCTTCCGGCGTCGTTTCCCCTTTGGCGATGCGCGTCACAGTCGATACCGCCCGCCCGATCCGAGCAGCGAAATCCGAGGCGCTTAGCCCCTCTCGCTCAAGATAGTCTTGCAACCTCATCCCTGCGAAAATTTTGCGCCGCATGCAAATCTTGTGTCAAGGAAATATAGGAAATTGGCGGCGACAAGTTTGCAGTGGCGCTCGGTACGGAAGCTGGCCGGCATCTGGAACGGAATGTGAACTAACCTAACCGCGCGTGGGCGAATCCGGCGGTAACTTGTTCGCGGCGCTGACGGCCTTCGCCGCTGCCGGGCCTGGCTGCGGTTCGGGCGCCGCGTCTGGCGCGTCGCCGGGTTGCGTCGCCGCCGGCTCGGCGGGCTTCGCGGCATCCGCGGCGGTCGTTTCGATCGCGTCCTTGAGATAGCCCAGACCGACTCGATAGGCGGTCTTCAGGCCGCGCAACGCGACCGCGGCGTCGGTGTAGTCCTCGGCATAAACGGTGAGGCCGTCGGGCGTCGAGATCACCGGGTGAATCCGCCACAGCCGGCGCAGCGCCCGCCGCCGGATGCTCTCCGGCACCGCCGCCTGCATGAACACGCTGAAGTCCGATTCGGGGTCGAGACTGTCGATCTCGGGCAAGCCGAGGCGCTGGGCGGCCTCTTCGTCGCTCTCTTGCGGGGCCGCCGGCAGAGGCGCGGGCGCCGGCGCGGCCGCTTCCTCGGCCGGCGCGGCGCCGGAGCTCGCCGTGGCCTTGCGCCGCGCCCAGCGGCGCAGGAAACCCTCCTCGCTCGTCACCGTGTCTTCCTCCCGTCCGCGCCATGGGGAGCCCCGCCGCGCCGCCGGTCGGCCTCGCTGTCGGCCCGCCGGCGGTCGCGTTTCACGAACGGCACCTCGACGTGGTGCTGCTCGATGAAGGCTTGGACGAGCGAGAATATGGATTCCGGCATGGACACGCCCTCGACGACCTCGCTGCCGCTCACCGTGTAGGCCTCCGCCTCGTGCGGGCAGACGGTCACCAGGAACGGCTGCATCGGGCGCTCGGCGTCGGTGTCGTCGCGCCGCATGACGACGTAGACCGACGGCTGGGCGCCGGACAGGTTGCGGCGGTAGCCTTCGGTGTCCTTGCGGTGCAATTCGAGCGGCAGCGTGGCGGCGTGATACTGGACGGAGCCGGCGCTCTCGCGCAACACCCGCCAGCCATCGACCGCGGGCGCGCCGGGGATCACCGCCACCGGCAGCAGCGACCAGGTTTGCCACTGATTCTGCGCCGCCCGCCGCTCGACGACGACGCCGACGGCAATGACGGTGACCGGCGCCAGGGTAGTCATACGCACCTCATTCGACCGCACTGGCTAACGCCTAGGCTCGGGTCTAATCTTCGTACTTCCGAGGCACCGCGGCAAGCGGCCGAACCGAGGCCCATGGAGATCGACGGCAAGACCGTCCTGCTCTGCGATTGCGAAGGCACGATGGCGCTCGACGCCAAGGCCCTGGCGCGCGCCTGCCGGGCCAAGGACGTGGCGATCAACCGCCAGCTCTGCCGGGCGCAGATCGACAATTTCCGCGCCGCCCTGGCGGGCGGCCGGCCGGTCCTTGTCGCCTGCACCCAGGAAGCGCCGCTGTTCGACGAGATCGCGGCGGAAGCGTTGCCGGAGACGAGCGTCATCTACACCAATATTCGCGAGCACGCCGGCTGGTCGTCCGAGGGCGACAAGGCGACGCCGAAAATCGCCGCCCTGCTGGCCGAGGCCGCCGTCACCCTGCCGCCGACGCCCACGGTGTCGATGAAGTCCGCCGGCCTGTGCCTGGTGTACGGGCGGGACGAGGCGGCGATCGAGGCGGCGCGCCAGCTGCGCGGCCGGCTCGACGTGACCATCCTGTTGTCTAGCCCTTCGGGCGTCATCCCGCCCCGCGTCGTCGACGTGCCGATCTTCAAGGGCACCATCGTCGGCGCCAGCGGCCATCTCGGCGCGTTCGAGATCGTCGTCGACGATTACGCGGCGATGGTTCCCTCGTCGCGCGGCACGCTTAAGTTCGAGGCCGGCCGCGACGGCGCCGCTTCGAGTTGCGAGCTGATCCTCGACTTGAGCGGCGGCCCGGCGCTGTTCCCTTCGCCGCGACGGCGCGAGGGCTACTTCAACCCCGACCCGCGCGACCCCGCCGCCGTGCAGCGCGCCATGTTCGAGTTGACCGACCTGGTCGGCGAGTTCAGCAAGCCCCGCTACGTCCAGTTCGAGGCCGCCATCTGCGCCCATTCGCGCAGCCGAAAGATCGGCTGCACGCGCTGTCTCGAGGTCTGCCCGGCCTCGGCCATCCGGCCCGACGGGGATGCCGTCGCCATCGATCCCTATCTGTGCGGCGGCTGCGGCGCCTGCCACAGCGTGTGCCCGACGGGGGCCGCTACCTATGCCATGCCGCCGCCGGCGCCGCTGGCCCTGCGGCTGCGCGCGCTGCTCGGCACTTATTACCGGGCGGGTGGCAAGCGCGCGGTCCTTCTGGCCCACGACGTCCGGCACGGCGCGGACCTCATCGCGGCGCTGGCCTCCGCCGGCGACGGCTTGCCGGCCGACGTGCTGCCGTTCGCCGTCAACGAGGCGACCCAGATCGGTTTCGACTTCTTGGCGACGGCGTTCGCCTACGGCGCGGCGAGCATCCTCATCCTGGCACCGCCGGCGCGCCGCCAGGAGCTGCAGGGGCTTGCCCAGCAGGTCGGTCTAGCCGAAGCGCTGATGGAGGGCCTCGGCTATGGCGCCGGGCGCTGCGACGTGCTGGTCGAAGACGATCCCGACGGCCTCGCGCAAGCGCTTGCCGGGGTAGCGGCCGCCCCGCCGGCTCCGGCCGGGGATTATCTGCCGCTCGGCGACAAACGCTCGCTGATCCGGCTTGCGCTCGCGCACCTCGCGGCGGCCGCGCCGAAGCCCGCGGCGTCCATCCCGCTCGCCGCCGGCGCGCCGTTCGGCGCGGTCAAGGTGAACGTCGAGGGCTGCACGCTCTGCCTCGCCTGCGTCAACGTCTGTCCGACCGGCGCGCTCCAGGACAACCCGGACAAGCCGCAGGTCCGCTTCCAGGAAGACGCCTGCGTGCAATGCGGGCTGTGCCAGGCCACCTGCCCCGAGAAGGTGATCTCCCTCGAGCCGCGCTTCAACTTCGCCCCCGAGGCGCGGTTGGCGTTGCTGGTCAAGGAGGAGGAGCCGTTCGCCTGCGTCCGCTGCGGCAAGCCGTTCGGTACCAAGAGCACGGTCGAGCGCGTGCTGAAACAACTCGCGGACAAGCACTCGATGTTCAAGAACGAGCGCATGGTCCAGTCGATCCAGATGTGCGAAAACTGCCGCGTCGTGACCCAGTTCGAGGCGGGCGGCGAGCCGCTGGCGTTCCGGGAACGGCCGCGAGTGCGCACCACCGAGGACTATCTGCGCGAGCGCGAGGCGGGCGGGGAGGGGACCCCGCCCACGCGGCGGCACTGATCGGGGCACTACTCGAGCTTGAGTTGGGCGCGGCAGACCGGCTCCAGTTGATTGCGCACCCGATCCGCCTGCTCCTGGCTGACCAGTCCCTCCTTCAGCATCTGCTCGACCTGGGCGCCGCGCGCCGCGACGCACTGCGCCAGCAGGTCGTCGCCGGCGGGCGCCTGGCTCGCCCGGCCCAAGAGGTCGTTCCGGTGCATGAAGGCGAGCACGCCCACGCTAAGGAGGAAGCACAGCACCGCCAGCCAGCGCGCGATGGGGCGGTCGAGGAACGGCGGGTGGGCGGCCATCTGCTCAGGCAAGCGCGATGTCGCTGTCGACCTCGAGCCGCAGCGACGTGCCCTCGATCGTCACCACGGCGCGCGCCTTGATCGTCTCCTTGCCGGTCAGCCGCCGGCTCGCCACGGCGTCGCGCACGGCGGCCTCGATCTCGCGCTGCGCGGTGACGCCGAGCTTCTTGAGAAACTTGCGAACGCTCATGTTGAATACGTCTTCGTCCATGCGACCCTCCCTGGATGCCGTCTCACCCGGCCGGCCCAAGCGGCAGATTGACCAGCAGGTTTTGCGGTTTCAAGCGCAATTCGTTGGCCGGCGTCATGGCCATCGCCAGATAGACCGGCCGGCCGGCCAGCCGCGGCAGCGCCAGTGCCGGTTCCCGGAACTCGAGCCGGAACAGCGACAGGAGCCGCGCGAGACGTGGCTCCTCCACCTCCGCGCCGCGATAGAGGTCGTTGAGGATGAGGGTGGCCTCGCCGTCGAGGCCGACGTGCCAACTCCAGCGCTCGTCCGCTATGGACTGCACCGGCTGGATCGCGACCTCGACCGCCAGGAAGTGCCGGATCCAGGCTTCCAGCACCCGGCACAACGCATCGATCCCGGGCCGCGCGAAACTCACGTCGAGCACCATGTCGAACCGGTCGCTGCGCGCCCAGTAACCTTGCGCGCTGCTTTCGTCGAGGACGTCGAGGTCGATGCCGCGCAGGCCTTCGGCCTCGGCGATCAGGCGCCCTAGGGGCCCGCGGCCGCCGGTTCGCGCGTACAGCTCCACGACGTCCTCGTCCGCCAGCATGATGGCGCCGTCGACGAGGCTAGCCTTCTGCCGGCGGAACAGGAGCTCGCCGGCGCGCGCCCGGAACGGATCGTCGCAGCCATCGAGTATGCCGCGCAGCAGCACGTGCACGAGCTGGTCGAGGAAGAGCGGCGGAATCGCGACCGGCCCGGCGCGAAAGCACGCGAGGTAGAAGGCTTCGAGCGAGGGATGGGCGAGCAGCCCGTCGCGGAACTCCACCAGGAGCCGGTAATTCTCCCGCGCATCGGGATCGGCGATCCGCTCGATCTCCGCGGCGGCGACGGCGCGCCGGGGCGTCTCCATGAGCCGGCCGTGGAGGGCAAGCTCCGCCGCCGAGGAATCCTCCTGCGGCCGCAGCTCCGGCCGGTCGAGGTAGGCGCGTAAGTAGTCGTCGCTCGCCACCAGCCGGCCCTCGGCGTCGCGGTCGAGCAGCCGGAAGCCGGACGCGGCCCAGAACTCCCGGCCCGCGGTCTCGCTACCCGCCGTCATCCGGGACCATCTCCCAGATTCTAGCATGGTCGGTCGGCCGTTGCGGCGCCACCACGCGGAATTGCTCCACGATGCCCCGGTCGGAATGGCGCCGCTCCACGGCGAGCAGCGTGTTCACCGGGTGCGCGCACAGGCCGCGGGCGAACTCGGCTTCGGCGCGCGCGGCCGGCAGCGCGGCATCGATGCCGGGCGCGCCATAGCGCGCGACGAAATGCGCGGCCAGCGCGCGCACGACCGCTTCAATCTCGGCCTCGCTCGCGTCTTGCACCGCCACCAGCGTCGACCAGCCGAAACTGGCCGTGCCGAGGAAGCCGCTGGAGAACGCCAGACGGGCCTTGCCGGCGAGCGTGTCGGGGTCGGCGTTCGAGAAGGCGAACGCGCCGGAGACCGCCCACTCGCCGGGCGCCGCCGCGACCTCGTAGACGCGCTCGTCCGTAGCGTCGAGCCGGATCGTCCTGGGGAATCGCATGCGGATCGCCGCTGGCGGTGAAGATCGGACGCCCAGTATGGACTCGGCGCTACGGCGGGTCCAACATCGCGTCGCTGCGCGCCGGCTAAGCGGATTCGCCCGGCTTGCCGGGCGTGCCGGCATGAGTCATGATGCGGGCCGATTGAGGGACCTGGACGGCGGCTGACGCCTTGCCGCCGGCCAATCGAGGAGGGGAGGAAGAGATGCAGGCTCGTTCGTTGGCGCCGGCGCTCGGCCGGCGGTCGTTCCTTGTGGTCACTGCCGCGGTGGCCGCCAGCCTTGCGGCCCCACGGATACTGCGGGGCGCGGAGCCGATGGAGTTGCCCCCGCTGCCCTATCCGGAAAACGCGCTCGCTCCGTACATATCTCCGAACACGATCAGCTTCCATTACGGCAAGCATCACAAGGCCTATGTCGATAACTTCAACAAGGCGCTCGCGGAGACGCCGGACCTCAAGGACCTGCCGTTCGAGGAACTGCTGAAGACCACCACGGCCAATCCGAACCGGGCCGCGCTGTTCAACAACGGGGCGCAGGTGTGGAACCACACGTTCTACTGGAATTCCATGCGTCCCGGCGGCGGCGGCAAGCCGGCCGGCAAGTTGCTGGAGAAGATCGACGCCGATCTCGGCGGGTTCGACAAATTCATCGAGGCGTTCAAGAAGGCGGCGACGACCCAGTTCGGCAGCGGTTGGGCCTGGCTCAGCGCCCTGCCCGACGGCAAGCTGCTGGTGAGCAAGAGCGGCAACGCCGACACTCCGCTCGTCAAGGGCGACAAGCCGCTGCTCACCATCGACGTCTGGGAGCACGCCTACTATCTCGATTACCAGAACCGGCGCGCCGATTACGTCGATGCCTGGTTGAACAACCTGGTGAACTGGGACTTCGCGACCCAGAATCTCGGCTAGGGTCAGGAACCGGGGGCGGGGTTCGGGAAGAACACCTGCCGGCCGTCGATGCGGAAGCCGGCGATGGCATCGCGGCCGTCGGGCGAGATGAGCCAGTCGATGAAGGCCTGGGCGTCGGCGGCCTTCACGTGCGGGTGAAGCGCCGGGTTCACCAGGATGGCGCCGTACTGGTTGAACAGGCGCCGGTCGCCTTCGACGAGGACGTCGAAATCGCCCTTGTTCTTGAACGCGAGCCACGTCGCCCGGTCCGATAGCGTATAGGCCGCGAGGCCGACGGCGGTGTTGAGGGTCGGTCCCATGCCGGCCCCGGTTTCCCGATACCAAGTGCCGGATACGGACTTGACGTCGACCTTCGCTTCGGCCCACAGGCGCAGCTCCGCCTTATGGGTGCCGCTGTCGTCGCCGCGCGATGCGAACGGCGCCTCTGCCGCGGCAATCTTCACCAGCGCCGCCGGCGCGTCCGCCATGCCGGCGATGCCGGCGGGGTCGGCCCGCGGGCCGACGATGACGAAATCGTTGTACATGACCTCGTGGCGCCGCACGCCTAGTCCATCGGCAACGAATTTTTCCTCCGATTTCTTGTCATGCACGAAAAGCACGTCGGCGTCGCCCTTCTCGGCGATCTTGATCGCCTGGCCGGTGCCCTTGGCGACGACGCGAACCTCGATCCCGGTCTCTGCGGCGAACAGCGGCAGGATGTGGCCGAACAGGCCCGAATCCTCGGTCGAGGTAGTCGAGGCGACAGTGATGAAGCGCTCCTCGGCGGCCGCCGACCCCGCGGTCAGAAAGAGGCCTGCAAGTGCGACAAGTACCGCGCGGCATCGTTTCGACATTGGATGGGTCTCCTAGGAATGCGCTATCTTACCACAGCAGCCGGCCTTCGACAAACGCGACAGCTTCGGGCGTGGCGGGGTTGGCGAAGAAATCCCTGGCGACCCGATGCTCCATCAGACGGCCGCGGTGCAGGAACACGATCTCGTCGGCCATGCGCCTCGCCTGGCCGAGGTCGTGCGTCGTCATCACGATCTTGGTGCCGGAGACGTCGATGGCGGCGATGGTCTCCTCGATGGCGCGCGTGGCGGAAGGGTCCAGGTTGGCCGTCGGCTCGTCGAGGAAGATCACCTCGGGCGCCGTGGACCAGGCCCGCGCCAGGGCCAGGCGCTGCTGCTCGCCGATCGACAGATGGCGCGCCGGCTGGTCGGCGAGATCGGTCAATCCGGTGTCGGCCAGCACCTCGCCGATGCGGGCCGCGCGCAGCCGGCGCGGGATGTTGCGGAGTTTGAGCGCGAGCTCGATGTTGGCCGCCGCCGACCGGCGCAGCATCACCGGGCGCTGGAAGACCATCGCCTGATGGCGGGCGGCGATCCGGTTGGGGCCCAGCCATGCGATCTCGCCTTCGGTCGGCCGCAGCAGGCCATGACAAAGGCGGAGCAGCAGGCTCTTGCCGGCGCCGTTGGGGCCGAGGACGACGGTGCGCGGCCCGGCCGCGAGCGTCAACGACACGCCGTCGATGAGACGCTTGCCGCCGGCCTCGAAAGAGACGCCGTTGAGACGGAGCGGCAGGATCGAGTTGCTCACGCCGGACCCGGGCGCGCGGTTTCGCGGAGGACGAAGGCGGCTCCGTTGACCAGCAACGACAGCGCGATCAGGATCATCCCCAGGCCGAGCGCCAGGGCCAAGTCGCCGCGGCTGGTTTCGAGCGCGATTGCCGTGGTCATGACGCGCGTCACGTGGTCGATGTTGCCGCCGACGATCATGACCGCGCCGACCTCGGCGCTGGCGCGCCCGAAGCCGGCGAGCACGGCGGTGGTGAGGCTCCCCCGGCCGTCCCACAGCAGCGTCCAGACGGCCCGCCCGGGCGTGGCGCCGAGCGACGTCAACTGTTCGCAATAATCGGCCCACAGGTCCTCGATCACCTGGCGCGCCAGCGCCGCCACGATCGGAACGATGAGCACGGTCTGGGCGACGATCATCGCCGTCGGCGTGAACAGCAGCCCGAAGACGCCGAGCGGGCCGCTGCGCGAGAGCAACAGGTAGACGACGAGCCCCACCACCACCGGCGGCAGGCCCATGAGCGCGCTGAGCACGACGGCGACGCCGCGTCGGCCCGGAAACTGGAACAGCGCCACCGCCGCCCCCAGGGGCAATCCGACGACGCTGGCGATGGCGGCCGCCGACAGGCTCACGCGCAGCGACAACCCGACGATCTCGGCGAGGTCGGCGTCGAGACCGAGGATGAGGCCGAAGGCGACCGCGAAGGCATCGGCGATTTCATGCATCGGAATCCATCCCCTGGACAACACGTCGACGGCAACGCTCCCGTCACACTATGGTCCCCTGCCTGCGCTCGACAAGGAGATGGTGCGGGCCCGCGCGCTCGACGATAACAATACGCGGACGTGCAGCCTTCGGAATCGCCCGTCATGGAACCCAGTCGCGTCGTGATCGTGTACGAGGCGGAGGCGACCTGCCGCGACCGGCTGGTGGCCGCCGGTTGGCGGCCGGAGGCGGCCGAGGAAGTGGCGTGCTATCTGGCCCAGGCCACCGACCTCGACGACTTCAAGCAGGCCATCGCGGAGGCGCTCGGCGCGGCCGGCATGGCGGTCGAATTCGTCGAGCTCGACGGCTTCCTCGACGCCGCCCGGCGCTTGCCGCGGGGCGACCCCGCGACCCTGGTTTGGTGTCTGACCGACGGCATTAGGTACTACCGCGGCAGTTCGGTCGCCGCCGTGGCGCGGCTCGCCGGTTGGTCCTATTTCGGCAGTCCGCCGCAGGCGCAGCACCTGTGCCAGGACAAGTACAAGTGTTCGACGCTGGCGGCGGCGCTCGGGCTCGACGTGCCAGCGTCGGCCTTGCTCGAGGACGAGCGGGCCATCGCCGGCGCCGAGCTACTCGACCGCGGCGGGCCGTTCTTCGTCAAGCCGAACACGCTGGGCGCCAAGATCGGCATCTTCGCCGACTCGCGATGCGAGGACGCGCGCCACGCGCTGGCGGCGAGCCGGCGCCTGTGGCGGCTCTACCGCGATCGCGCGCTGGTGCAGCGCTATCTTCCCGGCGACGACGTGAGGGTGAGTTTCATGGACGTAGGTAGCGACGGCGCGGGGACCTTGGGGATCGCGCAGCTCTTGAAGCACCCGGACAGCGAGACCGGGGGCGAATTCATGACCGCGCGGGACAACGCCAGCCTGTCGGGCAGCCGCGACACCGGCGGCACGGTCGGCGCCTTCGGCCAGCGCCAGCGCATCGCCTTCGTGCCGCGGCTCTCCGATTTACGCCGGGCGGCCGGCGAGGGGGACGGAGGCGCCGCGGGCATCGTCGACGCGGTCGGCCGGGCGGTGCCCCGGATCGTCGAGCTGTTCGGACTTGCGGATTATTTTTCGGTCGATTTCAGGGTCGCCGCCGGGGCGCCGCATTTTCTCGAATTCGAGGTCTGTCCGGCGGTCACCATCTACGATTTCCAAACCTATTTGCGGGACGCCTACGGGCTGGCACTGCCCGCGGCGCTGGTCGCGGCGTTCCGCCGCTCGCTCGCCCGGCAAGGGGCCGCGCCGGCGCTTTAGACGCCGCCGGCGTCGTCGAGGCGGCGGCGCAATTCCCTGGCGCTCTCGGCGTCGAGCGGCTGGAACGGCGGCAAGACGTTGCGCCAGAGGGGCTTGCCGGTTCGTTGCTCCAGCAGCGATTTCAGCGCCGGGATCACGGGGAACGCCTCGATGCATCGGCGCGCCGCGGTGGCCCGCGTTTGCGCCGCCTCGGCGGCGGCCCAGTCGCCCGCGCGCCACGCCGAATAGACCGCCTGGCACAGCGGCGCCGTCACGTTGGCGGTAGCGCTGATGCAGCCGGCGCCGCCCTCGTTCAGCAGCGGCAGGAGGAACGTTTCGCTGCCGGCGAACAGATCGAAGCCGGGAAAGCGCCGCTGCATGTCGCGCATCGACGGCCAGTCGCCCGAGCTGTCCTTCATGCCGGCGACCACCGGGCCGTAGCGGTCGATGAGCCGCCGCACCAGCTCGGCGCCGACCGCATATCCGGTAAGCGACGGGAAATTGTAGAGATAGAGGCGCAAACGATCATCGCCGACACGGTCGATCAGGCGCGCGAAGAAACCATAGGCGCCGTCGTCCGTCAGCGGCTTGTAGTAGAACGGCGGCAGCACCAGGACGCAGCGGACGCCGCCGGCGAGACAGGCGCGGGTCAACCGGATGGCGTCGGCGACCGCGCAAGAGCCGGTGCCGACCAGCAGCCGCTCGCGCGGCAACCGTTCGGAAACCCAGCCGATGACCGCGGCCCGCTCATCGACCGGAAGCGAGTTGGCCTCGCCGGTGGTGCCGAGGATGGCGAGCGCGTCGCAACCCTCGGCCAGCAGCCGGCGGCAGTGCTCGAGGAACGCCTCGCGATCGGGCGCCAAATCGTCCGTGAGCGGCGTCAGCGCCGCGGCCAGCACGCCGGAGATCAGTCGGTCGACCATCTAACGGATCGATTCTAAAGGTTGGTGCCGGCGTTTGACAGCGGGACGAAATCGTCGGTGTCTTGCATCCAGCCGATGGGCGTGGCGTCTAAGGACGATCAGCGCGCTGCCGTGCCGCTGGACTCGGGGGGGGGCATGCATACTCTGCATTCCAGACTGCGGGCCGCGGCGGGCAATGGTCAGGGGGGGCCAAGTCATGATCGCGAAGTCTCGAAACTTTCTCACCGCCTTGTTCCTGGTCTTCGGCCTTGCCGTGCCAGACGTGATATTTGGTTTCAGCCAAACGGCATTCGCACAGGAGCAGCCGTGTGGCTGCTGGATCGATACGAAGACACTAAAACCGGTCGACACGGTACCGGCTAATGGGGCAAACTTCGGTGGGCCACAAGAAGCTGTTCAGCGCTCCGAAAGTGACCCCAATACCGCTTTCGACCGCACGACTGGGCGAAATTTTGCTCGGGAACCAAATGGCTGCTGGATCGATACGAAGACACTAAAACCGGTCGCCACGGTACCGGCTAATGGGGCAAACTTCGGTGGGCCACAAGAAGCTGTTCAGCGC
>CAYPKW010000012.1:52582-55915 GCA_964411425.1 uncultured Rhodospirillaceae bacterium
GTGACCCCAATACCGCTTTCGACCGCACGACTGGGCGAAATTTTGCTCGGGAACCCTGTCCGCCACCATCGCAAACAGGCGCTCTGCCGGCCGGCCCGGCCGCGCCTTTCTCCCAGTTCGCGGTGTCCGGCGGCTTCAACTTCCGGTTCGGCTCGGAGGGGACGGAGCTCGGCGGCGACTTCAATCGCACGGGCGACGACGTGAGCGTGCTGCAACCGGGTTTCACCATGCAGGTCCGGACGCCAATCGGCATGTATTTCGGCATGCCCATGAACGTAGGGGTCGAGGGCACCATCGACTTGAGCGGTCCGGCAACCGGACTGCGCATCGATCTGCATCCCGCCAGCCCGGATGGGGTGAGAGATACGTTCATCAAGCAGAATGATTACGCCTCGATCTCGCCGTTTGTCGGCTTTGAACTCGGCCAAATCGGCAACGTTGGAGAGCTGTACGGCATGGTGGGACTGCGCGGCACCCTCAAGAACGTCAAGGGGATCACCGACGAAAGCGCTGGAGGCGGCGAGCGCGAGGAGTTTTCCGAGACCAAGTTCCTGCTCGGCCCCATGGTTGGATTGGAGCTGGGCATCGGCGGAGCCCTCGCCAACCTCGGTAACTTCGGCAACCTCGGCGGTTACGACGACGACGGCGAGGACCGCGTGAAACTGCGCTTCGACCTGGAATACCGGCCGGGCACGGAAGTGTCGGGCCAATCCTCGCTCGGCTTCGACTACGACTTCCGAACGAAGGGCACCGTTCTGGGCACGCTCGGCATCACCTACGAGTACTGAACGCGACGCGCCCGCGAACGGACCTCGCGGTCGGGCGCCAAGTCGTCCCCAAGCGGCGTCAGCGCCGCGGCCAGCACGCCGGAGATCGGTCGGTCGACCATCGGGTCATAGCCTTGGTGGCGGCCGCAAGATACAGCAGAATCGCCATCGCGATGACGGCCGCGAATCCGAGGTTGACGGCAATGAGCGCGGCCAGGACGGCGCTGATGACCGAGGCGCAGCCGTTCACGCCCCAGGCCCACGGCACGAGCGCCGGCGAACGCGCGGCGACGCGGGCGAGCGCCAGGGGAAACGGCATGCCCATGAAGAGCGCCAGCGGCGCGATGCACGCGATCGAAAGGGCGATCTTGGCCGCGTCGGGCAGCGCCATGAGCGAGCGGAACAAGGGCGGCAGCAGGATGAGATGCAATGCCGCCAGCGCCGCGACGGCAAAGATTGCGAGGCGTAGAGCCGTCAGTCGTCGGCCCTCGAGGCGGCGCGCCAGGCTGGACGCGGCGCCGCTGCCGACGCCGGCGAACACCAGGAAGCCGAACAGCACCACCGAGACGGCGTAGATCGGGTGGCCGAGGAACAGCATGAAGCGCTGGATGGAAGCGATCTCGACGAACAGGAACGCGAGGCCGATCAAGAAGAAGTATCCCGCGACGCGCCAGCGCCCCGGCAGGTCGCGCGCCCGCCGTCCGGCGAGCCACAACGGCAGCAGGATGAGCGCGAGGCCGAGGACTATGGCCTGAACGAGCGTCGCGACCAGCACGGGGTAGCCCCAGTCGAGCAGCGCCGCGCCGCCCAGCGCCCGCCGCTCAAGCAGCTCCGGCAGCGCCCGCCACTTGAAGAAATCGAAGAAATACGGCCGGTCGTCGGTGGCCGGCCGCAGATCGAACTTGTAGGCGTCGAGGAACGCTTGGCGGCCGGGGCCGATGAGCGCCATCGCGCCGTCGTGGAACGTATCCTCGTCCAGCAGATTGAAGCGGTTGGCCTCGGCCGCTCGCAGGCCGGGAAGATAGGCAATGTCGAACGAGCGCCGCTGGGCGAACTCGCGGATCGTGGCGATATCGCGCTCCGCCAACGTGCCGTTCTTGACCAGCAAGGTGATGGTGTTCCAGCTCCGCAGCAGCGCGAGCCGGCGCGCCGGTTCGGCGACGGCGCCTCGCTCCATGGCGGCGAGCGCGGTCGCCAACAGCTTCAGGCTGTCGCGCGGCGGCAGCTTCAGCCAGCGCGTGATCGCCAGATAGCCGCCGGGCTTGAGCCGCGACAGGTACTGCTGGAACGCCTCGACGGTGTAGAGGTAGCTCTCGCTTAGGCTGCGCGTGCCGGCCGCTGCCGCGGCGAACGAGTCGAGCAGGGGAATCTGGATCAGGTCGTAGCGCGCATCGGTGCCGGCGACGAATTCGCGCCCCTCGCCGAGGTGCAGGCGGACGCGCGGCAGGTCGTAGAGCCGCCCGGCGAACCCGGCGAAATCCTCGCGCACCAGGCGCGCCACGTTCGGGTCGAGCTCGACGGCGTCGATTTGCGCCGCGTCATGGACTAGCGCCTGCAAAACGTCGGCGCCGCCCCCGGCACCGAGGACCAGCACCTCGGGCCGCGTGAGCAGGTGGTAGGGCAGCGCCGCCGGGGTGTAGTCGAGATAGGCGAGCGGCTCCGGCCGGCCGTCGAAGGCGGTGACGACGCTCAACGAATCGCCGTCCGTGAAGAGGCCAAGTTGCTCCGGCGGCTCGACCGGGCTGTCGAGGCTGAGTCCGGGGACGTGGCGGAACGGGATGGCGGGGCTCTTCACCGCGCTGATGAGGCCGAGCGCGCTCGACCGTTCGGCCACCACGGCGGCCCCCGGCGCCAGCAGGGCCTGGCTCAGCCCCTTGTATTCCGACAGCCGCAGCTCGTTCCAGGACGACGGCACGCCGGCGAGTGCCGCCGCGAGCGCGACGAGGATTACCGCCGGCCGCGGGCGGCCCACGGCGACGGCCCCGGCCAGCGGCCCCAAACCGGCGATCACCGCCAGCGCCCGCGTCGGCGAGGCGAGGAACAGCACCGCCACCACGCCCAGCGCGCCGAGGCCGGCGCCGGCGAGATCGGCGCGGTAGACGCGCCCGATGCGGTCGGGAAACGCCGCCAGCGCCAGGCCGACGCAGTTGGCGCCGCAGAAGAACGGCAGCGCGAACACTAGGTAGAGCAGCGGGAGCCAGGCGAGCTGGTCCGGCTCCCAGATCACCGCCAGCGGGTTGAACGGCAGGCGCTGGGCGGCGGCGAAGCCGACGAGCGCGAACAGGCCGAACAGCGCCGCGTTGAGGGCGAACGCGGTTCTGGCGTTGCGCGTCAGCGCCTCGCGCCATAACGCGATGAACGTGCCGCTGGCGCCGTAGCCCAACAGCGCGATGGAGATCGCCATGTAGGCGAAATGACTCCATTGCACGATGGCGAGGAGCCGCATCAGCAGCACCTCGTAGGCGAGCACGCCGGCGGACAGCGTGCCGATCGCGAAGAGCGGCATGTTAGACCAAGAGCCTCTGAGATCGACTCGTAGCCCGTCCTTCGAGACGCGCCCTTCGGG
>CAYPKW010000013.1:0-55182 GCA_964411425.1 uncultured Rhodospirillaceae bacterium
AGTCGGGGCCGATCTTGAGCGCGGCGACCGCGACGCCCCGGCGCCGGAACGCGCGCAAGAGACCGAGGGTGAGTACCGTCTTGCCGCTGCCCGATGCGGGCGCGCCGACGATGAGACCGGGAGCGGGCTCGATCGTCATGAGCTAGTGGTCAGACTCTGACACATGCTACCGCCGTTTCAGCCGGCGCACTGCGCAGTGCGGCTACTTTCAACGGTAGCTTCGGTTGGCATCGCACCACTAGTTTCTCTCGTCAGCATCGTCAGCTTGCCTCGGCACGGGCGGTCGATCCAATCTCTGCCGCACCAAATCCAGATCGCGTCGCAGTTGTGCGCGCTTCAACCGCGCTAACAGAATGAGTATAGCCCCAAGGACGAGGAATAGAGCGCCTATACCCAGAACTGCCGATTCGCCCCTCTCTGAGTAGAGCCCTGCGCAGAAAGCGTTCAGCAGCAGAGCAATGCCGCTTACCGCACTGCACGGACCCATCGTCGTTCCCACTTGCATCAGGACAAGGGTCCGCTCCAAAAAACTTGAGAGTTGCCGATCTTGATTGATTTCAAGCTCTGTGGGCCTGACGACATGTAAATTCAAGACCGCCTGCCAAGGCAGATGTTCGTACCTCTCAAAGAGCCACTGGTCAAAGCGGTTTGGATCAGTGTTCGCCTGAGTACCGCACAGGCGGGTGAGGCAACACAAATCCTGGAGAGCATACCCAATCGCGTATGCCACTCCTGCCCCAACAATGTAACCCCAGACGGGTAGGTCCACGGCACTGGGGCCAACAATCTTGCACCAATAGCCGAGAACATAGGCAATCACCAAAATCACCTCGCCCCCGCCGACGATGAATACCAGATCTCGGCTGAAGAAATCTTTGAGCGCTTTGACGACGCCTTCCATTTTACACCGCCCCGGTTAACAGCAATTCCAAGTGCATCACCGAAAGCAAAATATACGCCTGTCCCTCCCAAGGCGCCATTCGGCCTATCGGCCATCATCGGCGTGTTGATGATTGGGAGTCGGCCTGCCCTCACTCTGGCGAGCGAAAGTGCCTATTGGTCAGACTCTGACAGACGCTACCGCCGTTTCGGCCAGCGCACTGCGCAGTGCGGCTACTTTCAATGGTAACTTCCGTTGGCCTCGCACCAATAGTACCCAGTATCACAGGTTCGCGTAACAGGCTTCACTCCTGCTGTCACGCCGAGCAAAAGCGAGGCATCTCGACCCGGTCGCGGCGCTGCGTCTGGATTCCTCGCTTCGCTCGGAATGATACTGGACCCCGCGCCCACGGCCCGGCCTTCGATAATCGTCACGGCCTAGCCGGTCTCGCGGCGCCGTCCAAGGGGCTCGGCGTCCAGCACGCGGCCGCCAAGCGCACCCAGCCAGTCGAGCCCGGCGCGCAACCGCACCACTTCCCCCACCACCAGCAGAGCCGGCGGCTCGATCTTGCTCGCGGCCGCGTCGGCGGCGCAGGCGCCCAGCGTCGTCTCCACCACCCGCTGACCCTCCGTGCTCGCCTTGCTCACGATCGCGGCCGGCTCGTCGGCCGTCCGTCCGGCCGCCAGCAGACGCTCGGCGATGCGTCCGATGTTCGCGAGCGCCATGTAGACGACGATGACCGGCGAACCCTCCGCCACCGCCCGCCAGTTGACGGTGTCCGGCACCAGCCCGCTGGCGTCGTGCCCGGTGACGAAGGTCACCGCCGCGTTGATGTCGCGGTGCGTGAGCGGGATGCCGGCGTAGGCCAGCCCTCCTATGCCGGCGCTGATGCCGGGCACGATGCGGAACGGCACGCCGGCCGCGACCAGGGCCAGCGCCTCCTCGCCGCCGCGCCCGAAGACGAACGGATCGCCCCCCTTGAGGCGCAGCACGCGGCGCCCGGCGCGCGCCAACTCGACGAGACGCAGAGAGATATCGCGCTGCCGGGCCGAAGGCTTGCCGCCGCGCTTGCCGGCGAACTCCAGCAGCGCGCCGGGGGCGGCCAGTGCCAGGATCTCCGGCGTCACCAGCGCGTCGTAGACGACCGCGTCCGCCTGGCCGAGGCCCTCGAGGGCAAGGAGTGTGAGCAGCCCCGGATCACCCGGGCCGGCCCCGGCGAGCCACACCCAGCCCTGCTCCAGCCTGGGCAGATCGAGGCGCGGACTTCTCGGCCGGGCGACCATGGCGCATTGTAGAGGCGCCGGCTGGCCAAAGCGAGCCGCCGGACCCTAGAATGGCGCCATGAGCCGAAAACCGCGGGGCCCCTTGCGCCGCGGCTGGACGACCGGGGCCTGCGCCACCGCCGCCGCGTCCGCCGCCTATCAGGCGCTGCTCACCGGCGAGTTTCCCGATCCCGTCGAGATCGCGCTGCCCAAGGGCGAGCGGCCGAGGTTCGCGCTCGCCAGGCGCGAACTGGCGCCAGAGTTTGCCACCGCCGGCGTCGTCAAGGACGCCGGCGACGACCCGGACGTGACGCATGGCGCGCTCGTCGTCGTCACCGTGCGCGCGCTGCCGGCCGGCGCCGGCGTCGTGTTCGAGGCGGGCGAGGGCGTCGGCACCGTGACCAAGCCGGGCTTGGCGCTCGCCGTAGGCGAGCCGGCGATCAACCCGGCGCCGCGGCGCATGATGCGCGAGGCGATCGAGCGCATTGCCCGCGCGCACGGGGCGGGCGCGGACGTGGCGCTCGCGGTCTCGGTGCCGGGCGGCGCGGAGTTGGCCAAGCGCACCTGGAACCCGCGCCTCGGCATCGTCGGCGGCCTGTCGATTCTCGGCACCACCGGCGTGGTAGTCCCCTATTCCTGCTCGGCCTGGATCGCGTCCATTCACCGCGGCATCGACGTGGCGCGGGCGAACGGCCTCGCGCACGTCGCGGCCTGCACCGGCGCCACGTCCGAGGCGGGCGTGCGCCGACTTTACGACCTGCCCGACATCGCGTTCCTCGACATGGGCGATTTCGCCGGCGGCACGCTCAAGTACCTGCGCCGCCACCCGGTGGCGCGCCTGACGCTGGCCGGCGGGTTCGCCAAGATGGCGAAGCTGGCGGCGGGGTCCCTCGACCTGCATTCGGGGCGCAGCCAGATCGACCGCGCGGCGCTGGCCGAGGCGCTCGGCGCCCTCGGCGCGGCGGAGGAACTCGTCGCCGCGACCGCGACCGCCAACACGGCGAACGAAATCCTCTCCGCGGCCACGGCGGCGGGCGTGCCGCTCGCCGACCGCGTCGCCGCCGACGCGCGCGCGCGGGCCCGCGACCTGCTCGAGGGCAAGGTCGCCGTCGAAGTCATCGTCTTCGATCGTCAAGGCGAGCCGGTGGGGCGTGCCGGGTTCTAAGCGCATCCTCATCCTCGGCGGCACCGGCGAGGCGGCCGAACTGGCGCGGGCTCTCGCCGGCCGGCCGGGCATCGAGGTCATCTCCTCGCTCGCCGGCCGCACCAGGGCGCCGGCGACGCCGGCGGGGTCCTTGCGCGTCGGCGGCTTCGGCGGCCCGCAGGGACTGATGGACTACCTCGGCGCCGAGCGCATCGCGGCCATCGTCGACGCCACCCACCCGTTCGCGACCCGCATCGGCCGCAACGCCGCGCTCGCCGCGGCGTCGCTCGACGTTCCCCTGCTGCGCCTGGAGCGGCCCGCCTGGGAACCGGTCCGGGGCGACCGCTGGATCGAGGTCGATTCGCTGGCCGGCGCCGCCGAAGAGACGGCGCGGCACGGGGCGCGCGTCTTCCTCACGGTCGGCCGCACCGAGCTCAAGCCCTTCGCCCATCTAGGCGACATCTGGTTCCTCGTTCGCCTGATCGAGGAGCCTCCAGCGCCGCTGCCGTTGCCGCGGCACGGGGTCGTCGTCGGCCGCGGCCCGTTCGCCGAGGCCGACGAGGCTGCGCTGATCCGCCGCCATCGCATCGACCTGTTGGTTTCGAAGAATAGCGGCGGAGCCGCCACCTACGCCAAGATCGCGGCGGCGCGCCGGCTCGGGATTCCGGCGGTGCTGGTGCGCCGGCCGCCGACGCCGCCGAACCCGCCGCCGGCCGTCGCCACGGTCGCCGAGGCCGTCGCCTGGATCGAAGCTCAGCCGCGCGGCCGGTAGTGTCTCAGTTTGAGGAATGTCCGCGTTGTGCCAGGAGCCGACTTGGGCCATTTCCCAAACTCATCGCGTGGATTACCCTCACCAAGCATTTGGTCTAAGATATGCGTCAGACCGCCCATCATGCAGGAGGAGGCGATGTGCGCTCACTTGTTACGGAACGAAGCCCCCGACCTCGTGACTTTGGATAGCGCCGACATCTTCGTTCTCGTCGATAACGTGAGCGACGCTTTGTCGTCGGTGCCGGACGGCATCACGAGCGAATTCGACAACCTGATCGAGGCCGGGGCGGAGAAGTTCTCGGGCGACGGCTTCTGTTTCGCATGCTTCGGTATCTCGCTGGTCGTGACGGGGCGGACCGAGGATCGGGTGCGCACGGTCCTCTTCGACGGCGGCCCGAAGGGTTACGCGGTCGAGCACAATGCGCCGCGCCTGGGTATCGACATGGGAATCATCGACGCAATCGTCCTGTCCCACGGGCATATCGACCACGCCGGCGGGCTACCTGCGGCGATCCAACTCGTCACCGCGGCGAATGGCGGTCGCCGGGTCCCTGTTCACGTCAACCCCGGAATGTTCGTGCACCGTGGCGAGCGCCTCGATAATGGCGAGGTCTTCCCGAACGAGGACATCCCCACGGTCGAAGCGCTCGAACAGGCGGGCGGCCGTGTGGAGAACGACCCCGACACACGCCTCCTGCTCGATGGCCTATTCTACCTGAGCGGCGAGATTCCGCGGACGACCTCATACGAGAAGGGCCTGCCGGGCCAAGTGAGGCGCAACGCCACGGGGACCGGCTGGCAGCCTGATCCCTGGGTGATGGACGAACGTTACCTGGCGGTCAACGTACGGGACAAGGGCATTATCGTTTTCACAGCCTGTTCTCATGCCGGCCTAATCAACGTCCTGAAACACGCGCGTGACACGTTCGCACCGACGCCCCTCTATGGCGTCATGGGCGGCTTTCATTTGGCGGGAAAGGTCTTCGAAGAGATCATTCCGGAGACAGTTCACGACCTAAAAGAATTCGACCTTAAGATCATTGTACCCGGTCACTGTACGGGCTGGCGCGCCGTCCATAGCCTGGTCGAAAACTTCGGGGAATCGGTGGTCGTGCCGTCCGCCGTCGGACGACGCCATTTGTTCTGATTTCACCACGAGTCCGCTTGGGTCGCTGCAAACCAGCTTGTCCGATAAGGGTCAAACTGAGACACCACCGCGCGGCCGCAGGAAGTGACGGTGCTGCTTGTGATAGAGCCGGCTGTCGGCGCCCATGCTTGGGTCGAACACGCGGCCGACGAGGATGAGGGCGGTGCGCGTGATCTTGGCCGCGCGCACCGAGGCGTGGATGTCGGCGAGCGTGCCGCGTATCACGGCTGCGTCCGGCCAGCCGACCCGGTGGACTACCACCGCCGGGCAGTCGGCGCCGTAAAGCGGCATGAGATCGCGCGCCACCCGCCGGAGGTTGCGGATCGAGAGATGGATCGCCAGCGTGGCGCCGGCGGCGCCCAGCGTCCGCAGGTCCTCGCGCGCCGGCATGGGCGAGGATTTTCCGGCGGTCCGGGTGAGAATCACGGTCTGGCTCACCTCCGGCAGGGTGAGCTCGGTCTTGAGGAGCGCAGCTGCGGCGGCAAAGGCCGGCACGCCGGGCGTCACGTCGTAGGCGATGGCGAGGGCATCGAGCCGGCGCATCTGCTCGGCCATCGCACCGAACAGCGACGGATCGCCGGAATGGACGCGCGCCACGTCCTCGCCGGCCCGGTCTGCCGCCGCCATGTATGCTACGATCTCGTCGAGCGTGAGCGGCGCGCTGTCGATCACCTTGGCGTCCGCACGCGCGCAGGCGACCAGCGCGCGCGGCACCAGCGAGCCGGCATAGAGCACCAGGCCCGCGCGCCGGATGAGCCGCTGCCCGCGCACCGTGATGAGCTCCGGATCGCCCGGTCCGGCGCCGATGAAGTGGACGGTCAAGCCTTGTAGCCTCGCGGCGTGTACAGCCACTCTCCGCCGTCCGGGCGCGGCACGGCGCGGGTGGCGCTGCTGCCGACCAGCACCAGCGAGAGCATGTCGGCGTCGCCGGCATCGAGCAGGGCCAGCGTCGTGATCCTAAGCCGCTCGCCCGCGCGGCCGAGATTGCGCGCGATCGCCACCGGGGTTCCGGGCGGCCGGGCGGCGAGCAGGATGTCGCGCGCCGCGGCGAGTTGTTGGCGCCTCTTCTCCGAACCGGGGTTGTAGAGCGCCACCACGAAGTCGCCGTTGGCGGCGGCCTCGAGCCGGCGCCGGATGACCGGCCAGGGTGTAAGAAGATCGCTCAGCGAGATGGCGCAAAAATCGTGGCCGAGCGGGGCACCCAGGCGCGCGGCCGCCGTTTGCATGGCGGTGACGCCGGCGAGGCCGACGATTTCGACGTGGGCCCAGGCGGAATCGCCGGCGCGCTCGACCTCCTCGAAGACGAGCGAGGCCATGGCGTAGATGCCGGCGTCGCCGGACGACACCAGCGCCACCTCGCGGCCCGCCGCCGCAAGCTCCAAGGCGGCGCGCGCGCGCTCCCTCTCCTGGCCGAGCTCGAAATCGTGCCGCGTCTTCTCCGCCGCGACGTCGCCCAGCAAATCGAGATAGAGGCGATAGCCGACGAGATCGCTGGCGCGGGCGAGCGCCGCGTCGGCCTCGGCCGTGCGCCCGCCCGCGTGTCCGGGGCCGATGCCCACGATGGCGAGCCGGCCGCGCGCGCGCCCGACGGCGAATGGGTCGATCGGGCGGGGGCCGCGGGCGATGGCGACGGTGGTGCGGGAGCCGCGCCGCTTCGCCACGGCGAGCACGCCGGCGGCCCCGGCGGCGGCGAGCGCCGCCCCTTCGGCCACGCCGTAGCACCCGGTAGCGCGAAACACCGTTGCCGAAGGGTTGGCAAGGCGCGGGGTCTCGGCCAGCAACTCCTCGGCGGCGAAGAATCTTGCCGGCACTCCAAACGCCTCGGCCAGCCCATGCACCGCCGGCTCGGCGGCTTTGAGCGCGATCGACGCCACGCAGGCGACGGATTGCGGCGCGTACCCGCCTTCGTCGAGCGCGCGCCGCGCGAGCGCCACCGCCTCCTCGACCGGAGCCAAACGCTCGCAGCCGAACCCCAACGCGAGCGTGGCGGGATGGAGGACCAATGTCTCCTCGTCGCCGGCGACCGCCCGGTCGGTGACGTGCACGCAGAGCCGGCCGGTAGCGCCGAACGGCGCCGCCTTGAGCCAATCGCAAGCGGCTTCGGCCGCGTCGATCCGCAGCCGGACGGGTTCGCCCGCGAGCAAGGCCGCCGTCACCGCCTTCATCGCCATCGGGTTCGCCACCCGCCAGCCGGGCGGCGGCTCGTCGAGGGCGAAGCCGAACCGGACGTCGCCCGCGGTGGTGATCGCGGCGGCGCCGCCGAGCGCGGCGGCGACGCGGCGCGCCAGCTCGTTGGCGCCGCGATGGCCGCCCAGGAGCGGCACGGCGACGCTGCCGTCCTCGGCCACGGCCGCCACCGGCGGCTCGTCCGTCTTGTCGTCGAGGAGCGGCGCCAGCGCGCGGACCAGCACGCCGGCGGCGCAGACGCCGACGATGGGCGTGCCGGCGGCGAAAAGTTGGCGCAGATGCCGGCCCACCTCCGTGAAGGCGACGCCGGCGGCGACCCGCGGCGCGTAGCCGTGCAGTACTGCACCCGGCAGCGCCGCGACGATGGCCTTGCCGGTGGCGAGGCCGCCGGGGCCGAGCACGACCACCGCCGTCATCGCCACGCCTCGCCGCGCCGGTGCAGCAGCACCATGGAGAAGTAGGGCGCCGTATCGCCCGCGACCGCCGCGAAGGGTCGCACCTTCTGCTGCGCCAGCGTCGCGCGCTCGACGTAGCGCGCCTGCGGGGTCAGCCCGAGTTCGTCGAACACGCGGCGCAGCTTGCCGAGATGGCGGCCGACCTTGATCACCGCCGCCGCCTCGGCCGCCGCCAGCCGCGCCTTCAACAGGGGCTCGGGCAACGGCGCCGGAATCACGGTGAGAACGTCGTTGCGCGCGGCGAGCGGCGCGCCGGCGGCACCGGCGCAGGCCATCAGCGAGGAGACGCCCGGCACCACCAGCACCCGGCAGCGCTCGACCAGCCGGGCGTAGAGGTACATGAACGAGCCGTAGAAGAACGGGTCGCCCTCGCACAGCACCGCCACGTCGCGGCCCGCCGCGGCGTGGGCGGCGATGGCGTCGGCCGCGGCGTCGTACACTTCGCCCTGCGGGAAGCGGCCGTCGGAGAGCGCCATCCTGATGGCGATCTCTTGCTGGCCGCCGGCGAGATGCGGCGCCACCACGGCGCGGGCGAAGCCCTCGCCCTCCTCCGGCGCCGGGTAGGCGATGACCGGGACGGCGCGCAACACGCGCAGCGCCTTCAGCGTCAACAGCTCCGGATCGCCCGGCCCGACGCCGAGGCCCCATACCGTGCCGCTCACCGCTTCCTCGCCGCGAGCTGCGTCACTGGTGCCAGCGACCGCCAGCCAGTGAACGGGCCGACCGGCTCGGCGCGGCTGACTGAAATGCGGACGAGCTCGCCGCCGATTCGGCCGCGCAACTCAAACAGCCGCGCCTCGCCCTCGACCGTGACCGCGTTGGCGACCAGCCGGCCCATGGGCCTGAGCGCCGACCAGCAGGCCTCGATCAGCCCCGGCGTCGAGAGACCGCCGCCGACGAACACCGCGTCCGGCGCCGGCAGGTCGCCGAGCGCGCTGGGCGCCTCGCCCAGGCGCACCTCCAGCCGCGGCACGCCCAACTGGGCCGCGTTCGCCCTGATGGTCTCGACGCGGGCGGCGCTGCGCTCGAGCGCGACGGCGCGCAGCGAACGGTCGCACCTGAGCCACTCCACGGCGATCGAGCCCGAGCCGGCGCCCACGTCCCACAGCAGGTTGCCGGGCAACGGGGCGAGCGCCGCCAGCGTTGCCGCCCGCACCTCGCGCTTGGTGAGCTGGCCGTCGTTGACGAACGCCTCGTCCGGCAGCCCCGGCAACCGGGCGCGGACCGAAGCGCCCGGGCCTGCCTCTACCTCGACCGCGATCGTGTTGAGGTCGGCGGTGCGCGCCTCGCGCCATTCGGCCGCCGTCGCCTCCAGTTTGCGTTCGCCGGGGCCGCCCATGTGCTCAAGGACCGTCATCCGGCTCGGCCCCAGGCCCAGCTCGCGGAGGCGCCCGGCGACGGCGAGGGGCGTCGTGCCGTCATGGCTCAGCAGCAGCAGGCGTCCCCCCGGCAGCGCCGCCTCGTTGAGCAATTCGAGCGGGCGGCCATGCAGCGTGAGGCAGTCCACATCGGCGAGCGACCAGCCGAGCCGGGCACACGCGAGCGAGAACGCGGAGGGCGCCGGCAGCACCAGCATCTCTTCCGGCGCCACGGCGCGCGAGAGCGTTACGCCGATGCCGAACCACATGGGATCGCCGGTCGCCAACACCGCCACGGGACGGCCGCGGCGCTGGACGATCTTCTCGACCGTCAGCGCGAGCGGCGTGTCCCAGGTCTCGCGCAGGCCCCCTCCCGCCGGCAGCATGGCGAGATGCCGCGCGCCGCCTACCACGTACTCGGCCGCCTCGATGCGCGCGCGGGCCTGCGCCGACAGCGCCTCGTACCCGTCCTCGCCCATGCCAAGGATGGCGAGCCAGCGGGTCATGCGCCCTCGCCGGCGTCGATGAGCGCGTTGACCGCCGCGGCGGCGAGCGCGCTGCCGCCGCGCCGCCCCTTGAGGGTGAGGTAGGGAACGCCGAGGCGGGCGTCGATCAGCGCCTGCTTCGCCTCCGCCGCGCCGACGAAGCCGACCGGAAACGCCAGGATCGCGGCGGGCGCGGGGCCGCCGCGCTCGATCGTCTCGATGAGATGGAAGAGCGCGGTGGGCGCGGTGCCGATGGCGACCACGGCGCCGGCGAGCCGGTCGCGCCACAGCTCGACCGCCGCCGCCGAGCGCGTCGTGCCGAGCCGGCGCGCCAGCCCCGGCACCCGCGGATCGTGCACCGACGTCAGCACCGGGTTCGCCGCCGGCAGGCGGTCGGCCATGATTCCCGCCGCCACCATCGCCGCGTCGCACAGCACCGCGCCGCCCGCCCGCAAGGCCCGGCGCGCGGCCCCGGTCACGTCGCCTTCGAACGCCAGATCGCGCACGATGTCGGTCATGCCGCAGGCGTGCACCAAGCGGAGCGCGACCGCCGCGATGCCGGGCGGCAGGCCTTCCAGCTCCGCCTCGCGGCGAATGATGGCGAACGAACGGCGGTAGATCTCGGCCGCGTCGGTGACGTAGGCGCGGTTCCGGCTCACCGAGGCAGGCGACCGGCGAGGTGCAGCCGCAGGCTTCTTCGCCGCCACGCTAATCCCCCGACGCAGGTGCTGGCCCCGGTCCATGCGGGTGGTCGTGCACATGGTCGTGGCCATGATCGGCGTCGGTGCCGATGCCCTCGACGTGGCCATGATGGCTCGCTTGCGGCATTCCGACCTCGGATTCATAACCCAGCACCTGCTCGCGGTACTTGCACAGCCGGCAATTCATGTTGTTCTGCCCCGTCAGAATCTCGCGCGCGCGCTCGGCCAGCGTGTCGAGCACCAGCGGATGATCGTTGAGGTAGCGCGCCTTCAGGAATTCGATCTCCGGGTGGCTGAGCGCCGCCGCGTCGGTGGCGGCGTAGATGCGCTTCACCAGGACGCCGGTAAAGAGGAAATACGGGAACACGATGACGCGCCGGTAGCCGAGCCGGACCGCGTGCTCGAGGCCGGGGCCGATCAACGGGAACGTGACCCCGCTGTAGCACGCCTCGGCCCAGCCGAACCCCATGCCTTCCCACAGCATGCGCGCGACCTTGGCGACGTTGGAGTTGGCGTCGGGGTCGGAGGTGCCGCGCCCCACGACCAGCAGCAGGCTGTCGCGGCGCGGCACGACGTTGAGAGCGGCCGCCTCGGCTTCGGCGATGGAGGCGCCCGCGGCGCGCAACAGCTTGAGATCGACCGCAAGCTCGCGCCCGTAATCGACTCTCACGCCCGGATGGCGCGCCCGATAGGCGTTCAGGACCGACGGAATGTCGTTCTTGGCGTGGCCGGCGGCGAACAGCATGCCCGGCACCGCCAGGATGCGATCAACGCCGAGCGCCCGCAACTCGTCGAGGCCTTCGCGGATGACGGGGCGCGCGAACTCCAGGAAGCCGCTGCGCACCGGGTACTCCGGCAGCAGGCGCTGGATGCTGTCGGCCGCCGCGGCGAACTCGCGAATGCCGTCCACGTCGCGGCTGCCGTGGCCGCACAGCATGACGCCGATCTTTTCCATCCGTTCTTTCTCCCTACCGGCAGATTGACGCGGGCCGGGGGCGCGGCACAAGCTGGCTCGCATGTTGACGACCCCCGATATCGCGCTCGTGCTGCTGCTGGCGATGGCGCTGGACGGCGCGATCGGCGATCCGGCCTGGCTCTATCGGCGGGTGCCGCATCCCGTGGCGCTGTTGGGCCGCCTCGTCCACTGGCTCGATCGCATGGCCAACCGCGACACCATGGCGGCCTCTACGCGGCGGCTCGCCGGCACCGCTTCGCTCGCCGTCGCGGTCGCAGCTTCGGCCGGCGCCGGCTGGACGATCCATCGGGCGCTCGCCGGTTTCGACTTCGGCTGGACCGTCGAATCCCTCGTCATGAGCGCGTTCATCGCGCAGCGCGGGCTCTATCGGCACGTCGCCGCCGTGGCCGACGGCCTCGACCGCGGCCTGGCGCAAGGCCGCGCCGCCGTCGCGCTCATCGTCGGGCGCGACCCGGACAGCCTGGACGAGGCCGCCGTCGGCCGCGCCGCGCTGGAATCGCTGGCCGAGAACTACTCCGACGGCGTCGTGGCGCCGGCGTTCTGGGCGCTCGTGGGCGGGCTGCCCGCCCTTCTCGCCTACAAGGCGATCAACACCGCCGACAGCATGATCGGCCACCGCACGCCGCGCCACGCCGAGTTCGGCTGGGCGGCGGCGCGCCTCGACGACTGGGCGAACCTCGTGCCGGCGCGCCTCTCCGGGCTGCTGCTGGCGGCGGCGGCACTGCCGATGCCCGGCGCCGATGCGCTGGGTGCGCTCAAGGCCATGCGCCGCGACGCGCGCCGACACCGGTCGCCCAACGCCGGCTGGCAGGAAGCGGCGCTCGCCGGCGCCCTCGGCCTCGCCCTCGCCGGACCGCGGCGCTATCAGGGCGGCGCGGTCGAGGACGCATGGATGGGGGACGGCCGCGCCCTGTGCACGGCGGCCGACATCCGGCGCGGCCTCACCCTCTACGTCATCGCCTGCCTCTTCGCGGCCACGGCGGTCGGCGCGCTCGCGCTGGTTTGATCGAACGTCACCCGCCACGGGCGATCTCCAAGATGCGGTCGAGGTCGAGATGGGCCGCCAGGTGGTCCGCCAGCGCGTCCAGCGTCGCCTCCACCTCGGCCTCATAGGAGACGCCGCTCGCGGCGCGCGCCCTCAACCGCGCCAGGTAGGCATGGCGAAAGGCGTCGCCGGCGAAGAGCCCGTGCAGATAGCAGCCCTGGATGCGGCCGTCCGGCGACACGGCGCCGTCCGAACGCTCGCCCAAACGCAGCATCGCCCGCAGGGCGGCGGGGCCCTCGCTGCGGCCCATGTGCATCTCGTAGCCCCGCACCGGCGTCCCCGTGGGCACATGGCTGCCTTGTCTTTCCGCCAGGGTCTTCTCTCCCGTGAGCTCGGTCGCGAGCTCGAAGTATCCCAGCCCGGCCACGGTGGCGGGCGGCCCTTCGAGGCCTTGCGGATCGGCGATGCTCGAGCCCAGCATCTGGAAGCCGCCGCACAGGCCCATGACGTGGCCGCCGCGCCGGACATGGGCGCGGAGGTCGATGTCCCAGCCCTGCGCGCGGAAGAAGCGCAGGTCGGCGACGGTGGACTTGGAGCCGGGCAGCAGAACGAGATCGGCGACGGGAAGCGCCTCTCCCGGCGCCACCAGCGACAGCGCCACGTCGGGTTCCGCCCGCAAGGGATCGAGATCGTCGAAATTGGCGATGCGCGGCCAGCGCGGCACCGCCACGCGAATGGCCCCGTTCCCCGCCGGCGCGTAATGCCCGAGCGCCATGGCGTCCTCCGCGGGCAGCCGGCCTGCCGCCTCGAAAAACGGCACCACGCCTAGGCACGCGAGGGTGGTGTGCGCCGCGATGATCCCGAGCGCGCCGTCGAACAGCCGCGCATCGCCGCGAAACTTGTTGACGATGTAGCCCTTCAGCAGCGCGCGTTCGCTTGGGCCGAGCAGCGCCCAGGTGCCGACGATGCCGGCGATGACGCCGCCGCGCTCCACGTCGCCCACGAGCAGGACCGGCACATGGGCCGCCTCGGCGAAACCCATGTTGGCGATGTCGCCCGCGCGCAGGTTCACCTCGGCCGGGCTGCCGGCCCCCTCCGCCACGATGAGGTCGGCCTCGGCGGCGAGACGCCGGTAGCTGTCCAACACCCTCGGCAACAGTTCGCCTTTCAGCCCGTGGTAGTCGCCGGCGGTGGCGTTGCAAAGGACGCGGCCTTGCACCACGACCTGCGCGCCCACTTCGCTGTGCGGCTTCAGCAGCACCGGGTTCATGTGCACGCTGGGAGCGACGCCGCAGGCGCGCGCCTGCAGGGCCTGCGCGCGGCCGATCTCGCCGCCTTCGGCGACCGCCGCGTTGTTCGACATGTTCTGCGGCTTGAAGGGACGTACGCGCAAGCCCCGGCGCGCGTAGGCGCGCGCCAGGCCCGCCGCCAGCAGCGACTTGCCCACGTCCGACCCGGTGCCTTGCAGCATGACGGCGGCGGTGCGCATGGCTAGTGGATCGTCACTAATACCAAATCTCGATAGCCGAGACCTATGGCCCATCCTTCGAGACGCGTTCTGCGAACGCTCCTCAGGATGAGGTACGCGTTTTATATCAAAATGTTACCTCATGCTGAGGAGCCGCGAAGCGGCGTCTCGAAGCATGGCGGCTGGGTCAAAGTTTCTGAGACTTGGTATAACAGATGAATCCCGAGCCTTTTTTCATCGTCACCCCGGACGAGCGAAGCGAGATCCGGGGTCCATCTCGCCTGTGGCGCCATGGACCCCGGCTCGCGCGGCTGTGCCGCTTGGCCGGGGTGACAACCGATAAATGTCACACGGGGTATCATCTGTCACAGACGCATCACTAGAACTCGATCCCCGGTTGAGCCTTCACCCCGGCGCGGAACGGGTGTTTCACGAGCGTCATCTCGGTCACCAGGTCCGCGGCCTCGACCAGCTCCGGTTTCGCGTTGCGCCCCGTCACGACCACGTGCAGGTCGGGCGGGCGCGAGAGCAAGCCGGCCACCACCTCGCCGACCGGCAGATAGTCGTAGCGCAGCACGATGTTGAGCTCGTCGAGCAGGACCAATTTCAACGCGGGGTCGGCGATCAGCTTCTTCGCCTCCTCCCAAGCCGCCCGCGCCGCCGCCATGTCGCGGGCGCGATCCTGGGTCTCCCAGGTGAAGCCCTCGCCCATGGTGCGCAACGTGACCAGCTCCGGGAAGCGGGCCAGCGCCGCGCGCTCGCCCGTGTGCCACCTGCCCTTGACGAATTGCACGATGCCCACCTTGTATCCGTGCCCGAGACAGCGCAGGACGAGGCCGAAGGCCGCGGTCGATTTTCCCTTGCCGGTGCCGGTATGGACGATGAGCAGGCCCTTCTCGATCGTCTTGCCGGCCAGGATCTTGGCCTTCGCCGCCTTGCGCTTGGCCGCCTTCTCGTTGGCGCGCCGGTTCACCTCGTCCTCGTCGGGCGCGCTCATGGCGCGGTCTCGCGGCGGGCGAGCTCGGCGAGCCTGACGTGGGCGGCGTTCGAGCGCGGGCGCCACAAGCCGCGCTCCTGCGCCTCGATCAGGCGCTCGGCCATCTCGGTAGCGGCGGCCGGGTTGTTGGCGAGGAGGAAACCGCGCACCTCGTCGTCCGCCAGATAGGCGTCGTACACGGCGTCGAAGTGGTGGTCGGCGACCGCCCCGGTGGTGGCGGCGAAGGCGAACATGTAATCCACCGTGGCGGCCATCTCGAAGGCGCCCTTGTAACCGTGCCGCATGACACCGGCGATCCATTTCGGGTTGACCACGCGGGCCCGCACCACGCGGGCGATCTCCTCCTCGAGCGTGCGGATGCGCGGGGTCTCAGGGCGCGCGTGGTCGTTGTGGTAGATCGCCGGCCGGCGGCCCGAAATCGCGGCCGCGGCCGCCGCCATGCCGCCTTCGAACTGGTAGTAGTCGTCGCTGTCGAGCAGGTCGTGCTCGCGGTTGTCCTGGTTGTGCAGCACCGCGTCGACCGCGGCTAGCCGCACCTCGAACAGGCGGTGCTGCGCCAGGCCTTGGGCCCCGGCACCGTAGGCGTATCCGCTCCACGCCACATAGGCGCGCCCGAGATCGGCCGCCTCGCGCCAACCGCGCTCGTCGATCAGCGCCTGCAGCCCGGCCCCGTAGGCGCCGGGCTTGGAGCCGAACACCCGGAACCCGGCGCACCTCTCGGCCGTCGCCAGGTCGAGACCGCCGGCGACGAGCGCCGCCCGGTCGCGCCGCACGGCGGCGGCGAGCGGGTTCGCGTCGTCCGGCTCGTCCAGCGCCGCCACGGCGCGCGCCGCGCTGTCGATGAGCTCGATCTGCGCCGGAAAGGCGTCGCGGAAGAAGCCGGACACGCGCAGCGTCACGTCCACGCGCGGGCGGTCGAGCACGCCGAGCGGCAGGATCTCGAAACCCGACACGCGGCCCGAGCCGTCGTCCCAGGTCGGGCGCGCGCCCATGAGGGCCAGCGCCTGGGCGAGATCGTCGCCGCCGGTGCGCATGTTGGCGGTGCCCCAGGCGGACAGCCCCAGCGCCTTCGGCCAGCTCCCATGGTCCTGCCGGTAGCGCTCGACGAGGAGCGCCGCCGAATGCCAGCCGAGCCGCCAGGCCGTCGGCGTGGGCACGGTCCGCGTGTCGAGCGAGTAGAAGTTGCGCCCCGTGGGCAAGGTGTCGAGCCGCCCGCGCGTCGGCGCGCCGGACGGCCCCGGTGCCACGAACCTGCCGTCGAGCCCGGCGAGCAGCCCACCCATCTCGGCGTCGCCGCACGCCAGCACCGCCGGACGCAACCCGCTGTCGATGAACTCGAGCACGCGGCGGGTCGCGTGCCACTCGTCCGGCGCGGGCGCGCCCGCGACGAGGCGGCGCGCCAACGCTTCGAGGCGCTCGACGGTGTCGCCGGCGGTGCGCCACGGATCGCCGCCGGCCAGGACATCGGGGCGCGGACCCTGCCAAGGCGCCGCCATCTCGGCCGCGAGCGGGTCGAAATCCAATCCGAGATCGGCGGCGAGCGCGCGGGTCAGCGAGGCGTCGGCGCCCTCGCCGCTCCCGCGCGGCGCGCGGGTCAACGCCACGAGAAGATCGACGAGCTGGCCCTGCTGCGGCGAGCGGCCGAAAACGTGCAGTCCGTCCCTGATCTGCATCTCCTTCAACTCGCACAGCTGGCCGTCGAGCTTGCCGAGCGCCGCGTCCGGACCGTCGCCGGCTTTGATGCCGCAGTCTTTGTCGAGGCCGGTCGCGGCGGCCAGTTCGAGGATCTGCTCGCCGAGCAGGCGGCAGCGGCGCGGGTCGAGCCCGGCCGCCTCGTAATACTCGTCCACCAGGCGCTCGAGTTGGCGCAGGGGGCCGTAGGTCTCGGCGCGGGTGAGCGGCGGCGTCAGGTGATCGACGATGACCGCGGCGGCGCGGCGCTTGGCTTGGCTGCCCTCGCCCGGATCGTTGACGATGAAGGGATAGAGGTGCGGCACCGGCCCCAGCGCCGCTTCCGGACAGCAGGCGGCGGACAGCGCCAGCGCCTTGCCCGGCAGCCATTCCAGATTGCCGTGCTTGCCCATGTGCACCACGGCGTGCGCGTCGAAGGCGCGGCGCAGGCAAGCGTAGAACGCGAGGTAGCCGTGCGGCGGCGGTAGCGCCGGATCGTGGTAGCTCGCCGCCGGATCGACGTTGTAGCCGCGCGCCGGCTGGATGCCGACTGTGACGTTGCCGAGACGGTGGATCGGCAGCACGAAATCGTCGCCGTCGCGGAACGGGTCGCGCTCGGGCGCGCCCCAGCGCTCCGTCACCGCCGCCTGCAAGCTCTCCGGTAGTGTCGAGAAATAGGCGCGGTAATCGGATAGCGCGTACCGGGTGCCGCCGCGTCGCAGCGCCGCGTTGGTCGGCCCGGCGAGGAGCCGCGCCATGAGCGCGGCCCCGTCGGCCGGCGCATCCTCGATCCGGTAGCCGGCCGCCTGCATCGCACTGAGCACGCCCACCGTGGCCGCGGGCGTATCCAATCCGACGCCGTTGGCGATGCGGCCGTCGCGGTTCGGGTAGTTGGCGAGGATAAGCGCCACGCGCCGGTCAGAGGGCGGGGTGCGCCGCAACCGCACCCAGGCGGCCGCCAACGCGGCGACGAAGTCGACCCGATCGGAAACCGGCCGGTAGGCGACGATGGCGCATTCGCTGGCGGCATCGAAGCGAGCCTCGCCCTTGAAGGAGATCGCGCGGGCGAGCACGCGGCCGTCGATCTCCGGCAGCGCCACGTGCATGGCGATGTCGCGCGGGCCCAACCCGGCCGTGCCCTCCCGCCAGGCCTCTTCGCCGCCGCCCGACAGCACTACCTGGAAGACGAGACAGTCGGCGGATTCGAAGGGGGCGGGTCGGCCGACGCCGCCCGGCCGCGACACGGCGAAGGCGGTGGCGTTGAGAATGGCCTCGGGGCCGGCCGCCCTGATGAGGCCGCGCAGCAGCTCCTGGGCGAACGGCTCCTTGAGGCTGCCGACGTAGACCGGGAGCGCGTCCAGCCCGGCGCGGCGCAAGGCTTCGATCAGCGCGTCGATTGCTTCCGTCGCCCCGGCCTGCACTAGCGCCCGGTAGAACACCAGAAGCGCCACCGGGCGCCCGCGCCAGCGGGCGCGGAGATCGTCGAGCGATGGGCGTTCGACGCCGGGCCAGTAGAGCCCGGATGTGAGCAGCGGCGCCGGCTCGCGCCAGGCCGCGGCATGTCCGATCAGGCTGCCGGCATAGAGCAGGAGTTCGCCGGCATTGTCGGTGCCGCCCTCGACGCAGTACCGCCACAGGCGGTGACAGGCCTCGGCCGAGAGGGTGGACAGCGCCGCCAGTTCCGGGTCGGGCTGGTCGTCGCCCGGCAGTGCTGCAAGTGCTACGCCGAGGCGGCGGCACTCGGCGGCGACCTGCTCCATGCCGTAGGGCCAGTAGCGGACGCCGCCGAGCAGGCGCACGACGACGAGACGCGCGCGGCCGATCACCCGCTCGACGTAGCGGTCCACCGTGAAGTGGTGGCCGAGCTGCATGAGGTTGGCGAGCCTGAGGCTCGGGCCGCGGCCCGGCGGCCGCTTCGCCTGGGCGGCCGCGAGGCAGGCGAGCTCGGTGTCCGCCGCCGACAGGAACACGATCTCGCCGGGCGACTGCACCAGCTCGACCGCGGCGCTGCCGTCGCCGACGACACCCGGTTTGGCGGCCAGCAGGTGCACGTCAGGCGCCCATGAGCTCGCGCGCGATGGCGGCGCGATCGAGGCCCCGGAGACCTATCACCACCAGCCGGCTCGCGCGCGCCCGGCCCGCCTCCCATGGCCGGTCGTAGTGATGCTGCACGCGGCGGCCGACGCCCTGCACGAGGAGCCGCATGTCGCGGCCCGCTACCTCGACGAAGCCCTTCACGCGCAGGATGTCGTGCCGCGCGAGCGCCGGCCGTAGGCGGCGCAGCAGCGCCTCGGGCGAGGCGACGGGGCCGAGCGCCACGCTGAAGCTCTCGAAGTCGTCGTGGCCATGCTCGCCCGCGGCGTCGTGGCGCGAAGGCCGCGCCGCCAAGTCGTCCTCCGCCGCGGCGCCGAGGCCGAGCAGCACGCCGGCGTCGATCGCCCCGAAGGCCGCCGGCAGCACCTTCACGGGCAGCACCCGCTCGGCCGCGATCGCCTGCTCCGCCGCCGCCCGTTGCCGCCGGTCGAGCCGATCGACCTTGTTGAGCACGACGAGATCGGCGCAGGCGATCTGGTCCTGGAACAGCTCGGCCAACGGGCTGTCGTGCACGAACATGACCGCGGCGCGCTCCGCCGCTACCGCCGCCGGGTCGTGCGCGAAGCGGCCCGCCGCGGCGGCGGGGCCGTCCACCACCGCGATCACGCCGTCCACCGTGACCCGGGTGCGGATTTCGGGCCAGTCGAACGCCTTCACCAGCGGTTTCGGAAGCGCCAATCCAGAGGTCTCGATGACGATGTGCTCGGGGGGCCGCGGGCGCGCCAGCAGCGCCTCGATGGCGGGCAGGAAATCGTCGGCCACCGTGCAGCACAGGCAGCCATTGGCGAGTTCGACGATGTTCTCCGCCGGGCAGCTCTCGATGCCGCAGGCGCGCAGGATTTCGCCGTCGACGCCGACCTCGCCGAACTCGTTGACGACGAGTGCGAGCCGCCGGCCGCCGGCCGTCCGCAACAGGTGGCGGATCATCGTCGTCTTGCCGGCGCCGAGAAATCCGGTGATGACGGTGGCGGGAATCCTGCCGCTCATCGGGCTTCGTCCTTAAGCGTGAGCGAGAGGCCGGCGGCGAGGAGATATACCCGCGCCGCCGCCGCCGCCGCCGCCTGGTTGAGCCGCCCGGCCTCGTCGCGGAAGGCGCGGGCGAGCGCGTTGTCGGGGACGATGCCGGACCCGACCTCGTTGCTGACCAGCACGACCGGGCCGGCGAGCCCGGAGAGGGTCTCGAACAGCGCCGCGGTCGCCCGCGGCACGTCCTGGCCCGCCTGCATCAGGTTGCCGAGCCAGAGCGTGAGGCAGTCGACCAGCACCGCGGCGCCGGCCCCGGCCGCGCTGGCGAGCGCCGCCGGTAGATCGAGCGGCTCCTCGACCGTGCTCCAGCCGGCACCGCGCCGGCGCCGGTGGAGCGCGATGCGCTCGGCCATTTCCGCGTCCCCCGCCTCGGCGGTGGCGAGGTAGACGCAGGGCCGCGCATGGCCCGCCAGCAGGCGCTCGGCGAACGCGCTCTTGCCGGAGCGCGCGCCGCCCAGCACCAGGGTCAGCGGAGCGAGCGTGCCCGCGGCCGATACGGCGGTTTCAGTTGGCGGCATCGGGCTCGCTCCTCCCACCGAGGACGAAAACGCCTCACGGACAGGCCGAGGAGGTCTCCTGGCTCGGGGTCGACGACCGATGGCGCCTTCCCGGCCTTAGGCCAGTGGCACCGGCCCCTACTTCGGGCCGCCGTCGGTCTCGCCACCTACAGTTGCGGGGGCAGCGCCGGACTGGCTTTCCCGTCGCCAGCATGGCCACGGGGAAAGCGTCACCGGCTTCCCTGTCTCGGCGCCCCGAGGCTACAGGATCGGGCGGCCGATTGCCAGCGCGGTACTAACCGAGCGCCGGCTGGGTCTTCACCACGCTCGGCCGGGTCGCGACGTTCTGCCACCAGCGCGTGAGCCGCGGCGAACTCTTGAGCAGCGTCTTCGCCTCGGGCGTCGCCATCAGGTAGCCGAACACCGGAATCAGATAGAGGTCGGCCAGCGAGATCTTGGCGCCCAGCAGGAACGGGCCGCCGCCGTCGGCGAGCGATTCCAGCGCGTCGATGCTCTTCTGCGCCATCGGGAGCGCCTCGGCGATCACCTTTTCGTCCGCGCCGCGGCCCAACAGCGGCGCCACCAGGCGCTCGATAACGAGCTTGCCGACGATGGTGGCGTAAGCATAGGCGTCGACGATGCCAATGATCTGGTTCATGCGGGCGCGCTGGCGCGGCTCGCTCGGCTGCAGCTTTTCGCCCGGAAACGCCTCGTCCACGTAGCGCACGATGGCCGCGGTCTCGTACACCGTGAAACCGTCATGGCCGAGGGCCGGCACCTTGCCGAAGGGTTGCTTGGCGAGATGGTCCGGTTTCTGCCCCTCGCCCTTCAGGATGTCCACCTCTTCCAGGCGGTAGGCGACGCCCTTTTCCTCGAGCGCAAGCCGGGCGGCGCGGGCGTAGGTGCTGTAGGCGGGTCCGTAGAGGGTCGGTGCGGCCATGGGCTCCTCCGGGTTCGACCGAGGCTAGGAGGCCGGCTGGGCGCGGTCAAGCCTTTGAACCGCGCGGCGTTCGGGACTATCATGGCTCTCCGGCGGGGCTGGCGCGGGAGGCGAGCCATGCAAGTCCAGGCGATTCTGCGCGGCAAGGGCGGCGAGGTCGTGACCACCCGGCCCGAGGCCAGCATCGCCGACACTTGCAAGCTGCTGGCCGAGCGCCGCATCGGCGCCGTCATCGTGCTCGACCAGGACGGCACCATCGCCGGCGTCATCTCCGAACGCGACATCGTCGCCGGTTTGGCGGCGCACGGCACAGGCGCCGTCGAACTGACCGTGGCCGACCTGATGACGCGCGACGTGGTGCTGTGCCTGCCCGACGCCACGGTCGAGGAAGTCTTGGCGATGATGACGAACCGGCGCATCCGCCACTTGCCGGTGGTCGAGCACGGCAAGCTGATCGGCATCGTCAGCATCGGCGACGCGGTGAAGTCGCGCCTCGACGAGGCGGCGCAGGAGGCCGAATCGCTGCGCCAGTACGTGCTGGCGGGGCACTGAACGCCTTCACCTCCGCTTAACGGGGGCCGTGGCAAGCTCGGCAGGGCGAGAAGGAGAGAACCATGGCCGAGGAACTCGCCCGGCAAAGTGAGCGCCGCAAGGCGCCGCGCCACAGCGTCAGTTTGCCCGTGCACATCATGGTGCGCGGCGAGCGCGTGGCGTGCCGCATGCATAACGTGTCGACCGGCGGCGCGCTGCTCGACCGCATCGCCGGCATCGAGCTCGACACCGAGGTGGAGGTCGATATCCCCGGCATCGGCAACACCGTGGGCCGGGTGGTGCGCGTCAGCGCCTCGTACATCGCGCTCGCCTTCAGCGGCCTGCTGGTGATCTCGCCCATCCTGTGAGCGCCCTCGTCAGGCGCGCGCCTTGAGGACGTCGCGAATCTCCGCCAGCAGCTCCTGGTCCCTGGTGGGCGTGGCCGGCGCCGGCGCCTCGCGCTTCAACTGGTTCAAGAGCCGGACCAGCACGAAGATGGCGAAGGCGACGATGACGAAATCCACCACCGTGTTGACGAAGGCGCCGTAGTTGATGGTGGGGGCGCCCGCTTCTCGCGCCTCGGCCAGCGAGGAATAATCCCCGCCGCCGAGGTCGATGAAGAGACCCGAAAAATCGACCTGGCCCAGCAGCAGGCCGATCGGCGGCATGACCACGTCGTTGACCAGCGAGGTCACGATCTTGCCGAAGGCGGCGCCGACGATGATGCCGACCGCCAGATCGACGACGCTGCCGCGCATGGCGAAGTCCCTGAACTCCTTGAGCACGTTCCTCAACATGGCTTCCCCTTTCTGCGGTTACCGCCTCAGAACGCCACCCGGTCGCCGCCCTTGAGCGCCAGCGCCTGGCGCGCCTCCGCCGGGGTCGCCACCTCGAGCGACAGGCTGTCGAGGATGCCGCGCAGGATGGCGACCTGCTCGGCGTTGGAGCGGGCGAGCCGGCCCTTGCCGGCATAGAGGCTGTCCTCCAGCCCGACCCGCAGGTTGCCGCCGAGGATGGCGGCAAGCGTAGTGAGTTTGATCTGGTGCCGTCCGGCCGCCAGCACCGACCACTGGTAGGCGTCGCCGAACAGGCGGTCGGCGGTCCGCCGCATGTGCAGCACGTCCTCGGGCTCGGCCCCGATGCCGCCCAGGATGCCGAAGATGCTCTGCACGAACAGCGGCGGGCGCACCAATCCGCGGTCGAGGAAGTGCGCCAGCGTGTAGAGGTGCCCGATGTCGTAGCACTCGAACTCGAAGCGCGTGCCGTGGCCCTCGCCCAGCTCCAGCAGCAGGCGCTCGATGTCCTTGAAGGTGTTGCGGAAGATGAAGTCGCGGCTGTTCTCCAGGTGGACGCGCTCCCAGTCGTGCTTGAACTCCTTGTAGCGCTCGAGCATCGGGAAGAGGCCGAAGTTCATCGAGCCCATGTTGAGCGAACACATCTCGGGGCTGGCCCGGAGCGGGGCCGCCAGGCGCTGCTCCAAACTCATGCCGGCGCCGCCGCCAGTGGTGACGTTGATGACGGCGTCGCAGGCCTGCTTGATGCGCGGCAGGAACTGCATGAACACGGCCGGATCGGGCGTCGGCCGGCCGTCCACGGGGTCGCGCGCGTGCAGGTGGATGATGGCGGCCCCCGCCTCGGCCGCGCCGATCGACTGCTCCGCGATCTCGTCCGGCGTCACCGGCAGCCAGGGCGACATGCTGGGCGTGTGGATGGAGCCGGTGACGGCGCAGGTGATGATGACCTTGCGGCTGGCGGCCATGGGTTATCCTGCCAACGGGCGGCGCACCCCGAGGGCGGGATTGAAACGCATCGCCGCCGGCCCCGCAACGGCGAATCCGAGGCCCCGGCATTGCGTAAAACGAGAGGTTCAAGCATCTTTTTTCGCGGAACGACCCCACGAGGCGGGCCGCGCACCGCTATATGTGGTGGGCCGGTCCCTCCGGCGGCGGCCTCGAAGGCCGTCGCCAAACCAACAATGTCAAACAGCGCCCGCCGCGACCGGGCCCGAGTTCGGTACAGCCGCGACGGTAGCGGAATGTTTTCACAAATCGGCGGCGATCGCAAGCCGGAAAATCGTCCTGTGTCGGTAACACCCAGTCGGATAATTTTACTCCGACCCCGATTCCCAGGGTCTAGAGCGCAGATCGAGCAGCAGCCTGATGCTAGCCACGAACGTAATTTTCCAACTGGGAGATGACAAACGCTTGGTCGCGGATGACGCTTTTCACCAGATCGCCGATGGAAACCAGCCCAACCACAACATCGCGTTCGATGACCGGAAGGTGGCGGAAACGTTTGTCGGTCATCAGCGCCATGCACTCTTCGACCGACTGGTCGGGCCGCACGCACACCACATGGGTTTCCATGATGTCGCTGACTGGCGTTGTCGGCGAAGCTTTCCCCTTTAAGAAGACCTTTTGCGCATAGTGTCGTTCCGTGACCATTCCGACAAGTCTATCGCCCTCCATCACCAGCAGCGATCCGATGTTCTTGTCGGCCATCAGTTTGATGGCGTCGTAGACCATCTGATCTGGGGCGATGCACCAGACTTGCCGACCCTTCTGATCGAGAACCTGCTGGACTGTCGTCATTAGGGACACGCCACGTGAATGGGACTCGCCAGATGGAAGCACCTTATCGACCCAAATCTTAACGCGGCAAATCGTCCGAGGCCAGTGATAGATGCGTTGTGCTCGTCTGTAGTTTGCGCGCGACAAATAGCTGCACGCAGACTTTCTGCGGCTGGCGGCCATAGGTTTTCCTTCCAGCGGGCGGGGCTGCTCGCGGCGGCATTGCGGCGACGATCTCGCCTGCGCGCCCGAGCCGGCTCAGAACATCGTGTTGCTGTTGGCCGAGGCGGTGGGCACCGTTTGCAGCACGTCCCAGTGCTCGACGATCTTGCCGTCGTCGTCGAGGCGGAAGATGTCGATCCCGGCCCAGCCGCTCTCGCCCGGCCATTCCTGGTGACAATGCAAGACGACGAAGTTGCCCTCGGCGATGGCCCGCTTGATGTGGACGCGCTTGCCCGGGTACTCCTCGGCCATCCTGGTGAAGCAGTCGATGAACGCGGCCTTGCCGTCGGCCACGTCGGGATTGTGCTGGATGTAGACGTCGCCCACGTACTTCTCGATCGCTTCCGCGGGCCGGCATCGGTTGAACATCAAGTCGTAGAAGGCGATCGCATTCTTCTTGTTGCGCTCGAGCCGATCGGACAACGGAGATTCCTCCATGGGCCCGGCAACGACCGGGCCGCGCCGCCTGGCGTCCCCAAGGGGAGTCGAACCCCTGTTCCCGCCGTGAGAGGGGGAAAATGGCACATTCACGGACGGTGGCGAACAACACGATTGGTGGAAAGCCGCTGTTTTCCGCCCTTTGTTGTGTGCCCTTGTTCCTAGGTGTTCCGCACCGTATATTAGCCAAATAGTAGCCAAACCTGAATGGAGGCCTATCATGGCGCGGATCGTGCGGGACGCGAGGCTGGAAACGAGGGCGGCGCGGGCGCGCCTTCCGGTGCGCGCGGAGCCGCACTGGCGTGCGTTGGACAAGGGGCTACACCTGGGATACCGCCGACGCCGAGAAGGCGGTTCCTGGGCCGCCAGAAGGCGAACGGCGGGCGGTTCCTATCGGGAGTGCGGACTAGGCTTGGCCGACGACACGCAGGACGCCGACGGCGCCGCCGTGCTGGACTACCGGCAGGCGCAAGAGGCGGCCCGCCGGTGGCACGTTGCCGAGACGCGAGGGGAGCGTGGCTTGGACCCGGAAACGGGCGACGTCCCCAAGGGCGCGCCCTACACGGTAGCGGACGTCATGCGGGACTATCTGGCGTGGTACGCGGACCATCGGAAGGCGCTCGACGACACCCGCGCCGTCGTGAACGCCCATATCCTGCCGGCCCTCGGCGAAAACGAGGTCGCGGCGCTCGCCACGGCGGCGCTCAAGGACTGGCATACCAAGCTGGCGAAGGCCCCGGCCCGCGTGCGCTCGCGGCGTGGCAAGGGCCTGCGCCACCGCAAGGCACCGGAGACGGCCGACCCCGACGCCAAGCGCCGCCGCAAGGCCACCGCGAATCGCATCCTGACGGTGCTGAAAGCGGCTCTCAATCACGCCTGGCGCGAGGGCAAGGTGGAAACCGATGCGACATGGCGGCCGGTCAAGCCGTTCCGCGAGGTTGACGCCCCGGTGGTGCGCTACCTCACCGAGGCGGAGTGCGTCCGACTGGTCAATGCCTGTTCGCCCGATTTCCGACCGATGGTGCGGGCGGCGCTGTTGACGGGTTGCCGCTATGGCGAGCTGGCCGCCATGCGGGTTGCCGATTTCAACCCCGACTCCGGCACGGTGGCGGTGCGCACCAGCAAGAGCGGCAAGCCCCGCCACGTCGTGCTGACGGATGAAGGGCAGCGGTTCTTTGCCGACGCCACCGCGGGGCGGCCGGGCGACGCCCCTATGTTCGCGCGCCCCGACGGCAACCCGTGGCGGCGGGCGCACCAGCAGCGCCCCATGCGCGAAGCCTGCAAGCGGGCCAGGATTGCGCCGGCCGTGAGCTTCCACATCCTGCGCCACACTCACGGCTCGATGCTGGCGATGCGCGGCGTGCCTCTGCCCGTCATCGCCCGGCAGCTAGGCCATGCCGACACGCGCATGACGGAAAAGCACTACGCCCACATGGCACCATCCTACATCGCCGACGCCATCCGCGCTGGGTTCCCGAACCTCGGCATTGTCGAGGGCGGCAACGTCGCGGCGTTGAAGCCCCGCCCGCGGTAGACCTCGGCGGCGGATGGCGCGTCGATAGGAGCTACTGCGCCGTACCGCTTCAACATGCCCCAGGCGTTGCGCCAAATGCCCCGGTCGTCGATGAACAAACGGCCGCATCCAGGCGCCGCCCGGAGTCAGAACCAATCCTATTGTCTCGTTAACCCTTCGCGATTATCCCCTAGAGACAAGGCCATCGGCGATAGTTGTGTGGGAGCGAGTGCCGCGCGATTGGATCCTGCTCCCGCTCCGGCCGCTCGACGAGGCGGCGGTCCGAGAGCTGGCCCAACGCCTGGAGACGCTCGGCGGCGTCGCATCGGCCGCCGCCGAATAGCCGTGAGGCGCCTGGAGCCTACGCCGCCGGCTCGTCGGCCGAAGGGACCGAAAACCTGAGTAGTACGACGTGGCGGTAGGTCTCGCCCGAGTCGAGGCGCGCCGAGGTAAAGTTCGGGCGGTTCGGCGCATCCGGGAATTTCTGGGTTTCGAGCGCGACGCCGGCGAAGCGGCCGTAGGGGCGCCCCGATTTGCCGAGGTGCATCCCGTTCATGTGACCGGCGGTGTAAACTTGTAGTCCGACTTCGTCGGTCAGCAGCTCCAGCTCGCGGCCGGAGGCGGGATCGACGAGGCGGGCCGCCCGGCGCAACGTGCCGGCCATTCCGCGCAGCACGAAGTTGTGGTCGTAGCCGACCGGCCCGAAGACGCGCGCGATGTCGCGGCCGATCGGCTTGGCGGCGGTGAAATCGAGCGGCGTGCCGGCGATCGGCGCGATCTCGCCCGTCGGGATCAGCGCCGCGTCGGTCGGCGTATAGGCATCCGCGGCGATCTCGAGGACGTGGTCCAGCACGTCGCCGGTCCCCTCGCCGGCAAGGTTCCAATAGCTGTGATGCGCGAGGTTGACGACCGTCGGCTTGGTCGTGGTCGCGGTCATCTCGATTGCCAGCTCGTTCGCCTCGGTCAGTCGATAGACCACGCGGACGTCGAGGGCGCCGGGAAAGCCCTCCTCGCCGTCCCCCGAACGACGGGACATGAACACCGCATTGCCGGCCGGATCGGCCACGCCGTTCCATACCACGCTGTCGAAGCCGCGCACGCCACCATGCTGGTGGTGCGGCGGCTCGTTGCAGGCAAGCCGGTACGCATTGCCGTCGAGGACGAAGCGTCCACCCCGGATGCGGTTGGCGTAGCGCCCGATGGTGGCGCCGAGATAGCCGTCGCGGTCGGCGAGGTATCCCTCCAACCGGCCGTAGCCGAGCGCCACGTCCGCCGGGCGGCCATCGCGGCCCGGGACCCGCATCTCGACCAGCCGCGCCCCGTAGGTGATGACGCGCGCCATCGACCCGGCACCATTGGTCAGGGTGAACCGGTGGACGTCGCCGTCCTCGAGCCGCCCGTAGAACTCCTCGATCACCGCCATCGCCGCCCGCCGATCATAGAATGTTGTGGCGGGCGAACACCTCCTTGAGCGGCCGACCCGCCGCCAACTCAGCGCGCACCGTGTTCTCGCTGGCGACTTTTTCCAGGCCGAGCATGAGCGCTCGCTCGGCCAGCGCCTCCGGGATTACCACCACGCCGTCGACATCGGCAAAGATCCAGTCTCCCGGCGCTACCCGCGCGCCGCCGCACACCACCGGCACGTCGATCTCCATGCACATGCCGCGGCCCTTGCTGTCGAGCGGGCCGATGGCGCCGCAAAACACCGGGAACTTCATCTCCCGGATGAGGCGCACGTCCCGCACCAGGCCGTCGGTGACGCAGCCCGCCGCCCCGCGCGCCCGCGCCGCCGTGCTGAGCAGCTCGCCCCAGGGGCCGATGCGCCCGCTCTGCGGACACGCGAATACCGCGACCTCGTCGGCCTTGAGATCGTCCACCAGGGCGATCTCGCGCTCGTATGGGTTCACCGCCGGCGCCACATGGAACACCGGCATGTAGAGGCCGGTGCGCGCCCGGCCGAACAGCACCAGGCCGTCGTCCACCGGGCGCACCGAAGGCACCATCGCGTGCTCCCAGCAATCGAGGCCGTCGAGCACGTCGGAGATGACGCCGGTGTAGAGCTTTTCCCGTGCCGCGCCGATCAGGCGTTGGTCGATGGTCATGGCTCGCAACTCCCTCCGCATCGTGAATCACACCCAGCCGCCGTCGACGATGAAGTCCTGGGCCGTGCACATGCGGCTGTCGTCGGCCGCCAGGAACAGCACCATGCGGGCGATGTCGGGCGGATAGACCTTGTCCTTGAGGCATTGCAGCTCGGCGATCTGCCGCTCGCCCGCCTCGTCCAGCCACAGCTCGACCTGGCGCCGGGTCATCACCCAGCCGGGCACGACGGTATTAACCCGGATGTTGTCGGGCCCGAAGTCGCGGGCGAGCCCGCGGGTCAAGCCCGCGACCGCCGCCTTCGAGGTGGTGTAGCAGGGATAATTGCCCTCGCTGTTCAGCCAACTGATCGAGCCGAAGTTGACAATCGAGCCGCCGCCGGCCGCCTTCATCTGGAGGTGGACCGCCTGGGCGGCGAAGAACTGATGGCGCAGGTTGACGGCAATGCGGTCGTTCCAGTAGTCGACCGTGACGTCCGCCACCTTGTGCCGGTCGTCGTTGGCGGCGTTGTTGACCAGCACCCGGATCGGGCCCAGCTTCTTGCGCACCCGATCAATGGCCCGGCGCAGTGCCTCGATGTCGCGCAGGTCGCAAGGAACGAACATCGGCGCCGGCGCACCGGCGGCGATTTTCTTCACCAATTTGCGCGACGGCCCCTCGGCGATGTCGACGAAGGCGACGCGTGAGCCCTGGGCGCAGAAGTGCTCGACCAGGCTCTCGCCGATGCCCGACCCACCGCCGGTGATGAAGACGACGCGCCCCGAGAGGCTCGGGTAGCTGGCGAAGCTGTTCATGCTGCGACTCCCCTGACGTTCATTCCGCCGTGCCGGTCTTCGGCAAGCCGAGGAAGCGCACGGCGACCAGACAAAGCGCCGTGGTGCTGGCCAGCACCAGGGTCACCAAGGCGTTGATATCGGGTGTGAAGCCCAACCGCATCATGGCCCACAGGCGCAGCGGCAGCGTGTTCTTGGTGCCCGTCACCAGGAGCGTGATCAGGGTCTCGTCGAAGGACAGGGCAAAAGACAGAATCGCGGCCGAGGCCATGGCCGTCGCCAGATTCGGCATCAGCACGTAACGGAAGGTCTGCCATTGGCTGGCGCCGAGGTCGAGGGAGGCCTCGACCAGGCTTTCGCTCAGCGCCTGGAGGCGCGCCAGCACCGTGCGATAGACCAGCGCCAGCACGAACACCGCGTGGCCGATGACCACGGTGAAAAGCGAACGATCGAGATCGATCTGGCGAAAGAAGATGAGCAGCGACAGTCCGGTGATGATGGGCGGCATGAGGAACGGCATGAAGACGACGAGTTGCAACAGCTCGCGCGCCCGGTGGCGGCTGCCGTGATACTGGAAGGCCAGCAGGGTGCCGACCGCGAGCGCCAGCGCCACCGCCGAGACCCCCACCAACAGCGTGTTGGTGAGCGCGTCGATGATGCCCTCGTTGCGGGTAAGCGCCGCGTAGGCGTCGACGGAGAAGCTGTCCCACTGCACCCGGTTCTTCCTCATGGCGAAAAAGGAAAAGAAAACGGCGACGAACAGCGGGCCGTAGAGCAGCAGCAGCACGAAGCCCGCGACCGCGGCCAATCCGGTTTTCACCGGCCAGGTAAGCCGCATCATGTTCGGTACGGCCGTCGCGTGAGGCGTCCGGCCAGCGCGATCGCCGCCAGCACCGCGATCAGCAGGATGACCGACAACGCGGCGCCGAACGGCCAGTTGAATGCCATGCCGAACTGGCTGTAGATGATGCGCCCGAAGGTGAAGCCGCTCTGACCGCCCACCATCTGCGGCGTGAGGAAATCGCCCAGCGCCAGCACGAAGGTGAACGACGCGCCGACCACGGTCCCTTGCAGGCTGAGCGGCAGCACCACCTTGCGGAAGGTCTGCCAGGACGAGGCGCCGAGATCGGCCGAGGCGTCGAGGAGATTGCGCGGAATCCTCTCCAGGGCGATGAAGATCGGCAGGATGGTGAACGGGATCAACAGTACGGCGAGCGTCACCAGCACCGCTCTCAGGTTGAAGACCAGGAACGTCCACGGCTCGTCGATGATGCCGAGCTGGAGCAGGATGCGGTTGAGGAAGCCGTTGCCGCCGAGAATGGCCCGGATCGCATAGATCTTGATGATGTAGCTCATCAGCAGCGGAATGACGAACACCAGCGTGAGCGCATAGCGTAATCGCTCCGACAGGTTCGCCAGCAGCAATGCCACCGGATAGCCCAGCAGCACGGCGATCGCGGCGACGCCGAGCGCCAGCAGGCAGGTGCGCAAGAATGTCGGCACGAACACGTCGTCGGCGAAGAACCGCACGTAGTTGACCAGCGTCGGCCGGTACACGATGTCGCCCTCGGCCACGTAGAAGAAGCTTTGGGCGAGGAACAGCAGCAGCGGGATCAGGATGAAGAAGGCCGGCAGGCCGTAGTTGAGGACCGTCAGCGCCGCGCGGGCCGGCGCGCCGACGCCCCGACCCACCCCGCTCAGGTCGAGACGATTCGGCATTCCTCGGCACTCCAGCCGATGTCGGTTTCGGCGCCGATGCCGAGCGGCAGGCCCGTCACCCGGCTCTTCAACTTCACCATCAGCGCGATGTCGGGGTGCGCCAGCGGCCGCACCGTCACCTGCGACAGCGCACCGACGAAGCCGATATCATCGACGCGCACCCTGACGTGGTTGTCGCAATCAGCGCCGAGGGGTGCGAACCGAATCGCCTCCGGTCGGACCACGAGCTTGACCGCCGTGCCATTCGCCGGCCGCCCGTCGTGGGCGGCGCAGGCGAACTCGCCGATCGGCGTGGTCACGCGCCAGCGGCCGCCGGTGCCGCCGAGGGTTCCCTCGATCAGGTTGTTGTCGCCGAAGAAGCGGGCGACATACTCGCTGTCGGGCCGGTAGTAGATGTCGTGCGGCGTGCCGATCTGCACAATCGACCCCTTGTTCATCACGCAGATGCGGTCGGCCATGGTGACCGCCTCCTCCTGATCGTGGGTGACGAACAGGAAGGTGGTGCGGATGTCCTTCTGCAAGCGCTTCAGGAAGCCCTGCATCTGGCGCCGCAGCGCCGCGTCGAGCGCGCCCAAGGGCTCGTCCAGCAGGATCAGCCTCGGCTGGCAGATGATGGCGCGGGCAAGCGCCGCGCGCTGGCGCTGCCCGCCGCTCAACTGCGCGGGATAGCGTTCGGCGAACTCCTCCAGCGCCACCAGCTTCAGCGTCTCCCCGACGCGCGCCCGAATCTCAGGTCTCGCCAGGCCGCGCACCATCAACCCGTAGCCGACGTTTTTCTCGACGGTGAGGTGCGGGAACAGCGCGTAATCCTGGAACACCGTGTTGAAGGGTCGGCGATTGATCGGCACGCCCGCGATGTCCCTGCCGTCCAGGAGAATCTTGCCCCGCGTCGGTTCGGTGAACCCGCCGATCAGGCGCAACACCGTCGTCTTGCCCGAACCGCTCGGCCCCAGCACGGTCATGAACTCGCGGTCGCGCACCGCGAGATCGAAGTTGCGCAGGACCTCGACGTCGCCGTAGCGCTTGTCGACGGCTTTCAGCTCCAGCAGGACGCTCGCTTCCTCCGTCATGTCACGGCCTGCGGGAACGCGGCAGCCGTCCCGGCACCGGCCGGAACGGCTGCGACTGGCGCCGGACTACTGCGCCGCCTTGACCTCGTTCCACAGATCGGAACGCTTGGTCGGGTCCTCCACCGCCTCGAGCCAGACGATCTTGTCGGACTCGCCGGCGCTGGCGAACGGCACCGAGGTGTTGCCGAAGCCCGTGCGCTCCGATAACTGCTGGCCGATCTGCTTCTGCAACAGGAAGTCGATCCACTGATGGGCGAGATCGACGTCCCGCACACCGCTGGTGATCGCCCAGGTGTCGAGCCAAGCCAGCGCGCCTTCCTGCGGGTTCACGTACTGGATGTTGGCGCCCGCGTCCTTCATCATCTTCACCTGCTGCTGGCCGTAGTTGGCGAAGATCAGCGCCACGTCGTTGTTCTGATAGAGTTGCAGTGCCTCGTCGGCCGTGGTGTAGAAGCTCAGGACGTTGTTCTTAAGCTCGATCAACTTGGCCTTGGCGTCGACAAGCTGCGCCTCGGACAGCTTGAACGGGTTGTCGGCGCCCATGGTGAGCGCGGTGACCGAGAAGTTGTGCTCGCCGTTGTCGTAACCCAGCACCTTGCCCTTGTACTTCGGGTCCCACAGCGCGCTCATCGAGGTCGGCGCCGGCTGTACCTTGTCCACGTCGTAGATGATGCCGATGGCGTCGAAGGCGAACGGAATGCCGTGCACCTTGCCGTCGCGCATGACGCCGCTGACCTTGGTCAGGTCCTGGAAGCGGGCCAGCGTCTGCTGCTGGTTCGCCAGCTTGCCGGGGTCGATGGGCGTGGTGAGCCCGGCGTCGATATAGCGCTGGAGCTGCGCCGTGTTGACCGCGAACACGTCGAAGTCCTTGCCCTCGCTGCCCTTCATCTTGGCCCAGATCTCGTCGTCGGTGCCGATGAAGACCACGTTCACGTCGGCGCCGGTCTCGGCCTCGAACGCCTTCACCCAGTCGTCGTCGGCATAGCCCTGCCAGGCCATGACCCGCAGCTCCTTGGCCGACCCTGCTTGCGCGAAACCGAGCACGGCCGCAGCCGCGACCGCGGCCCAGCCGAGCCGTTTCAATCCGTTCGTCGCCATGTGTTCTCTCCCTGTGTCAGGTTGTTCTCACGTGACCCTTTGGCTCGGCGGTCACGCGACCGATCTTGTTTCTAAAGCGGCCGCACCGTTACCGTCCCGGCGTCCGGTTCCCGCCCCAGTTCGTTGCGTAAGGGGCGGCCGAACGCCGCTGCCTCGATCTCGAAGCGGTCGCCCGGCCTGGTCTCGACGCCGGCGGCGCAGCTCAAGACCGCGGCGCCGAAGAAATAGGCATGCACATCCCCCGGCCGGCGAAACATCGAATAGCGGAAGTGGTAGTGCTCGAGGTTGCGGATCGAGTGCGACATGTTGTCCTCGCCGCTCAGGAATTCGTCCTGCCACAGCGTCTTGCCGTCGCGCACGATGCGCGAGGTGCCCACGACGCTGGCCGGCAGCTCGCCCAGCAGCAGTTCCGGGCCCAGCGAGCAGGCGCGCAACTTGGAGTGGGCGAGGTAGAGGTAGTTCTGCGCCTCGGTCACCTGGTCGGAGAACTCGTTGCCGAGACAGAATCCGACACGGCGCGGACCGCCGTCCGGCGCCACGATGTAGAGCCCGACGATCTCCGCCTCCTCGCCGCCGGCGAGCGCGAAGCTTGGCATCGGCAACGGCGCCTCGGGCGGCACGACGCAGGTCCCGACCCCCTTGAAGAACCATTCGGGCTGGATCCCGATCTTGCCAGGCCCGGGCTTGCCGCCTTTGAGGCCCATGCGAAACATCTTCATCGAATCGGTGAGCGCCGCCTCGTCGCCGCCGGCAGCGGCATGCATCTTGTCGCGCGCATCGGCGCTGCCGAGGTGGGTAAGCCCCGTGCCGGTGACAAGGAAGCGCGCCGGCTCCTCGTGATCCAGCGGCGGCAACAAACGCTTGGCCGCGATCGTCTCGTCGTAGCTGCGCCGTGCGCGCCCCGCGCGCTCGGCCGCAAGCGACGCCATCGGCCGTCCCGTGGCGATCGCCGCCGTGGCCAACTGGTAAGCGGTGCGGGTGCCTTTGAGAACGACGAGGCGGCCCGGCTCGGCATCGGAGATGGCCACGCGGCGCGCGCCATCGGGTTCGAGGAACTGGACGAGACGCATGGCGATTCCTCGGCGCCGGCCGCTCAATGGGAATTTCGCGGTATGGCGGCGCCGCGCTTGCCCACGAGAAAGTCCATATCGCAGCCCCGGTCGGCCTGCAACACGTGGTCGATGTAGAGCTTCTGGTATCCGCCGGTCATGGCCGGCGCCGGCGACGCCCACTCCTGCCGCCGCCGCGCCAGCTCCGCGTCCGGCACTATCAGCGTCAGCCGTCGACCCTTGACGTCGAGCTCGATCTCGTCGCCATCCTCGACCAGCGCCAGCGGCCCGCCCACCGCCGCCTCGGGTGCCGCGTGCAACACCACGGTCCCGTAAGCGGTGCCGCTCATGCGGGCATCGGAGATGCGCACCATGTCGGTGACGCCCTTCTTGAGCAGCTTCGCCGGCAGGCCCATGTTGCCGACCTCCGCCATGCCGGGATAGCCGCGCGGCCCGCAGTTTTTCAGCACCATGACCGAACTCGCGTCGATTGCGAGCGCTGGATCGACGATGCGCTGCTTGTAGTGCTCGATGGTCTCGAACGCCACGGCGCGGCCGCGATGCTGCATCAAAGCCGGCGTCGCCGCCGAGGGCTTCAGCACCGCCCCGTTCGGCACCAGGTTGCCGCGTAAGACCGCGATGCCGCCTTCCGCGGTGAGCGCCTTGTCGAGCGGGCGGATTACCTCGGGATCGTAGTTCCGGGATTCGGCGCAGTTCTGCCAAATGGTGCGGCCGTTGACGGTGAGCGCGTCCCGATGCAGCAGTCCCGCCTCGCCCAGCGCCCGCAGCACCACGGGCAGGCCGCCGGCGTAATAGAACTGCTCCATCAGGAACCGGCCCGACGGCATCAGGTCGACGATGGTGGGCACGGCGCGGCCGAGCCGGTCCCAATCGTCGAGCGTGAGCTCGACGCCGATGCGCCCGGCCAGCGCCAGCAGGTGAATGACCGCGTTGGTCGAGCCGCCGATGGCGGCGTTGACGCGAATGGCGTTCTCGAAGGCGGCGCGGGTCAGCACCTTCGACATGCGCAGGTCCTCGCGCACCATGTCGACGATGCGCCGGCCGGCCATCTGCGCCAACACGTAGCGGCGGGAGTCGACCGCCGGGACCGCCGCGTTCTCCGGCATGCCCATGCCCAGGGCCTCGACCATGCAGGCCATGGTCGAGGCGGTGCCCATGGTCATGCAGTGGCCCGCCGAGCGGCTCATGCAGGCTTCCACGTCGAGGAAGTCGGCGACGCTCATGCGCCCCGCCTTCACCTCCTCGCTGAACCGCCACACGTCGGTGCCCGAGCCGATTTCGCGCCCGCGATAGCGCCCGTTCAGCATCGGCCCGCCGGACACCGCGAGCGCCGGCACGTCGCAACTCGCCGCCCCCATCAGCAGCGAGGGCGTGGTCTTGTCGCAGCCCACCAGCAAGACCGCGCCGTCGATCGGATTGCCGCGGATCGACTCCTCGACGTCCATGCTGGCCAGGTTGCGGAACAGCATGGCCGTTGGCCGCAAGTTGGATTCGCCGAGCGACATCACCGGAAACTCGAGCGGCAGACCGCCGGCCTCGTACACCCCGCGCTTGACGTGCTCGGCGATCTTGCGGAAGTGCGCGTTGCAGGGCGTCAGCTCCGACCAGGTGTTGCAGATGCCAATCACCGGCCGCCCGTCGAACTGGTCGTGCGGCAGCCCCTGGTTCTTCATCCAGCTTCGATGCATCATGGCGTCCCGGCCCTCGCCGCCGAACCACGCCTGCGACCTCAGCTTGCGTCCGCCGCTCATCGTCGCCGCCCGTCATGTCCGTGGGTCGCCAACGCGCTCAATCGACATTCCCCAAATGAACCTCGGTTCCGAGCGTCAGAGTAGCCATCCGGGCTCCCTGCGACAATCTGAAACACGGTGAAGGCGGCCTGTCGCTGCCATGACCTTCGAACATGGCCCTCCCGGACTTGGGATTCCCCAGATAATGCTTGTCCAGGCATCCCGGACGAGGCATCATTGCTCTCGGCACCGGGTTTCGCGCCGCCCATCAGGGAAAGCTCGGCTCAATGCCGTCTGGCGCGACCCAGGGTACCGAGGGAGGACCACATGGGCAGGTATTTGACCGGCGCCGCAATCGCGGCGCTGTCGTTGGCCGCCGGGATCGCCGGCGGTCCGGCGCGCGCCGCCGAAGATTGCGTGCGGGTCGTAGGCACCGATTGGAACGCCGCGACGATGACGGGCGATCCGGCCGTCTTGCTCTCGTTGTCCGACGTGTATCACGCACGCATGGTTTTCGAACCCTTCATCGACGCCGACGACGCCATGCAGCCGGTCCCCGTGCTCGCGGAATCGTGGGAGTCGAATGCGGACGGCACGGAGTGGACCTTCCGCGTGCGTCAGGGCGTGACGTTCCACGACGGCACGCCGTTGACCGCCGACGACGTAGTCTACAGCTTCCGGCGCCTCCTCGATCCGGCCACGGCGTCGCCCGCCGCGGGCGAGATCACCGGCATCAAGCCGGAGAACTTCCAGGCGGTCGACGAGCACACCGTCAAGGTCACGCTTGAATCGCCGATCGTCGAGCTGTCGTCGGTGCTCGCCAGCAAGCACGGCATGGTGGTGAAGAAAGGCGCCACGACGGAGGAAATACGCTTTCATCCCGTCGGCACTGGACCGTTTACCCTCGCCGAGCTGACACCGGAGCAGGTGAGGCGGGTATTCCACCGCAATCCAAACTACTGGCGCGCGGGCCTGCCGAAATCGGCCTGCATCGAGCTGTCCGCCGTCAGCGAGCCCGTCTCGCGCGTCGCGGCGATCCTCTCGGGCGAGGCGGATGTCGTTACGGTCATCGATCCCTCGACGATAACCACGCTCAAGGAGAACCCGGACATCACGCTCACCACGGCCAAGGGCGGTTCGGCCCTGACCATGGGCATGTTCATCGACACCCCGCCGTTCACCGACGTACGGGTGCGCCAGGCGATGAAGCTCGTCATCGATCGCGAGGCCATGGTCCAGACGGCGCTCCTCGGATTCGGCATTCCGGGCAACGACAACCCGATCCTGCCGAACTCGCCCGACGCCTACCGCAGCGACATCATCCCTCGCGACGTGACGAAGGCGAAGCAACTCCTCGCCGAGGCCGGCTACCCCGACGGCATCACGGTCGACCTGCATACCACCGAACTGTACCCCGGCTCGATGCCGATGGTGCAGGCGTATCAACAGATGGCGGCCGAGGCCGGCATTACCGTGAACCTCGTCGTCGGGCCGGCGGCGGAGTATTGGGACACAATCTGGCTCAAGAAGCCGTTCGCCATCTCCACCTGGGGCATGCGGCCGACGCCGATCGCGCTCGCCGTGGCCTATCGGAAGGGCGCGGAATGGAACGAAACCCACTTCTTCCGCGACGACTACGACGCCCTGCTCGACGAGGCGGCGGGCACACTGGATGCATCGGCGCGGCGCAAGCTCTACCAGCAGGCGCAGCGGATGATCGCCGAGGAGGGCGGCGTGATAATCCCGATCTTCAGCGCCACCGTCGCGGCCTTGCGCAAGGGATGCACGGGCTATACGCCCTCGGCCGACCACAATCGGCCGAACTTCAAAGACATCGCCTGCGAGTAGGGGGCGGCTGGCCGTCCGCAGTCACGGATCACGGTTCGAGCGCCGTCGCTTGGGAGCGTAGCGCCGAGTGAGGGCGCTCGGTCGCAGACCGGTGAGATTGTCGAGGGTTCTGCAGGAGTTTCTGGTTTCTATTGTCTCGTTAACCCTGTGTATGGCAACGTTCGGCCCCTAATCCGGGCCGCCGTAGTTCAGTGGTAGAGCACGCCCTTGGTAAGGGCGGGGCCGGCAGTTCAATCCTGCCCGGCGGCACCATCTCCTGCCCGCAGCAATCCAAGATCGGCGCCGTGGTCGGGGCGCCCGCCTTGGGGAATCATCGCCGCGCGATGATTCCCTTAAGGGAGGCGAGCGGTGTCGTTGTATCGGCGCGGGCATGTATGGTGGGTCTGCTTCTATTTCGACCGGGCACGGCACCGTTACTCCACCGAGCAGACGCACAAGGGCAAGGCGCTGGCCGTCGCCAGCCGCATCCGCAACGGATTCCTGGCGCAGAGGAAGGCGGTCGAACACCCGCCCGGGCGCTCCGGCGGGCGCCGCGCGAGGCCGATGGTCCTCGGCGAGGCGGTGGATCGGTACGTCGAGACGGTCATGCTGACCAAGCGCCGCCGACCCGACGGGACGATCACGGGCTCGGTCGCCAACGAGCTGTATCGCCTTGAGCGGCTGGTCGGCTATTTCGGCTGCAACGCCTCGCTGAGGCACACCGCGAAATGGGCGACGGTCGCCGAGTTCAACCATTGGCTGCTCCGGCAGATGACGCCCGAGAGCGCCAACCGCCTGCTCTCGCTTCTCCGCGCCGTTCTCAACAAGGCTTACGCGTGGGGTGAGCTCGAGACGCCCCCGTACATCCGGTTGAACCGGACCAGGCCGTTCAAGAACCGTTACCTCGCCCCGGAGGAAGAGACACGTCTGATCCGCGCCTGCTCGCCGCTGCTCCGGGACTTCGTCGTGTTCATGCTCGACACCGGAGCCCGGCTCAACGAGGCGCTCTCCCTCACCTGGCGGGACGCTGACTTGAGGCGGAGGCCTCGCGCCGTGGTCCACTTCACCAAGACGAAGAATGGCGAGACCCGCTCCGTGCCGCTTCCGAAGCGGGTCACGGCCGTGCTCCGGCGCCTGGGGGCGACCGCCGGAGGCCTCGACAGCCTCGTCTTCTCCGAACCGGCGCGAAAGACGATCTACACGAAATATGGCGCGCTGTTCTGCCGACGGGGCGAGCGCATTCCGATTTCGAACTATCAGCTCCTGTGGCGTCCGGTTCGCCGGGCCACCGGATTGGCGGACGTGAGGATGCACGATCTACGGCACACCTATGCCGCCAAGCTCGTGCGGGCGGGCGTCCCCCTCATCGAGGTCGCGAAGCTGCTAGGCCACCGCCAGATCGAAATGACCATGCGGTATGCCTACCTTGCCGTCGAGGAGCTGGACCGGGCCGTGGCCGTGCTCGACCGGGAGGTTCGCCCGGCCTGTCGGAGCCCGAGCCGACGCCGGCGAGCCCGCAAGAGGCATCGCCGTGTCACACCATGATACGTTGCCGCGTTCGGGATCGTGCTGCTCTCGAAATACCTACGGCTCGACGCTTGCCATGCGCGGCGTGCCCCTCCCCGTCATCGCCCGGCAACTAGGCCATGCCGACACGCGCATGACGGAACGGCACTATGCCCACCTGGCGCCGTCCTACATCGCCGACGCCATCCGAGCCGGGCTCCCCAGGCTGGGCATCGTCGAGAGCGGCAATGTCGAGCCACTGAAGCCGCGCAAGGGCTGAAGTCCGCGCCGACTCGCGTTAGGCTAGAGTTGGCGCGGCTAGGCTGATCCCCGAAACCCCGGCACTGCACCGGCTGCCGCGTTTCTCCCCCATGGTGGGCGTAACGAACTGAGGTGCGAGATGCCACGAAAGATCCGTCCACGCACAGAGTGGCGACCCAAAGATATTCGTGATGCTCCCTCCATTGTGCTGACCGACGAACAGAAACAGGCAATCTTGGACCCTCTACCCGCATTGCGGGGCACGGACGTAGCTTCCCGTGACAATGCGTTTGCCGCGATCGAGGAATGTCTCCGGCTCTATTACCTTCATCGCACCAATCTGCAAGGCGCACCTAAGCCTAGAGAGATATCGGCAGCTCTGGGGCAGGTCCAGGAGGCGGCGGGCGCACTGGAAGCGGCTATCAACGCGCTTGACCCGATTTCCCTTCAACACCTGGTGAATGTTGCTGGGTGGGACGAGTTTCACACAGACAAGTCGCCGCTGAACGAGACCCCTTTTCCTGATGTCGACACGCGCGGCCGTCAGCGGCTCGCTCTGCTCTCAGAGGCAGCGCGGCAGTGCCAAGGCTGGGCAGAGAAAGTTCGCGTCGAATTGGCTCCCGGAAAGTCCGGCCCAACGAGTAACACTGCGCTCAACCGGCTGGCGAAGCAGTTGGCTCGAATTTATGCCGCTCATGCCAGCGTGCGCCCGAAACATTCCTACAAGTCGAGTTGGGCGCCGTTTCTCAAGGCTGTCATTGAGACCATCCAACCATCGCCCGGTCCCGGTCAACTTGAGGTTGCGAATCGTCTCGCCGTAGGTGAGCTGAGGCAAAATCTAATCAAGTAGTGAGGAATTCGGTCCCTCTAGGGGATCGAACTCTGCATATGAATTGTCTTGTATCATGGGGGAACGTAGGCAATTGACCTTACTCAGTCCCAAACGCACTTGGTTACCAAGGGCCGTATGCACTCGGAGGACTGAGCCAATGAAGCAGCGCAGCAGCAAGAGCATCCACAAGTTTGGCAAGGACCACGATCTGGGCCGCTCCACAATCTACAGGTTGATATCGACCGGACAGCTCACGGCTAAGAAGGTCGGAAAGCGGACCATCATAACGGACGACGACGAGGCCGACTGGTTGCGCCGGCTCGAAACCTTCAGGCCGAAAGTCGCGCTCTAATGAGCGTCAAGATGCGGCCTCCCGGCGCAGTGGCGGCGGCCCTGACCTTCCTTCATGCACTGCCAGAGTTTCACCCTGTGCCGCCGTCGAGCGCGCGTGAGCACCCTGGCTAAACGCCGCCGCAAGGCCGACGCCACCGGCCGGAGCGGCGGCGATAGCAAGCACGTCCGACTGCACCGATGGCTCTTGAAATCCGCTGCATGGCGGAGCTTGAGCCTCGCGGCGCGATGTCTGCTCATCGAGCTCTATGATCTGTTCAATGGCGAGAACAACGGCGAGATTTTCCTTAGCGTGCGGCAAGCGGCCCTTCGGATCGACACCGGCAAGGACCGCGCACATGCGGCCTTCCGGGAGTTGGCAGATCGCGGCTTCATACGGCCTCACCAGCGCGGCAGTTTCAATTACAAGGCACGGCACGCGACGCAGTGGGTGCTGACCGAGTTCTCGTTTGCGGGCCAACTGCCGACCAAGGACTTCATGCGCTGGACGGCGCCCGAAATCCAAAAGCCGGTCCCTGTGGTAGGGACCAACGGTCCCCGCAGCAAGGACAGCGACCGGCCGAATGATGCCCCACGGTCCGTGTGGCGAGGACCGTGAGGACGAAACCTGGCTATCTCACGGTCCCTGTAGCAAGGACACAGATAGTTAAACCACGGGGGGTGGGGCCAATCACCGCACTACAAGCCCTCTTCACGCGGGCAATGATCCAATCTGTAGCCATTGAGGCCCAGGCCGGCCAGGGCATCGAGCCGCGGGTCCGCTGTCGGGCCGTGAGCGAGGTCCGCGGTCTCGACCGCACCAGACCCTATGGTGTCGTCTACTACGACCCCTGGGTCCGTCGCGAGCAGGATAACCTGCGCTTTGACTCACAGAGCCTTGAGATACCGGCCGAGTCCGTGCCTCCCGACCCGCCTGCGCCAGTACCCATTACGACACGCAGCCCATCGCCAGCGGCCGCGGGAATGCGCCGGACCAGGGAGCGACGGCCCGGGGCGCGGGATGCATCCCATAAAATGCCGTCCATGATGCGGCATGTATTTTCATCGCGGCGCCTGGACGTGGGATCGGTCCCTCAAGTCCGGCGCCGACGCGGGATCCATCCCCTACGCCGCTCCACCACCAGGGACGCCACCAATTATAGCGACAGCGTGCTCGTCTTGCCGGACGGAGCCGAAGTCCATGCCGGCGAAGGCTGGGCTTGCCTGGAAGAGTACGGGTGGCGCTGGTGCCAGGCGGCGGCCGACGGGCTGGCGGCGCTGGGCATCGAGGCGCCGCGAGGTCGGGAACCGTGATCCCTCCCGCCGTCACGCGCGCCGTCGTCGCCGAGGGAGCAGTCGCCCTGGTCCCCCGGGGCAACTCGACGGCAGGGGCGCGCCGATTCCCAAACCCACGCGCCCCTGCTACTATCCCCACCATGACCACGATGCCCAAGCCCAAGCGCGCCAACAGCCGCGCCGCCGTGCTCGGTACTAAGCAAGCCGACCTGCGCCGCGACATCGCCACACGGTTCAGCGCCGATCGCCAGCCCGGGCCAGAGCGTCGCAGCGGCGGCCCCCCTATCGGTACCGGCGCTAAGGTGCCGTACAGCGACGAACTAGGAGCCCGCATCTGTGCGATGCTCACGGCCGGCTACAGCCTGTCCGAGATCGCCACCTTCAAGGGTATGCCATCGGCGCACGCAATCCGGCACTGGGCGTGCTGGCCTGAAAAATATCCCGTGTTCGCCTCTGCCTACTCGCGCGCGCGCGGCCTACGCCGAGGCCCTGGTGGAGCGGATCGTCGAAGTCGCCGAGCAAGCGACTGATAGGGACAGCGCCCAAGCGGCTCGGGTCAAGGTCGATGCGTATAAGTGGGTGGCGAGCAAGCTCCACCCCCAGCGGTACGGCGACCAGCTCAACCTCAACCTCGCCGGCGGGCCCGGCACGACGCCGATTCCGCTGGCACCGCCGGCGCGGCTCGGAACGCTAATCGGCAACGCCGTGGCGGCCGCCCACGCCGCGCTGCTACAGAGCGCCGAACCACAACCCGTGGTAATCGAGGCCGATGCTGCGCCGCCGAAGTAGGGCTAAGCCCTTGACTTCGCTCGATACTGAGATTCGCATACGCGTTATTATGGAAAATCGCTTCGCTCGCAGGAGCGAGCGCAGCACCAGGGCGAGGGGCGCCTCGACGAGCAGCATCTCGACGCCGGCGACGTGATCGACAGGCACCGAGGCCCGCGCCAGCCCCTCGAGCTCGGCCCGGCTCGACAGAACCGACCCGCCCTCGAGCTCGACGCCGGCGCCCAGACCACGAGGCCGAGCATAATGCGGCGACGAGGGACCCGCTCCTCGACGCACGATCGACATTCCGACGCCAACGATGCGTCGCCGGAGAGGCAAATTCGATGTACGGACCTGTCTACCTCACCCTGCTCGCATAATTTCCGTTTGATTTCCGGATTTCCGCGGGCGGATTATTCCCTGGGAAAATCCGCTGACAATTCCGCGCGAATTTTTAATTCGCGCATAAAGCGATTTTTCGGCCGGTGGAATTTCTGCGCTTGCTGGCGGGGTCCCATTGCGAGCTTGTGACGGGCCCCCTCCTCCTGCGGCCTGTGTTTCCGCGGCGGGTACCGGATGGCACCTGGTGGTACCGGCCATTTTTCGCCTGGCGCTCGTCGACGTGGCGGTTCCGGGCGCAAAAATGGGGTGCCTGGGCCGATAAGGACGGGATGGGGGACCAAGGGGCGGCCAAGCCCGCTCACCGCTGGGCCTCGGGCGAAAAAGGGCAACCGATCATGTCGATCCCCCCGAACGGAGTGGATCTCACCGACTCGAACCGGCGCGAGGTCGAGAACGTTCTGACATAGGCCTTGGCGGCGGCGCGCAACGGCAAGATCGAGCACGTCCTCATCCTCGGCCTGGGCAGCGGCAACACGCTGCATCGCTGGTCGAGCAGGAACGCGATGAGCGTCCAGATGGTGGGCTTGGTCGACATGGTGAAGCTCGACATCGAGCTGCTTCTCATGGACCGCAAGACGGCGCCGGAAGCCTCGCAGCAGGAAGCCAGCTCGCCGGCGCCGCCCGCGCCATGAAAATCGGCAAGATCAGGATCGGCAAGCGGTGCCGGCGCGATCTCGGAGACATCAACGGGCTCGCGGCCAGCATCGAGAGCGTCGGGCTGTTGCATCCCGTCGTCGTGCGGCCGGACGGCCTGTTGATCGCCGGGCAGCGTCGACTGCAGGCGTGCCGGAAGCTCGGCTGGCGAGACGTGCCGGCAACCGTCATCGATCTGCAGGCCGTCGTGCGGGGCGAGGCGGCCGATGCGCTCGGCCGCGGCTACTACGCCCGCGGCGCCGCCCCCGGGTCTGGGTATCGCAACGGCTGCCGGACGGGGCGGCTGAAGAGTGCGGAGGGGGCGATCGAGTACAGCGCGCCGCAGGTTGCCGATCGCACCGAGCCGTTCCGCTCGCGCATTCGGGAGCTCCTGGGGAGCCGAACGGAGGAGTTGGAGGCGCTGGCGATCGAGATGTACGCGCGGGGCTTGAGTACGCGGGACATCGAGGCGCTGTTCGCCGACGCGAACGGCAAGTCGCTATTGAGCCGGACGGCGGTGAGCGAGATCACCGAGCGGCTGTGGGCCGAGTACGAGGCCTTCGCCGGCCGGGACCTGTCCGAGTTCGAGGTCGTCTACCTGTTCATCGACGGCATCGCCGAGCGGCTGCATCTGGGCCAACCGCGCGAGGCGGTGCTGGCGGCCTGGGGCGTCCTGGCGGACGGCAAGAGGGCGCTGCTGCATCTCGCCCCCGGCACCAAGGAGGACACGGCGAGCTGCAAGGAGTTCTTCCAGAGCCTGCCCCTGCGAAAGCAGGGGACATGCGCCGGCGCTGCCTGGCGCACAAGATGCGCAACCTGCTGAGCAAGGTGCCGGAGGATCTGTGGCCGGAGTTCAAGGCCCGCGCCCAGGCCTGCTATCAGGCGGCCTCGCCGGCGCTGGCGCGCCTGTTGCGCGACGACATCGTGGCGACCTATGGCAGCGAGCTGCCGAGCGCGGTCGCCTGCCTCGACGACGACTTCGAGGCGTGCATCGCGCATCTCACGTTCCCGCTGGCGCACCGGCGGGCCGTGCGGACGACGAACCTGCTCGAGCGGCTGTTCGGCGAGGAGCGCCGACGCACCAAGGTGATCCCGCATGCCTTCGGCGAGCGCGCCGTCTTGAAGCTGATGTACGCCGCGCTCATCCGCGCCGCCGAACGTTGGCGCGGCCTCAAGATGACCGAGTTCGAGCGCCGTCAACTGAAGGCCACGCGCGACGATCTCGACCGCGCTCACGCCGAGCGAACCGCCCCAGCGGTGAGCCGAACCGTCACCGCATCCCCAACTCGTTTATCCAGCAAGAACCGGACTTGACCATGCTCGAAGGCATTTGTGGGCAAAGTCGGGTATCGCTGCGCTTCGCTCTGGCAGCGGGGGCCCGGAACGACTACTATGACGCTCGAAAACCCGGTCATCCGAGGAATGTCGGTTAAGTCGTCAATGAACTATTCCGAGGCAGCACCTCGCCCAGTTAGGAGCATGTAAATGAGCAAGGGTCAAAAACGAGGCAATCGTGAGCCTAAGAAGCCCAAGCAGACGAAACAGAAAATCGCCGTCTCAGTAGTTACCTCATCGACAGCCCAGGCCAAACCGGACGCTTTGGCGCCCGGCAAAAAGAAGTGGTAGCTCGACGTACGAGCGACCCAACGTTGCACCTCATGCTTTGGCAGACACGAATGGCTTTCACCGAGGGTCTCCGTCGCCATTCGCCTCGTCATATGGCGAGACCTGGTGCGGGCCAGCGCAGCGGCTGAGAGCCGCGAAAACTCGCGAAAGTCAAACGCACCGCATTCCGCGCCAAGCGCCGCGCCGGGAGCGTCGAAGCAATAGATTACTTGGCCGCTTCATCTCGCACCGAGAGGACTCCCAAATTGACAACCGCCGCAACCGTCACGCTCACGCCAGCAGAAGAGTTGGGCGCTGAAGTTCACGCCCCGCTTCATCGGTGAGGTTTACAACTCCCGCAGGCTCCACTCCGCGCTCGGATATCTGAGCCCGGCCCAGTTCGAGGATCAGCACGCCCGGCAAACAGTCAAATCCGCCGCCTGAATCTGTCCGGTACCAGGGGCGCACTCCAATCGGCGTCCACGCCTGACTCTGACCACTTTTGGTACAGTGGCTTTGTTGCGGTGGATTCAAAGCGATGATCCCGCAGCGCGCGGCCTCGATGCGCCCGACAATAAGGCTGCCAGCATAAGAACGGACCTCGCTAAGAAGAGCGCATGGCGTGTGATCCGCGGAAAGGGACGCCATTTCGCCCGATGGATGCGCCCTGCACCAAAAGTGAGTCAGAGCCACCGTTGCACGCCGATTCACACAAATTTGTGTTAACGTGGGAGAAGAAGCCGTCGAGGTCGGTGAGCACCCCGATTCGCTGACCGCAACTGAGCCTGTAGGCTCAACGCGCACACAACGCGCAGCAGAAAGGTCCATTTGAGAACGCTCATCCGCCTCGCCTTCGGGCGCGCGCCGTCGGCGTCACCCTGGGACAATCGAGAGACCATTCGCGAAGAGCTCCTCAGCGTCGAGCGCCTCGAGGAGCACGCGCGGAGCCTTGCAGTCGCTCAGCCGGTGAGACCGAAGCTTGCCAAGGGCCATCCGCTGGCGGGTCGGCTCGCCGACAACGCAGCGGTGCTGCTCGACGCTTATCGCACGATCGCCAAGGCGATCGACGAGGGACACGCGATCACCCCAGCGGCGGAATGGCTGATCGACAACTTTCATCTCGTCGAGAGGCAGATCCGCGAGATCCGCTCCGATCTGCCACACGGCTATTACCGGCAACTCCCCAAGCTCGCCGATGGGCCATTCGCGGGATATCCGCGCGTGCTCGGCGTGGCTTGGGCCTTCGTCGCTCACACCGACAGCCGCTTCGACCCCGGCATGCTGTGCCGCTACGTAGGGGCCTACCAGGAGGTCCAGCCGCTGACGATCGGCGAACTCTGGGCGGTTGCGATCACATTGCGGATCGTGCTCGTCGAAAACCTCAGGCGCATCGCCGCGCTGATCGTCCACAGTAGCACCGCACGGCAGGAGGCGGACGGTCTCGCCGACCGTTTGTTGGGTGTGGGCGGGCGCACCGCCGAACCGGTGGCGGTGGTATTCGCGGATCACGAGCGCGCGCCGCTGCCGGGGGCGCTCGCAGTCCAACTGGTGCACAGACTGCACGACCAGGATCCCAGAACTATCCCTGCGCTGACCTGGCTCGACGAGCGTCTGGCGGCGCAGGGAACGACGACCGATGCGGTCGTGCACGACGAACATCAGAGGCAGGGTGCCGCGACTGTCACAATGCGCAACATCATCACGAGCATGCGCCTGACCTCTGACATCGATTGGACGGAGCTGTTCGAGCGCATCAGCCTCGTCGACAAAGTACTTGCAGCCAGCAACAGCTTTCCGGACATGGATTTCCCGACGCGCAATCTCTACCGCAGCGCCATCGAGGAACTGGCGCGCGGTTCGAACCGCACGGAACTCGACATCGCGCGCAGCGCCGTTCTGGCAGCAAAGCGAACCGGGTCTGCAGACGCGGGCGCGGAGGAAAGTCGCCGGGGCGATCCGGGCTATCATCTCCTCGCCGGGGGACGCCGTGCATTCGAAGGGGCGGTCGGCTTCCAGCCACCACTCCACAGTTGGCTCGGACACTTGAACCGAGCACTCGGCATTGGCGGCTACGTGAGCGCCATCGCCGCCGTCGCCGCGGTTCTTCTCGCGTTACCGCTGTTCGCCCTGGCTGCGGCGGGGCTCGGCGGGGCATGGCTGAGCCTGCTCGGCGCTCTGGGTGCGATCCCCGCCATCGACGCGGCGGTCGCGCTGGTGAACCGCGGCGTGACGCGGGGCTTCGGCGCGACGCTTCTGCCCGCTTTGGAACTTCGCAATGGTGTTCCCTCGCATCTGCGCACGCTCGTCGCGGTGCCGACGCTGCTCACGACACGCGAGACTATCGAAGAGCAGGTCGAGCGGCTGGAGATCCACCACCTCGCGAGCCTGGAAGGCGACCTCCATTTCGCGCTGCTATCAGATTGGGTCGATGCCGCGACCGAGCACGTCGCGGGTGACGGGGCTCTCCTTGCGGCTGCAGTGGAGGGCATCGCTCGGCTCAACCGGCGCCACGGCCCGGCGCCCGGCGGCCAACGCTTCCTGCTGCTCCACCGCCGGCGGGTTTGGAACGCAGGCGAGGGGCGATGGATGGGCTGGGAGCGCAAGCGCGGCAAGCTTCACGAACTGAACCAGCTCCTGCGCGGCGCGGCCGACACCACGTTCCTGAGCCTCAACGGGCAGCCGCCCACCGTGGCCGCGGATGTCCGCTACGTCATCACGCTCGACGCCGACACGAAGCTGCCGCGCGACACGGTCCGTCGGCTGATCGGGAAGATGGCGCATCCGCTCAACCGGCCCCGCTTCGACGCAGTCGCCGGCAGGGTCGTGGAAGGCCATGCGATGTTGCAGCCGCGCGTCACGCCGTCGCTGCCCATCGGCCGCGAGGGCTCGCTCTTCCAGCGCGTCTTCTCCAGCGTGGGTGGTATCGACCCCTACGCCTCCGCCGTCTCCGACGTGTACCAGGATCTGTTCGGCGAAGGCTCCTATACCGGCAAGGGCATCTACGACGTCGACGCTTTCGAGGCTGCTCTCACCGGCCGAGTGCCGGACTCGACGCTCCTTAGTCACGATCTGTTCGAGGGCGTCTTCGCCCGCGCCGGACTCGCCTCCGATGTCGAGGTCGTAGACGAGTTCCCTGCCCGCTACGACGTCGCCGCCCTCCGCCACCACCGCTGGGCAAGAGGCGACTGGCAGCTCGTGCCGTGGATCTTCGGTCTTGCACCGACCACCGCTACCAGTATGGCGGGCGGCGCCATGCCGGCGATCGGCCGCTGGAAGATGATCGACAATCTGCGGCGGACGCTGTCGGCGCCGGCAGCCGTTCTCGCCTTGCTGGCCGGATGGACGTTGCCGTTCGATGCCGCGGTCCTCTGGACCGTCTTCGTCCTGTCGACGATCATGCTTCCCACCTTCATCCCCGTCATCGGCGCCATCGTGCCGCGGCGCGCCGGGATCACCCCCCGCAGCCATCTCGGCGCGCTCGGCACCGATTTCCGCCTCGCTTTAACCCAGTCGGCTCTGCTGGTCACCTTTCTCGCGCACCAGGCATGGTTGATGGGAGATGCGATCGGACGGACCCTGGTCCGGCTGCTCGTTACCCGCCGGCATCTGCTCGAATGGGTCCAGGCGGCTCAAGCGACGATCGGTCCTCAGCTCGACTTTTTCGGCTTCTATCGTCGGATGGCCGGCGCGATCATCATCGGCGTTGCGGCAGCGGTCGTCGCCTCGCTTTGGGGGCACGTGGCGTGGCCCCTGGCGGTGCCGTTCGCAGCGCTTTGGATCGCCTCGCCGGTCGTCGCGCGCTGGGCAAGCCTGTCTCCCCTCGTCGCAGGCCGGCTGTCTGTGTCGGACGCCGACGCTCGCGCCTTGCGGCTGACCGCGCGCCGGACCTGGCGGTTCTTCGAGAGCTTCGTGACGCCGGCCGATCACATGTTGCCGCCAGACAATTTCCAGGAAGACCCGGTGCCGGCGCTCACCCATCGGACCTCGCCGACCAATCTCGGCCTCTATCTCCTATCGGTAGTGAGCGCCCGCGACTTCGGATGGATAGGAACCATCGAGGCGATCGAGCGGCTGGAGGCGACGCTCGCGACCATGAGCGGCCTCGCGCGCTTCCGTGGCCATTTCTACAACTGGTACGACACGCGGGATCTGCGGCCGCTCGATCCCCAGTACGTCTCCTCCGTGGACAGCGGCAACCTGGCCGGGCACCTAATCGCACTCGCCAATGCATGCCGGGAGTGGCGCGGTCTGCCCCTCGCGGATTTGCGGCGTCTTGCCGGTATCGGAGATGCGCTCGAGCTTATCCGCGATGAGGCGGACCACCAGCGCGATGGACGGCGAACACAGACGGTGACCTGGCATCAGTTCGACGACGCGCACGCCCTGCTCGTTGCCGGCGTGCGACGAGCGCCCGTGGACGGTGAGGTTATCACAGAACGGTTCGCGGGGCTTGCCGCTCAGTCCGAGACTATGGCCGATATCGCTCGCGCGCTCGCGATTGAACGGGGCGACGATATCGGCGCCGACATGCTGTTCTGGGCGGAGGCGACACGGAGTTCGATCGAGACCCACCGCCGTGATCTCGGTCAGTCGGCGGACGCAGCCACCTCTGTGGAGGCGCGCCTCACGGTCCTCGAAGAGACCGCTCGAGTGACGGCACTCGCAATGGACTTCGGCTTTCTGCTCGACAGCGACCGCAAGCTGCTCTCGATCGGCTACCGGGTGCCAGAAGGTGCGCTCGATCCGAGCTGCTACGATCTCCTCGCCTCCGAGGCGCGGCTCGCGAGCTTCATGGCGATCGCCAAGGGCGACGTCCCGGTGCGCCACTGGTTCCACCTCGGCCGCGCCGTTACGCCGGTCGCCCACGGCGCCGCGCTGATCTCCTGGTCCGGATCGATGTTCGAATATCTGATGCCGTCACTCGTCATGCGCGCGCCAGCCGGCAGCCTGATCGAGCGGACGAGCAGGCTGATCGTGCGCCGCCAGATCGACTATGGAGCCACGCTCGGCCTGCCCTGGGGGATATCTGAATCTGCCTACAACGCTCGTGACCTGGAATTCACCTACCAATATTCGAATTTCGGGATCCCGGGTCTCGGGCTGAAGCGCGGCCTCGGGGAGAACGTCGTCGTCTCGCCCTATGCGACCGCACTTGCAGCGATGGTCGATCCGCACGCCGCGGCCTGCAATTTCGCCCGGCTCGCCGACGCCGGCGCGCGCGGCCGCTACGGCTTCTATGAGGCCCTGGACTACACACCGATCCGGGTGCTGGCGGGCAATAGCCTCGCGATCGTGCGAGTCTTCATGGCGCACCATCAGGGCATGACGATCGTCGCCATCGCCAATGGGTTGCTGGATGGCGCGATGCGGGCGCGGTTCCATGCCGAACCTATCGTCCAGGCAACGGAATTGCTCCTGCAGGAGCGCACACCACGTGACGTGGCGATGGTCCGTCCCTGGGCAGCGGCGGTGAAGTCAGCTGCCAAGATCCGCGAGATCGAGCCACCCGGCAGCCGGCGGTTCACCACCGCGCACGGCGCGACGCCCGCCACGCACCTGCTCTCGAACGGACGCTATGCGGTGATGCTCACGGTCGCCGGCTCGGGCTACAGCCGTTGGCAGGATCTGTCTGTGACCAGGTGGCGCGAGGATGCCACATGCGACGACTGGGGTTCCTACGTCTTCCTCAGAGACGTCCGCAGCGGCGATTTATGGTCGGCAGGCTTTCAGCCGAGCGGTGCAGAGCCCGACGACTACGACGTCGCGTTCAATGAAGGCCGCGCCGAGTTCACGCGCCGCGACGGAACGCTGACCACGACGTTGGAGGTGCTCGTCTCGGCGGAAGACGATGGCGAGGTCCGTCGCGTCTCGATCTCGAATTCCGGCAGCAGCGTGCGGGAGATCGAGGTCACCTCCTATGCCGAGCTCGTGCTGGCGCCCCAGGCCGCTGACGTCGCCCATCCGGCTTTTTCCAAGCTGTTCGTCGAGACCGAGTATCTCGCCGACGTCGGTGCCGTCCTGGCGACGCGGCGACGGCGTGCGCCGAACGAGCCCGAGATCTGGGCCGCGCACCTCGCCGTCGTCGACGGCGAAGCCGTGGGCAAGCCGGAGGTCGAAACCGACAGGGCCCGTTTCCTCGGCCGTGGCTGCGGTGTCCGAACGCCGATCGCGGTGATCGACGGTCGGCCGCTCTCGAACACGGTCGGCACAGTGCTCGATCCAGTCTTCGCCCTGCGCCGCCGCGTGCGTGTCGCACCCGGCGCAATCGTGCGCATCGCCTTCTGGACGTTGGTTGCGACATCCCGCGAGGCAATGCTCGACCTCATCGACAAGCATCTGGATATCACCGCCTTCGAGCGGGCGGCCACGTTGGCCTGGACCCAGGCGCAGGTGCAGCTCCATCACCTCGGCATCGATCCGGGCGAAGCGGGCCTGTTCCAGCGTCTGGCGGGACACCTGCTCTATACCGCACCGACGTTGCGCCCGTCCTCCGACACGATCCGGCGCGGCGGCGGCGGACAGCCGGGGCTCTGGACGCAGGGCATTTCCGGAGATCTGCCGATCGTGCTCCTGCGCATCGACGACACCGAGAACCTAGCCATCGCGCACCAGCTGCTGCAGGCCCACGAATATTGGCGGATGAAGCAGCTCGCAGTCGATCTCGTAATCCTGAACGAGCACGCGTCCTCCTATGTCCAGGACCTTCAGATCGCGCTCGAGACCCTGGTCCGCACGAGCCAGTCGCGACCGCAGGTCGGAGTGGAGGGACCGCCGGGCCGTGTCTTCATCCTCCGGGCCGATCTGATCTCGGCGGAGACACGCGCCCTTCTTGCGTCGGTGGCGCGGGTGGTGCTTGTCGGCCAGCGCGGGCGCCTCTCCGATCAGCTCGACCGAGTACGGGAGGCCAAGGCGTATGCCCGGTCGGCTCCGAAGCGCGTTCTCGCGGGTCCGCAGTCGCAGGTCAAGCCGTCCTTGCCGGACCTTGAGTTCTTCAACGGACTTGGCGGCTTCGCCGACAACGGACGGGAATATGTGACGATCCTCGGCCCTGGCCAGTCGACGCCCGCCCCCTGGATCAACGTCGTCGCCAACCCCGCCTTCGGCTTCCAGGTCGCGGCCGAGGGCGGCGGCTCCACCTGGTCAATCAACAGCCGAGAGAACCAGCTCACCCCCTGGTCGAACGACCCGGTCTCCGATCGTCGGGGCGAGGCGTTCTATCTGCGCGATGACGACACGGGCGACCTGTGGAGCCCGACGGCCCTGCCGATCCGCGACGAGGCGGCGACCTATGTCGCCCGCCACGGCCGGGGATACAGCCGGTTCGAGCGTGCAGCGCACGGAATTGCGACCGATCTGGTCCAATACGTGCCAATTAACGACCCGATCAAGATCTCGCGCCTTGAATTCCGCAACACGTCGAGCCGCACCCGGCATCTCTCGGTGACCGCTTATGCGGAATGGGTTCTCGGTCCGTCGCGGACAGCCTCTGTTCCGTTCGTAACGACGGAGATCGATCCCGACACCGGCGCGATGTTCGCCCGCAATCCATGGAATCCGGCCTTCGGGTCGCGCGTTGCCTTTGCCGATTTCGGCGGACGCCAGACGGACTGGACGGGCGACCGGCGGGAGTTCATCGGCCGCAACGGAACGCTCGCGAGCCCGGCAGCACTCGCCGGAACGGCGCCGCTCTCCAACAACGTCGGGGCCGGTCTCGATCCCTGCGGCGCGCTGCGGACCACGGTCAAGCTGCCGCCGAACGGTACCGTTGAACTCGTCTTCTTCCTCGGCGACGCCGCGAGCGCCGAAGACGCGCGGAACTTGATCGCGCATTACCGCACGGCCGATCTCGACGCCGTGCGCTCCGAGGTCGCCGGTTACTGGGACGATGTCCTAGGTGCAGTCCAAGTGAAAACGCCCGACCGGCCGATGGACATCATGCTGAACGGCTGGCTCCTCTACCAGACGCTCGCCTGCCGCGTCTGGGCCCGCTCTGCGTTCTATCAGGCGAGCGGCGCCTACGGCTTCCGCGATCAGATTCAGGATGGCATGGCGCTCGTCACCTCGTGCCCGGTAATGACGCGCGAGCACCTGCTGCGGGCGGCAGCGCGGCAGTTCATCGAGGGCGACGTCCAGCATTGGTGGCTGCCGCATTCCGGCCAGGGGGTGCGCACGCGGATCTCCGACGACCGTGCGTGGCTCGCCTACGCCGTCGCCCATTACGTCGACGCGATTGGAGATGCCACTGTTCTCGACGAGGTGGTCCCCTTCCTGGAAGGCCAGAGGCTGGAGGCGGGCGAGCACGACAGCTTCTTCCGGTCGACGGTTTCCGACGAGACCGCCACCCTGTTCGAGCACTGCGCCCGCGGCCTCGACCAAAGCCTCGCGCTCGGTGGCCATGGTCTGCCATTGATCGGCACCGGCGACTGGAACGATAGCATGAACCGCGTCGGCGAGAGAGGGCAGGGCGAGAGCGTCTGGCTCGGTTGGCTGCTCCACGCAACGCTCACGGCCTTCGCTGCCCTCGCCGATGCGCGCCGCGAGACGGTCCGCGCCACGACCTGGCGCGCGCACGCCACCATGCTGCAGGCATCATTAGAGCGCAAGGCGTGGGACGGCGACTGGTACCGGCGCGGCTGGTTCGACGACGGTACGCCTCTCGGTTCGGCGACGAGCGAGGAGTGCCGGATCGATTCTATTGCGCAGTCCTGGGCGGTGATCTCGGGCGCAGCAGATCCCGAACGCGCCGCCCGCGCCATGGCGGCGGTCGAGCGAGAGTTGATCCGCCCCAAAGACGGGCTCGCGCTGCTATTTGCACCGCCGTTCGATAAGACGTCCGTCGACCCCGGATACATCAAGGGCTATCCGCCAGGCATCCGTGAGAACGGCGGCCAATATACCCACGCCGCTTTGTGGTCGGTGATGGCGTTCGCGGCGCTCGGCGAGGGCGACAAGGCAGCCGGGCTGTTCTCACTGCTGAATCCGATCAATCACGCCCGCACTCGGGCGGACGTACACCGCTACAAGGTGGAGCCCTATGTAGTCGCCGCCGACGTCTACGCCACGCCGCCCCATGTCGGGCGTGGAGGCTGGACCTGGTACACGGGTTCGGCCGGCTGGATGCAGCGGGCCGGCATCGAGAGCATCCTGGGCTTGCGCATGCAGGGCGCGTTTCTGCATCTAAACCCGTGCATTCCGAAGGTCTGGCGGAACTTCGAGATGACGGTCCGATACCGGTCCGCACGATACGAGATCCTGGTCGAGAATCCCGATGGAGTCGCCCATGGCGTTCTTTCCGCCCAGTCCGACGGGAGGGTGATCGCGGAGCGGCCGTTGTGCCTCCCGCTGCTGGACGACGGCACTACCCATCATGTGCAGGTGAGGCTCGGCTGACCCGCGCATGCTGCGAAGGCACCGAAAGCCTGATGCTGCCCCCTCTTGCCGAAGAAACGAAGTTACGTGAGCGCTCTTGCGGGTAGCGATGGCAGCAGCGCTTCGAGCTTGCCATACTGCTCAGATGATCGACAAAAGGCCAAAGCGTCGTCCGAAAGCGGACATGCAGATGGACAAGGCCGTCGCTGGATGGGAGGGCGAGGGCGGCGCGCTGAAGACATTGCCACGAGCCCCTCAAGACGGGCCAACGTCCTCGCCGATCCGGAGCACCACATCCTGAAATGCCTGGAAGCGGCGGTGGTCATTGATTGGAATGATCCCCTGTCAACGCCGGAGTAATTATGTAGCGCCCGGCCGGAGCAAAAATGCATCAGTGACGCTGGCAAGAAGGCCCCTAACCCTAAGAGCCGATCCCAGAAGTTGGGATTCAGGAGCAAGGGATTGGTCTGGTCAA
>CAYPKW010000014.1:0-51492 GCA_964411425.1 uncultured Rhodospirillaceae bacterium
GTCGATTCCTGCCAAGAATGGTTGACGCCGCGGTCTACTGTTCCCCGCGATCCGGAAGATTCAAGCGGTTGAAAAGTTTATGAAATCCTTGTCGGCTCATAGTCTTGATACGTTGGTGGAGCGCGACGATGTTACCACGCGTCAGGCCGAAGAGTTTCGCACCGCGCGTTGCGATCGGGTCGTCATCTAGACCTGTCGTGATGACGAGGTGAAGCTCACGGAGGAGGTCGCGGCGCAACGCCTCCGGCCCAAAGCCCCCTGGATCTTGCACCTTCTTCTCGATGATGTCGGCGAGGACGAATGTTAGGAACGCATCGGCTGATGACATCTGTGGTTTGACACCGCGCTCGTAGCCACGACCAAGCCGTCCCAATTCATCCCGCTCGCCGAACAGTCGCATGTTGGTCAATAGCTCTCTGACCAAAGGATGCTGCAGTCTCGCTCGTATGGCGCGGCCGAGGGCCTCCTCTAACAGTCGATGATCGTGTTCAACCGCTTCGGGATACTCCTCGCGCTCTTGCGCCGATGCTCGGTTCGAGTGGTCCGCCTGTTCGATGGCCTCGTTCAGGGCGTCGAGCGCATCCCGCTGTCGCGGCTTCAATGTTGCCTTTAGAGCTGCTTCGCTGGCTGCATCCACCGGCCACCGGCGAAGAAGGTCACGCACGTATTGAGAACGCTTGCGCGCGATCGCACCGATGACGCCGCTCCGCCGCTTCTTTGGGTTCGCCCATCGTTTGGGCGGCTGCTTCTGAACGGCCACGCGGGGGCACTCCCTACAGCGCAGCCCTACGTGGAAGGTCGGCGCGGCGGGCCGGAGTAGGGGTCCAGCTGTTCGGCGGCCAAACCTAGCCGCGCCGAGGGGGAGCGTACCTCAACCTTGGCGCAGCGACACTACTTCGGCTCCGCCCACGCCCTTCATGGCGGCGGCGATGCGCTGGCCGATCAGGTCGGTCGCCTGCTTGAGCGGATCGGCGGCCAGATGCGCATAGCGCGCCGTGGTCGCCGGCTGGGTATGCCCGAGCAACGCACCGATCATCGGCAGCGACAGGCCGCCGGCGGCGCCGACGCTGGCGAAGCTGTGCCGCAGATCGTGCAAACGCACCCCGTCGAGCCGGACGGCCTTGCGCAGCGCCAGCCAGGACCGGCGAAGGTTCTGGTAATACGACTGGCCGCGACTGGCGAGCACAAAGGGGTTGTCGGGGCGCCGCTCGATCCCGGCCAGCACTTCGAGGGCGGGCGCGTTGAGGTGGATCGTCTTCGCCCCGGTCTTGGAATCGGCGAGGTTCAGGCGGCGGCCCTCGAAATCGACGTGCTCCCAGCGCAGGGTGAGGATTTCGCCGGCCCGGCATCCGGTGAAGCACAAGAGGCGGATCGCGGCGACGACGGCCGACGGGTGGGTTTGCGTGCGCTCGGCTTCCGCGAGGGCGGCGCCCAGCCGGCCCATTTCGTCGGCGGAGAGGAAACGCTGCATCTTGCGTTCCCGATTGCGCTCGACGTGGCGGCAGGGATTGGTGCCGTCCGAGCGCAAGCCCCACCTTTCGGCAAGGTTGAACATCTTGGACAACAACTGCAACGTGCGGTTGGCGGCGCCCGGGGTGGCCGCCATGGCGTGATGCAGGCGGGTGATGTCGGCCCGCGTCACGTCGGCGGTCTTGCGGTTGCCGAGGGCCGGCAGGACGTGAAGGCGCAGATTGATCGCGTCCGTGCGCACGCTACTCGCCTTCTTTTTCGGCACGGCATGGACCGCCATGTACCGCTCGGCGAGCTCAGCAATCGAGAGGGCCTTGCGCGCCTCGGCGCGCTCCGCCGCCGGGTCGGCGCCCTTGCGCGCCGCCTGCAACAGGTCGCGGGCGCGGTCGCGGGCCGTCTCGGGCGTGAACACGCCGTGCGCCCCGATTGTGAGGCGGCGCGACAGATTGCCGGCGGTGCGGTACTGCACGATGTATGAGCGGCGCCCGGACGGCTTCACGCGGACGCCGAAGCCCTTGACCTCGTTATCCCAGGCGAAGATGTCGGCGGCGCCGGGCCTGATCGCTTCGACGAAACGCTTGGTGAGCTTCTGGATGGGCTTCTGCATGGCGACCCCCTACAAGTTGCCCCTGCTGCACCCCTCGGTTGTAGCCGCTGGCCGGGTAAGCAGGGGGTAAGCAAGAGGAAACATAATCCATCGCAACCCGTCTTACAAGGGGGCTAGGGGCGAATACCGAAATTGGCGGATTTGTGCCGATTAGAGGGTCGTTATCGCAAGTCATCGCAAAGCATCTAAACGCCCATTACTAGGCTGAAAATCCGCGTGTCGCTGGTTCGATTCCGGCCCTGGGCACCAGATTCTCCAAGGCTCGTTCGGACGACCGCACGTTCCGTCGCGCCCACCCGGGCTCAAGACTCGCGTGCGCCTATCCGCGACAGGTAGATAGGTTAAGATCCCAGTCCCTGCTCGGTCTCGGCCGCCTCGAGCGGCGCGGCGGCGCCTGCGATCGTGCCGGCGACGGTGGCCGAGCCCGCGGTCGCCAAGCCCGCTTCGATGCCCGCATAAGGCGCGCCCAGCGAACTCATCGAAGCGAGCTCGCCGTTGATGGTCTCGACGACCGCGGCGGTCACCGGCTTGTTCGCCGCGTTGACGAGAATCGCGGCGGCGTCGTTCAGCAGCGCGCCAAGAGCGGGGTCGAGCGGATTGGTATTGTACGCGCCCAGGTAGCCCGCGAGCGCATTGGCATAGGCCTGGCTCACAATCCCGACCGCGGATTTGGCCGAGCTATTGACTCGCGCTTGGTCGCTGGCGTGCAGGAATCCGTTCAGCCGGCCGAGGTCGCTGGCGTGCAGCCCATTTGTAGTCGGGCTCTGGCCCTTTGCGGCGACTTGACCCTGTCCTTGACCCTGACTCTGGCCTTGTCCCTGGCCCTGTCCCTGCCCGCCGGCGTTCGCGCTGTTGCCGCCGCGCGCGGCAAAGGCGCTCGAGTCGGCAAGCCAGTTGTGCCCCGGATCCACGACGAACGGCATCGCCGTCAACGCGATACCGGCAGCCGCCAACAACGCCCAACGCATCGCTTCGATTTGCCGCATCTCCGTCCTCCAAGACCGCGTCGCACGGAAGCCGCCTCCCGGCAACCGGCTCCTTGAAGCACAAGAGAGTTAAAAAAGAATTACTCAATACAAAGCAGCCACAAATTTGCCACCGCATTGGGGTCGATGCATGAACTGCTCCCGCCGCCAGCGGACCGTATTTCGCCGGAGAACGAGATGGCGGTCGGCCGGATTTTTTAATTTGCCGGCCGAATCGGCTACAATGCCATCTGTGAAGCTAATCCGGTTCGGCCGAAGGATGACGCCGCATGATTACTAGGACGATAGCCGTGGTGGCCGCATTTGCCCTCGGGGCAATGATCTTGGAAGGCGTGTTCGGCGTCGACATTGGGTTGCGGGACTTCATCGAGGGCTTGGTGCGCTTGAGCCGCGTCGGCGTCATGCCCCAGTAACCGTTCCGCCGCCGGTCAGCCCGGCCGGCGGCTCCGATTTTCGTCTCGCGTAGCGCAACGATGCCCATTCTTCTGGGACTCGACACCGGCGGGACCTACACGGACGCGGTCCTGTTCGATCCGCAACGTGGCGTGCTGGCCTCGGCCAAGGCGCTCACAACCAAGTACGATCTTGCAATCGGCTTGCGGCACGCAGTGAACGCCGTGTTGCCGAAGGCGGCCGTCGAGATCGCTCTCGTATCATTGTCGACCACGCTGGCGACCAATGCCATCGTCGAGCGTCACGGCAGTCCGATATGTCTGCTGCTGATGGGCTACGAGCCGGATGCGCTCGACAAGGCGGGTCTGCGCCAGGCGCTCGGCGACGATCCGGTGGTGTTCCTTAGGGGGGGCCACGATGCCGTCGGCGACGAACAGGCGCCGCTCGACCTCGGGGCGGCAAGGGCGGCCATCCTCGAGTATGCGCCGCGCGTCGCTGCGTTCGCAGTGTCGGGCTTCTTCTCGGTGCGTAACCCGGCCCACGAGATCGCGCTGCGCGATGTCATCCGCGAGCTCACCGATCGCCCGGTGACTTGCGGCCACGAGCTCACCTCGCGGCTCGATGCGCCGCGGCGGGCGCTCACGACGGCCTTCAACGCGCGGCTCATTCCGCAGCTCAGCCGACTGGTGCGCGCGGTGGACGGATTGCTGCGGGAGAAGGGGATCGACGCTCCGCGCATGATAGTCAAGGGCGACGGCTCGTTGCTCGATGCCAGGACGGCATTGGCGCGGCCCGTGGAGACGATCCTGTCGGGGCCGGCCGCCAGCGTCGTCGGCGCGCGCTATCTGTCGGGCCGGCAGGACGTATTCGTCGCCGACATGGGCGGCACCACCACCGACATCGCGCTGCTGCGCGGCGGCTTTCCGGTGCTGAGCCCCGACGGCGCCGTGGTTGGCGGCTGGCGAACGATGGTCGAGGCGGTGGCGGTCCACACCTTCGGGCTCGGCGGCGACAGCGAAGTCCATTTTGACGGCCTGGAGGGCTTGGCCCTCGGCCCGCGGCGCGTCGTTCCGCTCAGTCTGCTGGCGCACCAGCACCCGACGGTCTTGCAGACTCTGCGCGAGGAAGCCGACCGGCCGGCCGAGCCGCACGACGGCCAGTTCGTGCTGCGCCATCGGCCGCTCGACACCGAAGGGGGCCTCTCCGCGGCCCAGGCGCGCCTATGGGCGGCCTTGGCCGAGGCGCCGGTGCCGCTGGCCCGGCTGCAGACGGGCTACGCGGCGAGCCGCGCCCGGCAACGGCTGCTGGACCGTGGGCAGATCATCGCGGCGGGTTTCACGCCGAGCGATGCGTGCCATGTGCTTGGCCGCCAACGGACCTGGTCGTCGGAGGCCGCGCGTCTAGGGGCGGAGTTGTTCCGGCGCCGCCAGCCGGGCAGACAGGAAAGCAACGTCGAAGACTTCTGTCGGCAGGTTGTCGGCCAGGTGACACGACAGGCCGGCCGGGCGCTGGTCGCCACCGCGCTCGGCGAGACCGACGGCGGCGCGCTCGACGGCCCCGGATCGACCGGCTGGCGGCTGGTCGAGCGGGGGCTCGGCGAAAGTACCGAAGGGCTGGTCGCCATGTCCGTGCGGCTGGGCCGAGCGGTGGTGGCCATCGGTGCGCCGGCGGCGACGTATTACCCGGAGGTCGCGCGCCGGCTCCACACCGAACTCGTTCTGCCGCCGCACGCCGAGGTGTCGAACGCGATCGGGGCGGTGGCCGGCAGCGTCGTGCAGAAGGTGGTCGCCACAATCACGGCGCCGGAGGAGGGACGCTTCCGCGTTCACCTGCCGAATGGCAACCGCGATTTCGCCGGCCTGGAGGCGGCGGCGGAATGCGCAGTCACGGAATCGCGAGGCTTGGCGCTCGGCCGGGCGCAGCAGGCCGGCGCCGCCGACATTCATGTGGAGCACGTGCGCGAGGACAATATCGTGCGCGGCGTCGGGGGCCGCGACATCTTCATCGAGACCAAGGTAGCAGCCACCGCCACGGGCCGCCCGCGCCTAGCCGGCGCTCGATAGCCCGCGCTACTTGGTCAGCACCAGGGTGTCGGCCGGTTCCCAGGACACCCAGAGTTCCTCGCCAACGGTGATCGTGGGCGTGGCGCTGCGCGCGCTGTTCGCCACGTTGGCGGCAATGGTGATTCCGGTCGCGTTTTCCAGGTACACGTGGCTCTCGTCGCCGTAATAGGCGAACTCGCTCACGCGCCCGCGCAGCCGAATCCGATCCTTTGCCGGTTCGACGCGGTCGAGCCGGATTTTCTCCGGCCGCACGGCGATGCCGATCTCGCCCGATGCATCGCCCGCATGCGGAACCGCGATCCGCCCGAGACTCTCCACGTCGAGCGCAAGGAGGCCGTTCTCCACGCCGATCACGCGGCCCTGGAACAGGTTCATCTTGCCGATGAAGTCGGCGACGAACCGGCAGTTGGGATACTCGTACAGCTCCGCCGGAGGGGCGACCTGCTGGACCCGCCCCGCTTCCATCACGGCGATGCGGTTCGCCATCGACAGGGCCTCGTTCTGGTCATGCGTGACGATCACGAAGGTGATCCCGACCGACTGTTGCAGGCGCACCAGCTCGATCTGCATGGCCTCGCGCAGCTTGGCGTCGAGCGCCGAGAGCGGTTCGTCCAAGAGCAGCACTTTGGGACGCTTGATGAGCGCGCGCGAGAGAGCGACGCGCTGGCGCTGGCCGCCGGAGAGTTGGCTCGGCATGCGTTTCGCGAATCCCTCGAGCTTGACGAGCGCCAGCGCATCGCGCACACGGCTCACGATTTCGGCCGCCGGCACGCCGGTCACCCTGAGCCCGTAGCCGACGTTCCGCTCCACCGTCATGTGCGGAAACACGGCATAGGACTGGAATACCATGTTGACCGGTCGGCGGTTCGGGTCGACGCCCAGCATGGGTTCGCCCGCGATGGCGATTTCGCCCTCGGTCACGGTCTCGAAGCCCGCCAGCATGCGCAACAGCGTGGTCTTGCCGCAGCCCGAGGGCCCCAACAGCGCGAAGAACTCACCTTCGGCGATATCGAGCGAGACGTTGTCCACCGCGGTCACGGCGCCGAAGCGCTTGCTAACATTGCGGATCGAGATGATGGGCGGCGATGGGTTCATGCTCGTCATTTCTTGCCGCGCGATTGCAGGATCATGGCGATCACCGTCATCGTCAAGGTCAACACGATGAGCACGGTGGAGGCGGCGTTGACCTCAGGCGTCACGCTGAATCGCACCATCGAATAGATCTTGATCGGGAAGGTGGTCGAGCCGGGCCCCGAAGTGAAGAAGGTAATCACGAAGTCGTCGAGCGACAGCGTGAAGGCCAGCAGAGCGCCGGCGACGACGCCCGGGATCAAATACGGAAACGTCACGTTCCAGAAGGTCTGCCACTGGTTGGCGCCGAGGTCGCGCGAGGCCTCCTCCAGCGACCGGTCGAAGCCCGCCATGCGCGAGCGAACGACGACGGCCACGAACGGAATGCTGAAGGCGATATGGCTGACGATCACGGTCAGCAGGCTCAAGGGAATACCGGCCCAGGCAAAAAAAGCCAGCATCGCCACGCCCATGCAAATCTCTGGAATCACAATGGGCAGATGCACCCAACCGTCGAACGGGCCCTTGAACGGGAAGCGGAAGCGGTACAGCGCCACTCCGAGCATGGTGCCAAGCGCGGCGGAGACGAGGGTCGAGGTGGCGGCGATGGTGAGGCTGTTGACGAAGGCCGTATGCAATGTGGCGTTGTGATAGGCCAGCACGTAGTACTTGAACGTGAAGCCTTCCCAAGTGATGTTCCGCTTGCTGTCGTTGAAGCTGAAGGCAACAAGGGCGAGTATCGGAAAGTAGAGAAAGACGAAATTTCCCGCGAACACCAGCCACATCCAGCCCCGTCGCGTATACTCGAGCGGGGCGACGGCGGCGCGGCCGGCGGCCGCGGCGCGGAGGGCGACGCTCGCCATGTCAGTACGAAACGCCTCCCTCGCGCCGCGCCACCGCGGCCTTGATCCAAAGAAAGACGAAGGTCGCGTACATCAGCAGGAACGACAGCGCCGCGCCGAACGGCCAGTCGCGCGCCGGCCCGAATTGCTGGGCGATGAGGTTGCCGATCATGATGCTATCCGGCCCGCCCAGCAGGTCCGGCGTCAGGAAGGTTCCGAGCGCCAGGATGAACGTCAGCAGGACCCCGGTGAAGATACCGGGGAACGCCAGCGGCACGGTGACCGAGAAAAGGGTGCGCCACTGCCCGGCGCCCAGATCGAGGCTTGCCTCCAGGTACGACCTGTCCAGCTTCTCCAGCGTCGCATAGAGAGGCAGCACCATGAACGGCAGATTGACGTAAACGAGCCCGACGATGACGGCGTACTGGTTGTAGAGAAGCTGGAGCGGCTCGAAGGCGCCGAGCCCCGGCAGTCCGAGCCAAGTGGCGAGGCCGTTGATGCCGTCATGCCCCCATTCGTAAATGAAGTTGACGTACCCCTTCGTGCGCAGCACGGCGATCCACGCATAGGTGCGAATCAGAAGATTGGTCCAGAACGGCAGGATGACCAGTAACAGCAGCAAGTTGCGGTAGCGCGCCGGCGCGAACGAAATGCCGAGCGCCAGCGGGAAGCCCATGAGCAGGCACATGGCGGTTGTGATCAGGGCGATGCGCGCCGACTTGAGGATGATCGAGAGGTGGAGCCACTCGACCGCGCGGACGTAATTGTCGAGGGAAAGAGCGAGCAGCGTCTCGCCGAGAGACCCGCGCTCGCCGAAGCTGTAGACCCAGACAATGGCGAGCGGCAGGGTGAAGAAGATAACGAGCCAGGCGGTCGGGGGCAGCAGGAGGACGGCGAACTGAAGCCGATTGCGCCACCATTCCTCCATAGGTGCGCCGCCCCCTCCGCCGCCGCCTTCAGGCCGCCTGGACTTCGGTCCAGGCCTTGTCGTAGGCCGGCGTGAACTCGCCCACGCTCACCAGCGATTCGCTGTTGGCGACGACCTCGGCCGGCGGATAGATGGCCGGGTTGGCCAGATCCTCCGGCAGCAAGAGCTCGCGCGCCGCCTTGTTGGGCGTTGCGTACTTGATGGTGTTCGCGATCTCCGCGTTCACCTGCGGGTCGTGCAGGTGATTGAGGAAGAGGTGCGCGTTCTCCGGATGCAGCGCGCCCACGGGGATGCAGACGTTGTCGATCCACACCTGGGTGCCCTCCTTGGGCACGACGTAGCCAATGTCGTCATCCTCTTCCTGGACGTGAATGATGTCGCCGTTCCACTCCATGACGATATCGCATTCCCTCGACAGAAGCAGGTCCTGACCGTTGTCCTCCGCGAAGGTCTTGATGTGCTTCTTCTGCTCGATAAGCAGGTCGCGGGCCTTGTCGAGCTCGGCCTGGTCCGTGGTGTTCATGGAGAAGCCGAGATACTTGAGCGCGAGGCCCATGACGCTGCGCGCGTCCGCCAGCAGCGCGATGCGGCCGCTGTACTTGTCGCTGTCGAACAAGAGCCCCCAGCTATCGGGCGTCTCTACCTTCGACTTGCGGTAGCCGACGCCGATGGTGCCCCACATGTACGGCACGCCGTACTTGAGGCCCGGGTTGAACTTCGGGTCGGAGAAGTTCGGATCGGGGTCGATGTGCACCAGGTTCGGGATTTTGGCATGGTCGATCGGCATCAGCATGTCGAGGCTGATCATGTCGGCGACATAGGAATCGCTCGGAAAGATCACGTCGTAGCCGGGATTGCCCGCCTGCAGCTTGGCGAACAGTTCCTCGTTATTTGCGTACAGGTCGTACTGCACCTCTATGCCGGTGGCATCGGTGAAGGTCTGCAGCGTCGTTTCGCCGATATAGGTGTCCCAGTTGTAGACGTTGAGCTTCTTTTCCTCGGCCGCCCAGCCGAAGCGCGACTTGGCGACGGTGCCGATGCCCACGGCGGCCGCTCCCATCAGGAAATGGCGCCGGGATGCTCGCAGCGATTCTACCCTCATCATGACGTCGTCTCTCCTTGGTTAGGTCCCTCAGCCGCCGCCGGCCGACGACGGCCGACCAGCCCTGCCGCGCGCCCATTCGACATGACCTTATTGCTTGCAGACGCGCGGGTAAGGGCCGGATCGGTTGCCATAGGCGGACTGACCGCATTGTCGGCCCAAACCGGGGTTTTGACAAGCGCAATGCCTGGCTCCCGTGTCGGACATGATCGTGATCCGGCCGACAAGGTCCAACCCTACTCCGCGGTCTTGAGGCGCGTCTGCCGCAACTCTCCGGCGGCATCCAGGATCGGATAGGCAACCGAAGTCAGGTGCGAATTGATGCGCTTCAAGTCCCGCAGCACGTCGAGATGGAGGCTGCTCGTCTCGATGCTCTCGACCTTGCCGCTCCGGAGCCGGCCCAAGTGGCTCTCCGAGGCCGCCCGTTCCATTTCGCGGAGCACGACTTTCTCGGCCAGCAGTTGCCGGGCCATCTTCACGTCGCCCGAGATGAACACGTTGAGGGCCAGCTTCAGGTTGTCCAGCAAGCGCGTATGCATGCTGCTGATCTCCTGGAACCCCTCCTCGGAGAAGCGCAGTTTGTTCCTCATCTTTTTGTTGGCGAGCTCCATCAGGTTCTTGTCGATGATGTCGCCGACATGTTCCAGATTGGTGGTGAAGGTGATGACGTCGATGGCGCGCCGATTGTCCTCTGGATCAAGGGCCTCGCGGCTCACCTCGGTGAGATACAGCTTGATCGCCTCGTGCAGCGCATCGACTCCGTCGTCGAGCTGCTCTACCTCGCGCAGCAGCTTGCGGTCGTCGTTGCGGAACACGTCGACGGTCTGGCGCAGCATCTTTTCGATGACGTCGCCCATGCGCAGGGTCTCGCGCGCCGCGTTGGCGATGGCGACAGCGGGCGAGTCCATGGCCGCTGGGTCGAGGTAGCGCGGCTTTCCGGCATCCTCGCCGGGTTCCGGGCGGTCCGGCAGGATCAGCGTGCACAGGCGGGCCGCCGGCCCGATCAACGGCAAGAACAGGGCCGCCAGGGCCAAGTTGAACAGGGTGTGAAAATTCGCCACCTGCCGCCAGGGCTCCGCCTCGATCAGCCCGACAGGGCCCGCGACGTAGGGCAGCGCCGCCAACGCCAACAGCACGCCCGCGGATCGGAACACGAGGTTGCCGAGGGGCACGCGGCGCGCCTCCGGCACGGACCGGGCGGTGGCGATCATGGGCGTGCCGGCGCTGCCCAGGTTGGCGCCGAGCACGAGCGCGAAGGCAAGCGGCGGATCGACGACGCCGTGCGCCGCCAGCGAAATGATCAGCAGCACGATCGCCAGGCTGGATGTGGACAACAGCGTCAACAGCGCTCCGAGCGCCACCGCCAGCAACGGTTCGTCGGCGAGCGCGCCGAGCACCTGAGCCAGCGCCTCCGACTGGCGCATCGGCGCCGCGGCGGCCGCGATGAGTTGCAGCGCCAGCAGCACGATGCCGAGGCCGACGACGGCGCGGCCGAGGTCGCGCGGCTGGGTCGCGCGAGCGGTCATGAACAAGCCGACGCCGACCAGGATGAGCAGCGGCGACAGCCATCCCAGCTTGGCCGAGAAGACCTGCGCCGCCAGGCTGGTGCCGACGTCGGCCCCCAGCATGATGGCGAGCGCCGCCGTGATGCTGACGACCCCGCGCGAGGCGAACGAGGCCGCCATCAGCGCCGTGGCGGTACTGCTCTGCAACAGCACCGTCACCCCGACACCGGCGAGGAAGGCCGAGATCCGGTTCTTCATGCTGCGCCCGAGCCGCCGGCGCAACTCGCCGCCGAGCGCGCGCAGCACGCCCGTTCGCACCATGCGCAGGCCCCACAGCAGCAGCGCCGCCGCGCCCAACAGGCCGATCAGGAAATGAGTTCCGGTAATCTCTCTGGCTCCCAGGCCGGGCCGCCGCCCGGACAGTTGTCACGGAAGTGTAACATAAGCGCGCCGGGGCCGCTCCACCACCCCGCTCTCGGTTAGGGCCATGCCGGTGAGCGTCCGTTCGTCATGCGCCATCCGCCAGGACAGGAGTCTACGGGCAGACTCGAGTACCTGGGGCGCATAGTTCGGATCGTCGGCCCGGTTGACCAATTCGGACGGGTCCTTCTCCAGGTCGAAGAACAAGGGCGGCAGCGCCGTGAAATGCACGTACTTGTAACCCCGGCCAAGGATCACGTTGAGAGTGCATTGATCGCTGTCGATGCCCAGCGCCGTCTCGGCGTTCCGCTGCACCACATCCCGGAAATCGTATTCCCAGTGCGCCTCGGCGCGCCAATCGGCCGGTGTCGCGCCTTCGAGGAACGGCAGCAGCGACATGCCGTCGCACTGCGCCGGGACATCGACTCCAAGCCACTCCAGGATCGTCGGCATCACGTCCACGGCCTCGGTGAACCGGTCGATCTTGTGCCCGCGCGTCCGGTCCGCGGCCTGGCGCGGGTCGCGGACGATGAGCGGAATACGGTAGGCCTGGTCGAAGTATCCCTCCTTGGCCCACAGCCAGTGGTCGCCCAGCATTTCGCCGTGATCGCAGGTGAACACGACGAGCGTCTGCCGGTCCTCGCCGGTCGCTCGCAGGTGGGCTATTAGCCGCCCGATCTGGTCGTCGACCTGGCTGATCATGCCGTAGTAGGTGGCGCGCAGCTGGCGAGTCTCTGCCTCGTCTATCTTTCGCAGGTCGTTCGAGCGGTCCGGGGTGTAGTAGCGGATTTCGCGCTGGTTCAGCAGCGTGTGCGCGAGATAGGGGTGCTGCGCGGCTTCGATCTCCAGCGACGGCGCCCGCACCGGCATCGGCACCGCGGCCGGATCGTACATGGCGTTGTACGGCTCCGGCGCGATGAGCGGCGGATGCGGGCGCAGGAACACGGCATGCACGAACCATGGAAAGTCCCGGCGCACCGAGACGAACTTCAGAACCGCGTTGGCGATGAACGCCGTTTCGCTGTCCTCGGCGCGGAACGCCGGCGGGCTGAAGGTGCGGCCGCGGCCGGCGGCGCCCGGATAGTTCGCCACCGGCTCGTAAACCTCGCGCCGCCCGCCGATATCGTACCCCTTGGCCTTGAGGTCGGCGATCCACGGCGCCATGTGGTCGGGCAATTGCAGGCCGACCGTCATGCCCGGCAGCACGCCCTCGTAGGTGGTGAGCGCCGGATCGCCCGGCGCATGGCGGCGCGGATCGGGCGGCGTGTCCGTGTAGCCGAACAGGGTCGGGTCGTGCCCGGCCTTGCGCGCCTCCAGCGCGAGGTTGGTATGGCGCGCATCGAGCGGCGTGCCGTTGCGCACCACCCGGTGGTTCATCATGTAGAGGCCGGTCAGCAGGCTGGCGCGTGCCGGCGCGCAAGGCGATGCCTGGGTGTAATGCCTCGCGAACAACACCCCTTGCGCCGCCAGCGCGTCGAGGTGCGGGGTCTTGACGCAAGGGTGCCCCAGCGCCGACAGGCAGTCGCCACGCAACTGGTCGGCGGAAATGAACAGAACTTTGCGAGAATGAGCGGTCATTCCCGGGCAACGATATCTGGCGTCACGACTTCACTCGCTCCATTCGCGGATCGTAGAGCGGCTCCAGGTGCAGCCGGGCCGGCACCCGATCGCTAGCCACTTCAAGCTCGTAGCTGCCGGACCTCAAGTAGTCGATCGTAACACCTTCCACGTTTCGGACGTAACCGTACCCGATGTTCTTGCCCACCGTGTAGCCGTAGCCTCCGCTGGTGAGCCAGCCCACCTGGCGGCCGCTGCGCAAGATCGTCTCGCGGCCGAGCAGTACGATGCCGGGATCGTCGACCGTGAAACAGGCGAGTCGCTTCTCGAGCGGTTTTTCCGCTGCCTGCGCCAGGGCCTCGCGGCCGAGGAACGCGGTGTTCAGTTTCATCTTTACCGCCCAGGCGAGGCCCGCCTCCATCGGCGTGTAGTCCGGTCCGATATCGGCGCCCCATGCCCGATAGCCCTTCTCGAGGCGCAGCGATTCGATCGCCCGGTATCCGGCGTTGACGAGGCCCTGCGGTCGCCCGGCCTCGAACAGGGCGGCGTACACGCCAAGCGTGGATTCCACGGGCAGGTGAAGTTCCCACCCCAGCTCGCCTACATAAGTGATGCGCAGCGCCCGCACCGACGCGCCGGCGATCAGGAGTTCGCGCCAGGTGCCGAACGGGAAGGCGGCGTTCGAGACGTCGCCGTCGGCAACTGCCGCCAGCACGTCCCGCGCCCGCGGCCCCATGAGCGCCAGGACGGCATAGGCCGACGTCACGTCGAGCAGGCGCGCCTCGAGGCCATGGGGAATGTTGCGCTCGATCCACGCGCGATCGTGCGTCGCGAACCCGGTGCCGGTGACGATGTAGTAGGCGTCTTCGGCCAGACGCGACACCGTAAGATCGCATTCGATGCCGCCCTGCCGGTTCAGCATCTGGGTATAGACGACCGACCCCGGCGCCTTGGCCACGTCGTTGGCGGCGATCCAGGCGAGCGCGGCCTCGGCGTCGCGTCCCACCATCAGGAACTTGGCGAACGAGGTCTGGTCGAACAGCGCCACCCGCTCTCGCGCTGCCCGGTGCTCCTCGCCCACCGGCCCGAACCAGTTCTGGCGGCCGTACGAGTACGCGTCCGCCGCCTTCGTTCCGGGCGCAGCAAACCAGTTGGGCCGCTCCCAGCCGAGCTTGGAGCCGAAGCAGGCGCCGGCTTCCTTGAGCCGGTCATAGAGCGGCGAGACGCGCAAGGGCCGTCCGCTCTCCATCTCCTCGTGCGGCCAGGCCATGGCGTAGTGCTTGGCGTAGGCCTCGAGCGTGCGGACGAGCACCCAGTGCCGGTCGCGGTGCAATCCAGCGAAGCGGCGAATGTCGACCGGCCACAGGTCCATCGGCGGCTCGCCGGCGGCGACCCATTCGGCGAGCGCCCGCCCCGCGCCGCCGGCGCTGGCGATGCCGAAGGCGTTGAACCCGGCGCCGACGTAATAGTTCCTCACCTCCGGCGCCTCGCCGAGGATGAAGTTGCCGTCCGGGGTAAACGACTCAGGCCCGTCGATCAGGCGCTTGATGCCGGCGGTCTCCAGCGCCGGCACGCGGGCCAGCGCCTGGCTCATGAGCGGCTCGAAATGGTCCCAGTCGGAATCGAGCAGCGTGAAGTGGAAGCCGTCCGGCAGGCCATCCACGGCCCAGGGGATCGGGTTGGGCTCGTAACCGCCCATCACCAGCCCGCCGACTTCCTCCTTGAAATAGACGAGCCGGTCCGGGTCGCGCAGAGTCGGCAGGTCGCGGGTGACGCCGGCGACCGGCTCCGTCACCATGTACTGGTGGCGCACCGATTGCAGCGGTACCGAGACACCGGCGAGCCTGCCCACCTCGCGCGCCCACTGGCCGGCGCAGTTGATCACCGTCTCGGCGCCGATGTCGCCTCGCTGGGTGCGGACGCCCGTGGCGCGCCCGTTTTCGATGCGCATCCCGATCGCCGCGCAGCCCTCGATCACAGTGACGCCCCCCGCCCGCGCGCCCTTGGCCAGCGCCTGCGCGATGTCGGACGGGTTCGCCTGGCCGTCCGTCGGCAGGAAGGCGGCGCCCTCAAGGTCCGACGTTTCCATCGGCGGCCACAGCTTCTTGGCCTCGGCCGGGGTTAGCACGTGCATCTCCAGCCCGAAGCTGTGTGCGGTTGTCGCCTGCCGTCTGATCTCGATCATACGTTCCTTGTTGCAGGCGAGCCGCAGTCCGCCGTTCATCTTCCAGCCCGTCGCCTGCCCGGTTTCCGCCTCCAGCCGGTCGTAGAGTTCCACGCTGTATTTGAGGAGCTGCGTGATGTTGGCGGAAGCGCGCAACTGCCCGACCAGACCGGCGGCGTGCCAAGTCGAACCCCCGGTCAGCTTGTGGCGCTCCAGCAGCACCACCTCGCGCCAGCCCAGCCTCGCCAGATGGTACGCGACGCTGCAACCGATGATACCTCCTCCGATGATGACCGCGCGGGCCTGGGCGGGAAGCGGGGAGGTCGCCATCAATGTTCCTTGAACTCGCCGTAGGCGCGCTCGAAGCGCGCCAGGTAATCGCCGGTGTATGCGACGTAGTCGAAGTCCAACGTCGAGTGGATTTCCGAAACCATGCTCCACATCGCCTCGCGCAGCAGAGAGGCGCACTTCATTGCGGCGTAGCTGCGCCGCAGGCGACCGCTCATGGGCGCCTCGAAATAGGATTCGAGCAGCCAACCCTCGTCGGCGTCCGTCACGTCGCTGTTCGAACACAGGTTGGCCAGGTCGAACAGCGGGCTGTTGAAGCCGGCGTAGTCCCAGTCGACCAGCCACAGGCGCTTGCCGTCGTCGATGAAGTTCGCCGCCAGCAGATCGTTGTGCGCGAAGACGATCCTAACCGGCCCCACCATCGCCTCGAGCGCGGCAGCGGCGTCCATCAGGCGCGGCAGGGCCGGCTTGAGGCGGCTGTTCTCCTCGCGCAGGCGCGCCGCATAGTCCCGAAGCACGTGGAACACCCAGAACATCAGCACCGGCCCGCGCACGTGCCTGGGCATCTCCTCGTGGCAGCGGCGGATCACGGGAAGGATCCGGGCCAGCATGGCGCGCGGGCGCACGTCGGCGGGGGAAAGCGTGCGGCCCTCGACATAACGCAGGACGAGAACGCCCGGCTCATGGTGCACCGCTTCGGGCGACAGGCCGGCGGCGAAGGCGGCGCGGCTCGCCGCCAGCTCGTTGAAGCGCATGACGCCGTGCGCCGGGATGTCCTCGCCCAGCCGCACGAAGAATCGCTTGCCGCGGTCGGTCACGACGAAGTTCCTGTTGGTGATGCCGCCGGCGACCGGCTCGGGCGTCACCGGTCCCGACCACAGCACCAGGCGCGCGACGCGGGCCGCGTCCGTGGCCTCTGGCGCGGACATGGGGTCAGCCGATGCCAAGGCGCCGCTTGACGCGCGCGCTCCACGCGCCGATCAGCCGGTCGGCGACGATGCCGATGCAGGCGACGGCGAGCGCGGCGACGATGCCGCGCCCCGGATCGGCCTTGGCCAGCGCGATGAACACCTCCTGGCCCAGGTCGCGCGTGCCGATCATGGCGGCGATGATGTCCATTGACAGCGCCAGGAACACCACTTGGTTGACCCCCAGCATGATCTCGGGCAGCGCCAGCGGCACCTGCACGCGCCACAGGATCTGCGAGCGCGTGCAGCCCGAGACCGTCGCCGCCTCGATCAGGCCCGGCGCCACCTGGCGGATGCCGTGGTTGGTGTAGCGGATCGCCGGCGTCACGGCATAGAGCACGATGCCCATCATCGCCGCCACGTCGCCGACGCGAAACAGCATCACCGCCGGGATCAGGTAGACGAAGGCCGGGATGGTTTGCAGCGTGTCGACGATTACCGTCATCGCGCGGTCGACCGTCTCGTTGCGCGAGGCCCAGACGCCCAGCGGCATGCCCACCAGGCAGGCGAACACCGCCGAGACGCCGACCAGATAGACGGTGATCACCGTCTTCTCCCACAGGCCGCTCACGGCGCAGAAGAGAGTCAGCGCCACCACCAGCGCCGCCAGCCGCAAGCCGCCGAGGGTGATTCCCGCCAGACCGAGCAGGCCCACGACCGCGAGCCACGGTAGGCCCAACATGAACGCCCTGATCGGGTTGAGGACGTTGAGCAGCAGCGCGGTGCGCACCGCCTCGATGGGGTCGAAGAGGTTGCGCACGATCCAGGCGATCGTGTGGTCCCAAAACGGCGCCGTGGTCACGGTCAAGGACTTGGGGAACTGCCCGAAGAACGGCACGACGGTGGCAATCGCGGTCGTGAGCGCGAGGACCGCGAGCGCCGCGCCGAGGTGGGGATGGCGCCGCCAGAAGCTCTGGCCCACCACCAGCATCGCCGGCTTGCGCGCCGCCGCCGCCTGGCTCAGCCGATCGAGCACGATCGCGAGCAGGACGATGGCCAGGCCCGCCTCGAAGGAAGCGCCAACTTTCAGCGCGCGCAACGCCAGCAGCACGTCGTAGCCCAGGCCCCCGGCGCCGATCATCGAGGTGATGATGACCATGTTGAGCGACATCATGATCACCTGGTTGACGCCCACCATCAGCAACGGCCGGGCCGAGGGCACCAGGATCCGCCACATGTGCTGACGGCGCGTGCAGCCCGCCATGTGGCCGAAGTCGCGAACCTCCCCGGGCACCTGGGAGAGCGCGAGCGTGGTGGCGCGCACCATCGGCGGCGCCGCGAAGACGAGGGTCGCCAGCATGGCCGAGACCGGGTTGATGCCGAACAGCATCAGCATCGGCACCAGATAGCCGAATGCCGGCATCGCCTGGGAAAGGTCGAGCAACGGCACGACGATCCATGTGTTCGCGCGCGGCGAGCGATAGCCCCAGATGCCGAGCAGCAGCCCGATGGCGACGCCCAGAGGCACGCAGATGACAATCAGGGCGAGCGTCAGCATGGCGCTGTTCCACTGGCCGAACACCGCCAGGTAAAGGAAACACGCGCCGACGCTCGCCGCCAGCCGCCAGCCGCCGTAGAGGTGCCCGACGATCGCGGCCGCGGCGCCGACGCCGACCCACGACAACCGCGGTATCTGAACGATCCCAAGGTCGAATCCGCGGTGCAGCACGCCGAAGGCGAATTGCAGCGGGACGTAGAGCACGGCCGTGATCGCGCGGGTAATCGTAAAGAAGGTCCCGTCGGGATCGATGAACCACGCCATCGCCGCCGTGGTCCAGGCGCCCAATGGCAGCTGCCAGTCCTTCGGGTAGGCGTCCGCCCATGGCAGCTCGTCGCGGTAGAAATAGAGCAGCAGCGCGAGGGCGAAGGCGCCGATCCAGATCGCGCGCCAACGCGCTGGGCCGGCATCGACTTCGGGCGAGAGGACGGCGGCGGTCATGGCTTGGCGTTGCGGCCGGCCAGCAGGTCGATGACCGCGGCGCGGTGCACCTCGCCGACCACGCGGCCGTCGTCGTCGATGACCGCGAACGGCCGTTCGCTGGCGACGATCTCGGCGGCGAAGCTGGCGACGCGGGCGCTCTCGCGCACACGCGCGGGGTAATCGGCCCGCGGCGCGGGCGGCGTCATCAGCGAGCGGGCGGAGATCACCTTGGCGCGCTGCACGTCGCGGGTGAACTCGGCCACATAGTCGGTCGCCGGTCGCACCACCAGGTCCTCGGGCGTGCCGAGCTGAATCACCTCGCCGTCCTTCATGATGGCGACCCGGTCGGCGAGGCGAATGGCCTCGTCGAAATCGTGGGTGATGAAGACGATGGTCTTGCGCAGCACGCCCTGCAGACGCAGGAACTCGTCCTGCATCTCGCGCCGGATCAGGGGGTCGAGGGCCGAGAACGGCTCGTCGAGGAACCACACGTCGGGTTCGACCGCCAGGCTACGCGCGATGCCCACGCGCTGCTGCTGGCCGCCTGAAAGCTGGCGCGGAAAATAGAGCTCGCGGCCCTTGAGGCCCACGAGATCGATGATCTGGCGCGCGCGCTCCTCGCGCCGGGCGCGCGGCACGCGTTGGACCGCGAGCGGAAAAGCGACGTTGCCGATCACGGTGAGATGCGGCAGCAGGGCGAAGTGCTGGAACACCATGCCCATCTTGTGCCGGCGCAGCTCGATCAGCTCGCGCTCGCTGGCCTTGAGCAGGTCTTGCCCGTCGAACAGGACTTCGCCCGCGGTGGGCTCGATCAGCCGCGACAGGCAGCGCACCAGCGTCGACTTGCCCGAGCCCGACAGGCCCATGATGACGAAGATCTCGCCGCGCTGGATTTCGAGCGAGGCGGAGCGCACGGCGCCGATCAGGCCGGCGCGCGCGATCTCGTCGTGCCGGGGCGCGGCGCGGCCGCGCAGGAATCCCTCGGCGCCGCGCCCGAACAGCTTCCAGACGTCGCGGCAGGCGATGCTGACCGCCCGCGGCGCGGACGAGGATGTGGTGCTGGTGTTCATGTCGATCCCCTCACCCTAACCCTCTCCCCGCCTGGGCGGAGAGAGGGGGCGAGCCGCGCATGCGGCTCGCGGGTGAGGGGGTCGCGGATCGGCTAGCTCGAGCCGGCGGCCCAAGCGCGCCAGCGCGCCTCGTTGGCGCCGATCCAGGCCTCGGCGACCTCTTCGATGCTCTTGCCGTCGAGGTCGACTTGGCCACCCAGGGTGCCCAGCTCATTGGCATCCAGGGACATGTTCTTCGCGACGGTGTGGGCCACGGGCCACTTGGCCTTCATCTCGCCGTTGGCGTACTTCCAGATCTCGCCGTGCGGCTTGCCGCAGTCATAGGCCATGTCGGGATTGAGGCCCCACTTCGGGTCGGTGTAGCAGGCCGGGTCGTGTTCGGGAAACTCGATCCACTCGCCCTCGTATTTCGCGGGCGCCCAATGCGGCGAATAGATCCACATCAGGATCGGGGCCTTGCGTTCGATCGCCGAGGAGAGCTCGGCGAACATGGCGGCGTCGGTGCCGGCGTGTACCACCTCGAAGGGCAGTCCCAGCGCCTGCACGCGCTCGTCGTCGAAGCCCTCCCATGTGACGGGACCGCCGAGATAGCGGCCCTTGGGCGCGGTTTCGGGCGTCGAGAACGCCTCGGCGCATTTCGGCTCCTTGAGCGCCTCCCAGTTGGGCAGGCCCGGGCACATCTCCTTCATGTAGATCGGGTACCACCACTCTTCCTTGGCCTTCGGGCCCAGTACGCCCAGGCGCTCGGTCTTGCCGGTAGCGTCCGAGGCCACCATGGCCTCGTGACCGGTGGTGTCCCACATCTCGAGTATGACGGTGACATCGCCCGTGACGAGGCCGGTCGTCATGCTCGACAGATACTCGGCCGTCACGTATTCGACGTTGTAGCCGAGCCGCTCTAGGATGCCGCCCAGGATGTGGGCGTTGATGTTGACGCTGGTCCAGTCGAACAGCGCGATCTTGATCGGGTCCTTCGATTCCGGCACGTCCGCCATCGCCGGGGCCGACCATGCCCCTAAGGCAAGACCGACCGCGGCGGCCAGTGCCGTCCCTTGCATCTTGCGCATCATGAACTTCACTCCCTCGTCCAATAAGAAAACTCTGCGGGGCGCCACCTTGGCGTGGCGTTAACCTTCTCTCATGGCCGCGGGCAATGCCCACGGCCAGCGCATATAAAGCTCTTACTCGGCGGGGCACAGCAAGCGAAATTGCCGCGTCTCACAGTTCCTCCTCGGCCAGCGCCAGGGTGCTCTTGGCCCCGCCGGTGACCATGGCGGCGAAGGCCTCGGCCTGCGGCATGGCGTTCTCGGCGTAAAAGCGCGCGGTGAGCCGCTTGGCGTCCAGAAAGGCCGGCTCCTCGCCCTGCCGTCTTGCGGCCGCGAGCGCCGATTCGGCTAGCAGCCAACCGCCCGCCACCGTGCCGAACAGGTTGAGATACGGCGTCGCCCCGGCAAGCGCCTGGCGGGCATCCTTCGGATAGGTCTCGATCAGCCAGTCGGTGGCGCGCGTCAGTGCCCTGGCGCCCGCGGCAAGCGCGCGCGACAACGCCGCCGCATCCTCGCCGCCGAGCGCCATGAATTCGGCCTCGGTCTGCCGCACGCCGGCGATGAAGTGGCGTGCCGCCTCGCCGCGGTCGCGCATCAGCTTCCGGTGAACGAGGTCGATCGCCTGGATGCCGTTGGTGCCTTCGTAGATGGGGGCGATGCGCGCGTCGCGATAATGCTGGGCGGCGCCGGTCTCCTCGATGAACCCCATGCCGCCATGCACCTGGACGCCGAGCGAGGCCACGCGGCAGCCGCCGTCGGTGCACCAGGCCTTGACGACCGGGATCAGCAGCTCGAGCAGCAGCCGGCTGCGCTCCCGCGCCTCGGCATCGGGCTGGCGCTTCGAGCGGTCGAGAGCGCCCGCCGTGAAATAGACCAGCGCGCGCATGGCCTGGACCTCGGCGCGCATGGTCATCAACATGCGTCGCACGTCGGGGTGACGGGCGATGGGGCCGGGCTCGTCGCTGCCGGCGGCGCGCCCCTGAATACGGCTCAGCGCATGCGCGCGCGCCTGCTGGTAGGCCCGCTCGGCAACCGCCAACCCCTGCACGCCGACGCCGAGCCGCGCGTTGTTCATCATCGTGAACATGTATTCCACGCCGCGGTTTTTTTCGCCGACCAGGTAGCCGACGGCGCCGCCGTTGTCGCCGTAGGCCATGACGCAGGTGGGGCTGCCGTGGATGCCCAGCTTGTGTTCGATCGACACGCAGCGCAGGTCGTTGCGCGGGCCCAGGCCGCCGTCTCCGCCGGCGAGGAACTTGGGCACGATGAACAGCGAAACCCCTTTGACGCCGGCCGGGGCATCGGGCGTGCGGGCCAGGACCATGTGGACGATGTTGTCGGTGAAGTCCTGCTCGCCGTAGGTAATGAATATCTTCTGCCCGGTGATCCGGTAGTGCGCGTCTTCCGGCACGGCCCGCGTGCGAACGGCGCCCAGGTCGGTGCCGGCCTGCGGCTCGGTCAGGTTCATCGTTCCTGTCCAGCTACCGGCGACCAAGCAGGGCAGGTACATCGCCTTCTGTTGCGGCGAGCCGTGCTGCCCCAAAAGCTCGATGGCGCCCTGCGTCAGCATCGGGCACAGCGAGAAGGAAAGATTGGCCGCGGCCCACATTTCCTGCAGCGCCACGGCCAGCGCCCAGGGCAGGCCCTGACCGCCATAGGCAGGGTCGAACGCCACGCCGTTCCAGCCGCCTTGGACGAACCCGGCATAGGCGTCGCGGAAGCCGTCCGGGGTGCGCACGACGCCGTTCTCTAAGGTGCAGCCCTGGCGGTCGCCCACTCGGTTGAGCGGCGCCAGAATCTCCTGCGCGAATTTCGCCGCCTCGTCGAGGATCGAGGCCGCGAGCTCCGGTGTCGCGTCCGCGTAACCGGGCAGCGTCGCGATGTCGGCGAGCCCGACCAGCTCGTCCAGCACGAAGCTCATGTCGCGCAAAGGCGCGGCGTAGTCGTTCACGGTTCGGCGCTCCAGCTCATGACACGACTTTCCCCGGGTTCATTATGTTGTCCGGGTCGAGCGCCGCCTTGATGCGGCGCATGAGCTCGATCTCTACCGCCGGCTTGTAGCGCCGAATCTCCTCGCGCCGCAACTGGCCCAGGCCGTGCTCGGCGCTGATGCTGCCGCCGAACTCGGCCGCGAGGTCGTGGATGAGGCGGGTCAACTCATCTTTGCGGGCGAGGAACTTGGCCGCGTCGCCCTCCTCCGGCCGGGTCAGGTTGAAATGGATGTTGCCGTCGCCGAGATGGCCGAACGGTACCGGGCGCACGCCTGGGCAGGCCGCGAGCAAGAGGCGGCTGGCCCGCTCGATGAACTCGGGCATCCGCGACACCGGCACGGCGATGTCGTGCCTGATGACGGCGCCTTCGCAGCGCAGGCCTTCCACGATCGCCTCACGCAGGCGCCACAGGCCCGTCGCCTGCGCCTCGCTCTCGGCGATGACGGCATCGAGAATTATGGCATCGTCGACGGCGGCGGCGAGAACGGATTCGAGTTCGCCGCGCAGACCTCTCGCCCCCGCCAGCTCGATCAGCAGATAGTTGTCGTGCCGCCCGGCGAGCGGATCGACGGCGCCGGGAACGTGGCGCAACGCCAGATCGATGCCGAGCCGCGGCATCAGCTCGAAGCTGGTCACCGTTTCGCCGAACGCGGCCCGGATGCGGGCCAGCAACTCGAGGCCGGCGCCGAGGCTCGCTGCCGCGGCCATCGCGGTCGCATGCTCGCGCGGTCGTGCGAACAGCTTCAGGACCGCCGCGGTGATGATGCCGAGCGTGCCTTCCGCGCCGATGAAGAGCTGCTTCACGTCGTAGCCGGTGTTGTCCTTCCGCAAGGCGCGCAGGCCATCCCACACCCTGCCGTCGGGCAGCACCACCTCGAGGCCCAACACCAGGTCGCGCGCATTGCCGTAGCGCAGCACCGCGATGCCGCCGGCGTTGGTCGATAGATTGCCGCCGATCTGGCAGCTCCCCTCGGCCGTGAGGCTCAAGGGGAACAGGCGGTCGATCGCGGCGGCGGCGGCCTGTACCTGATAGAGGAGGCAGCCCGCCTCCACCGTAATGGTGTCGTTGAGCGCATCGACGCCGCGCACCCGGTTCATGCGCGCGAGATTGAGAAGGATTTGATCGCCGGCGGGCGAGGGGGTGGCGCCGCCGACCAGCCCCGTGTTGCCGCCCTGCGGCACGATCGGCACCCGCGCCGCGGCGCACAGTCGGACCACCTGCGCGACTTCCTCCGTCGTCGCCGGACGCACCAACAGCGGCGTGCGCCCGTGAAACAGTCCGCGCCAGTCGCTGAGATGCGGCGCCAGTTCGGCCGCATCCTCGCTCCAGCCCTGGGGGCCCACGGCGGCCTTGATCTCGGCCAACAGCGCGGCCTCGGGCTTCCGCAATGGACCGGCAACCGACATGGCACGACAGAGTACCGGCTTTCGCCGGCAGGCGGTACGCTTGGTAGCGGCTTTTTCGGATGCGCCGCAGCGTTTCTTGCGCCTGTGGCGGCGACGCAGACTTTGATGATAATGACGATGGATATGGCCGCCCGTCGCCGAACCTCGGCCCTTCGCGGGGCAGAAGGAGAGTAGGAATGCCAGGTCCGACCGCGCTCTTCATCCCCGGGCCCACCAACGTCCCGCATCGGGTGCGCCAGGCCATCGACTGTCCGATCGAGGACCAGCGCGCGCCCGACCTGCCCGACTTCACGCTGCCGCTGTTCGAGGACTTGAAGGCCGTCTTCAAGTCGAAGACCGGCACGGCGTTCCTCTACCCGTCGTCCGGGACCGGCGGCTGGGAGGCCGCCATCACCAACACCTTGTCGCCCGGCGACCGGGTGCTGGCCGCGCGCTTCGGGCAGTTCTCCCATCTCTGGGTCGAACTCTGCCGGCGCCACGGCCTGGACGTGGAGGCGGTCGACGTCGAGTGGGGCGAAGGCGTGCCGGTCGAGGAGTTCGCCAGGCGGCTCGCGGCCGACCGCGCGCACGCCATCAAGGCGGTGCTCGTCTGCCACAACGAGACGGCGACCGGCGTCACCAGCGACGTGGCGGCGGTGCGCCGGGCGCTCGATGGCTGCGGCCACCCGGCCCTGCTGTTCGTGGACGGCGTCAGCTCCATTGCCAGCATCGATTTTCGCATGGATGAATGGAAGGTCGACGTCGCCGTGTGCGGCTCGCAGAAGGGGTTCATGCTGCCGGCGGGGCTGGCGATCCTTTGCGTCGGCGAGCGGGCCATGGCGGCGACTGGCGCCGCCAAGTGCCCGCGCTGCTACTTCGACTTCGCCGACATGCTGCGGGCGAACCGCGACGGCTACTTCCCGTACACGCCGCCCCTCACCATGTTGCGCGGCCTGCGGACCGCGATCGACCTCTTGTTCGAGGAGGGGCTCGGCAATGTCTTCGCCCGCCATCGCTACCTCGCGGAGGGGGTGAGGCGGGCGGTGGCGGCCTGGGGTCTGTCGCTCTGCGCCAAGGCGCCGAACTGGTATTCGGACACGGTAAGCGCCATCTACGTCCCGGCCGGGATCGACAGCAACGACGTGGTTCGCCACGCATACCGCCGCTACGGCCTCTCCCTCGGCGTCGGGATCGCCAGGCTGGCCGGCAAGGCGTTCCGGATCGCCCATATGGGCGATCTCAACGAGCTCATGGTGATGAGCGCGCTTGCCGGAACCGAAATGACGCTGCGGGACCTCGGCTCCGGCATCGCGCCGGGCAGCGGCGTTGCCGCGGCTGAGGAGTACTACCGCAGCGGCCGCGCCGATGCGCCGCCGGTCGTTGCCGAGGCGCGCGTGGCGCCGGCCCGCTGATAACCGGACATCGAGGTCGCGGATGGACATTCACGAGTATCAGGCCAAGGCGCTGTTAGCCGACTTCGGGATACCGATCCCGCACGGCGGTCTCGCCTACAGCCCGGAACAGGCCGCCTATCGCGCGCGCGAGATCGGCGGCGAGAAGTGGGTCGTTAAGGCGCAGATCCACTCCGGCGCCCGGGGCAAGGCGGGCGGCATCAAGCTGTGCGGCACCGAGGACGAGGTTTGGGACGCCGCCGATGCCCTGCTCGGCAAGCGCATCGTGACCGCGCAGACCGGATCGCGCGGTAAGCTTGTGCACCGCCTGTACGTCGAGTCCGCGGTGCACGTCGTACGCGAGATCTATCTGGGCTTCGTCCTCGACCGCAAGAGCGAACGCGTCATGGTCGTCGCCTCCTCGGCGGGCGGCATGGAGATCGAGGATATCGCGCACGACAAGCCCCTTTCCATTCTGCGCGTCAGTGTCGAGCCCGCGGTCGGCATGCAGGCGTTTCAGGCTCGCGAGCTGGCCTTCGGCCTGGGCCTCGATGCGCGCCTCGTCGCCCAGGCGAGCACGACTATTCTTGGCTGCTATCGCGCCTTTCGCGATCTTGACGCCACGATGGTCGAGATCAATCCCCTGGTCGTGACCGGGGAGGGCACGCTGCTGGCGTTGGACGCGAAGATGTCGTTCGACGACAACGCGCTGTTCCGGCGCCCCCAAGTCTCCGAACTGCGCGACAAGTCGCAGGAAGACCCGCGCGAGACCCAGGCCGCCGATCGCGGCCTCAGTTATATCGGCCTCGACGGGTCCATCGGCTGCATCGTGAACGGCGCCGGCCTCGCCATGGCCACGATGGACCTGATCCAGCACGCCGGCGGCGAACCGGCCAATTTCCTCGACATCGGCGGCGGGGCCTCGCCCGAGCGGGTCGCCAAGGCGTTCCGCGTCGTCCTCTCCGATGCCAGGGTGGAAGCCGTCCTCGTCAACATATTCGCCGGCATCAACCGTTGCGACTGGGTGGCGGAGGGCGTGGTGCAAGCCTTGCACAAGGCGCCGGTCCATGTCCCGGTGGTCGTTCGGCTGGCCGGCACCAACGTCGAGGAAGGGCGCGGCATTCTCGCCCGCAGCGGACTGCCGATCATTCCGGCCGACACGCTTGCCGAGGCCGCCGAGCGGGTGGTCGCGGCATGGCGGCAGGACACGGCCAACCGCAAGTCGGGATCGACGCACCCATGAGCATCCTGCTCGATGCGACCACCGGCGTCGTCGTCCAGGGCATCACTGGCCGGATCGGCCTGTTTCACACCAAGGAGATGCTGGCCTATGGGACACGCATCGTCGGCGGCGTGACGCCCGGCAAGGGCGGTACGACTGAGTGCGGCGTCCCGGTGTTCAACACCATGAAGGACGCGGTGGCTGAGACCGGTGCCGCCGCCAGCATCGTCTTCGTGCCGCCGCCCTTCGCCGCCGATTCGATCATGGAGGCGGCCGACGCGGGCATTCGGCTGTGCGTTGCCATCACCGACGGCATACCGGCCCAGGACATGATCCGCGTGAAGCGCTACATGCGCCGCTATCGGCAGGAGCAGCGCATGCGCCTCGTCGGACCGAACTGCGCCGGCGTCATCAGCCCCGGCAAGTCGCTGCTGGGCATCATGCCGGGACACATCTACGCGCCGGGGGCGGTGGGGATCGTCGGTCGCTCCGGCACGCTCGGTTACGAGGCGGCCGCCCAGATGAAGGAGATCGGCATCGGGGTCTCGACCAGCGTCGGCATCGGCGGAGATCCCATCAATGGCAGCTCGTTCCGGGACGTCCTCGAGCTGTTCGAGGCCGATCGCGACACCAGGCTCGTCATGATGATCGGCGAGATCGGCGGCCCTCAAGAGGCCGAGGCCGCCGCCTTTGTGCGCGACGGCATGTCCAAGCCCGTCGTCGCCTATATCGCGGGGCTGACCGCTCCGAAGGGCCGTCGCATGGGGCATGCCGGCGCCATCATTTCGGCCTTCGGCGAAAGCGCGATGGAGAAGGTCGAGATTCTGCGCGACGCCGGGGTCACGGTAGCGCCGAGCCCGGCCGAGCTTGGATCGACGGTTCAGGACGTGCTCGGGCGCCTCGCGTAGCCCGAATGGAGGCTGCTTGGGAACCGATGACGTCGCCGCCGCGCACGCTCTCTGACGGCGCCCTCGGCAGCGACACCGATCTTGCCGACGAGGTCGTGGAGTTCCTGACGGGGCTCCTGCTCGATGTCGTCCGCGTCCGTCACCCCCGAGTCGAGCCCGTGTTCCGCGGTTCGGCCCCGGTTCCGGACAGCGACCCCGAATTGCTGCAAGGGACGCTGCAGGCCTACGGCATCTGGTTCCAGCTCTTGGGCATCGCCGAGGAGAACATGGCGATGCGCCTGCGCCGGCGTGTCGAGAGCGAACTGGGCACGGACCATGTCCCCGGCACCTTCGCCCAGGTGCTGGCCGGCCGTGCGGCCGCCGGCGTCGCCCCGGAACAGGTGCTGCGGGCGCTGCGCGCGGCGGATGTGCGCCCCGTTCTCACGGCGCACCCGACCGAGGCGAAACGTGTCACGGTCCTGGAGATCCACCGCCGGATCTACCGGCGCCTGGTCGATCTTGAATCGCCGCGTTGGACGCCGCGCGAGCGGGACCACATCGCGCAGGACATCCGCAACGAGATCGATCTCCTGTGGATGACGGGCGAGCTGCGGATGGAGCGACCGACCGTCGAGCAGGAGGTCACCTGGGGGCTGCACTTCTTTCGCGAGGTGCTGTTCGACTGCGTGCCGGAGCTTATGAGCCGGCTTGACTGGGCGCTCGCCCGGCATTTTCCGGAAGCGAAGCTGGCGGCGCCGACGTTCGTCCGCTTCGACTCGTGGATCGGCGGCGATCGCGACGGCAATCCCTATGTGACGACGGACATGACGCGGCTGGCGCTGACGGAGAACCGCCGGGCGGCCATTCAGCGCTACCGGCATCGCCTGGAGCAACTCGTCCACACCCTGAGCGTCAGCGAGAACGTCGTTCCGGTGCCGCACGATTTCCGGGCGCGTCTGGCCCGCCAGCTCGCCGCCAGCGGTGAAGCGCGCCGGCTTACCCTACGCAACCCCAACGAGATTTTCCGCCAGTACGCGGCGTCTCTGCTGTGCCGCGTCGACGCGACCGACGGCGATGGCGCCGGCGCCCGGGCGCGGGCGTATCGCGCGCCCGAGGAGTTTGCCGCCGATCTGCACGCGCTGGAGAAGGCGCTGGCGGCAATACGCGCGCCGGCGCTTGCCCGCAGTCTCGTCCGGCCCCTGCGCCAGGAGGTCGAGACCTTCGGGTTCCGGACCATGAGCCTCGACCTCAGGCAGAACGCGGCCGTGGTGAATCGCTCGCTCGCCCTGATCTGGCAGGCGATGGACGGCCGCGGCGCGGCCGGAGCGCCGGCGGCCGGCACCGCCGCCTGGACCGAACGCATCAGGGAGGAGTTGCGCCATCCCCAGAATCGGCCACCTCGGTTTGGCGGCCTGGCGAGCGAAGCGGAGGAAACGCTCGCCATGTTACGGCTGGCGCGCGAGGTCGGGAACGGGCCGGATCGGGATGCGGTCGGCGCTTTCGTCCTTAGCATGACGCGGAGCGCCGCCGACGTTCTCGCCGCCTACCTGCTGGCGAAGTACGCGGGGCTGTTCACCGACGTCGAGGGCGTCGAGAACTGCGCCTTAGTGGTCGTGCCGCTGTTCGAGACGGTTCGGGACCTGCAACAGGCCCCGGCCATCATGCGCGAACTGCTCGCGGTCCCGGTCGTGCGCCGCACCGTCCGCGAGCACGGCGGCGCCCAGGAGGTGATGCTCGGCTACTCCGACTCCAACAAGGACGGTGGGTTCCTGTGCGCCAACTGGGAGCTGAACCGCGTGCAGCAGCAGTTGATGAAGGTCGGGATCGACCGCAAGATCCCGATTCGGTTCTTCCACGGGCGCGGCGGATCGGTGAGCCGCGGCGGCGCCCCCACCGGACGCGCCATCGCGGCGCAGCCCGCCGGCTCGGTCGGCGGCCGGCTGCGCCTGACGGAGCAAGGCGAGGTCGTGTCGTCGAAGTACGCCAACCGGGGCACGGCCCTCTATCAGATGGAATTACTCGCGGCCAGCGTCCTCGAGCACACCCTGCGGTCCGATGCCGACAGCGAACCTAGGCCCAACCCCGAATTCGACGAGACGATGGCGGCACTGGCCGGCATGTCCTATGCCGCCTACCGGCGGCTGGCGGAGCAGCCTGGGCTGCTGGCCTACTACCAGGCGGCGAGCCCCGTGGAGAAGTTGCAACGTCTCAAGCTCGGGTCGCGGCCGTCGCGGCGCTTCGGGCTCGCCTCGCTCGAGGACCTGCGCGCCATCCCCTGGGTGTTCGCCTGGAGCCAGAACCGGCACCTCGTCCCCGGCTGGTATGGAGTGGGCTCGGCGCTCGGCGACTTCATGGCCATTCGCGGCGAGGACGGCCGGGCGCTGCTCAAACGACTGTTCGCGGAGTGGCGCCCGTTTCGTCTGGTCATGGACGAGGTGGAGAAATCGCTCTTCCTCGTCGACTTCGAAGTGGCGCGGGCCTATTCGGGGCTGGTGGGCGACGAGACCATCCGCTCGCGGATCTTCGACATGATCCGCTCCGAGCATGATCGCACCGTGACATCCTGCTTGAGCGTCGCCGGTGGCGAACGGACCGCGGATCGTTTCCCCGCCTATCGCCGCCGCCTGTCGCGTGTCCTTCCGGCGCTCCGCCAAGTGGGATTGCGCCAGGTCGAGCTCATCCGCCGCTTTCGCTGCGCGAGCGGCCGGGACAGGCGCAAGCGCGAGCTGGTGCCGCTGCTGCTGTCCATGAACTGCGTCGCCGCGGGCCTCGGCTGGACTGGCTGACGATCCGGTTTTTCAGACCGCCGCGCCGGCGCGGAATTACGCTGCCAGCGCCGCCGAGCCGCGCCGGATATAGCCGTCGAGCCAGCGCGACCGTCCGCCGTCCTTGGTCCACAGGATCGGGAAGTAGTGGTCGTCCATGACGTCGCTGTCCTGGCGCATGTACTTGCCGTACCAGCGTCCGGTTCCCTGGCCGATGCGGCCCGGCACGAAGCGCGCTTCCGACGAGATGCAGTGCGTGACGAGCGAACGGCGCGGACGATCGCCTCGATTGGGCCCCGAGCCGTGCCAGGTCCAGCCGTGGTGGAACGAGCCGCCCCCCTTGGGCACCACGATCGGCACGATCTCCGGCGTCTTGCCGATCTTTGCAGCCGCCTCGCTCATGCCCTTGCGATAGTCCGCTGGGGCGTGGAACTGGTCCGCCATCGGGAACCTGCCCCACTTGTGGGACCCACGCACGACTTCCATGGTGCCGCCCTCGGCCGCGGTGTCGTCGAGCGCCACCCAGCAGCTCAGCATCTCCTGCGGGGCGAGCCATTCCAGGTAGCTGCAGTCCTGATGAAAACCGAGCGACTTCGCGCCCGGCGGCTTCCATAGCACGTTGTCGACCTGGACGCGGGCGCCCGGCCAGCCGGCGAGCGTCGCTGAGGCGCGGCCCGCCTCCTCGCGAAGCGCCACGCGGGCGATCGTATAGTCGCAGCGCCAGCCGTTGCAGATCTGCCGGGTGCGGTCGGGGGCATCGCGGCCTTCGCGCCAGTTCCACTCGTCGGGCTCGATGCCGGTCTCGAACTCGCCGCGAAACAGCCGCTCGTAGCGCGCCGCGGCTCGGTCGGCCTCGGCGGCATCGATCAGGCGGGGCACGACGAGGAACCCGTCCTCGCGGAACTGGTCGATCTCAGCTCGCGTCAACTCGATCATCGTCGTTTCCTTCATGGCAGGCAGTCGAGGTAACGCTCGACGTCCAAGTCCGATACCGTGGCATTGAAGCGGTCCCACTCGTCGCGCTTGTATTCCATGTATAGCCGATAGAGGTCGCCGGGCAAGGCCGCTTCGAGGGCCGCGATCGCCCCCTCGGCCGTTGTCAACGACAGGCACGCCCGCGGCGGCGCCCCCGACTTCATCTCCATCTCCGGTCCCTCGTTCGATTGTCAGCGAACCTTGCGCGCCTCGCCCTTGTCGCTGAGCAGGTAGACCGAGAAGAAGATGACGACCAGCGAGGTGACGACGATGACCGTGCCGACGGCGTTGATCTCCGGCGTGATGCCGCTGCGCAGGGTCGAATAGATGTACATCGGCAGCGTGTTGTCGCGGCCGGTGAGGAAGAACGTGACCGGGATCTCGTCGAACGACAGGGTGAAGGCGAGCAGCGCGCTGCCGACGACGGCGGAACGGATGCTCGGCAGCGTCACCAGCCGAAAGGTCTGCAGCGGCGTCGCGCCGAGATCGTCGGACGCCTCCTCGAGCCTGCGGTTGAAGCGCTGCAGGCGGGCGAAGACCTGGGTGATGACCACCGAAACCAGCGCCGTTCCGTGGCCGAGGACCACGGTCCACAGGCTGAGCTCGAATCCGACGACCCGGAACAGGTTCAGCATCGAGATACCAGTGATGATGCCCGGCAGCACGAGCGGCAGAAGCACCATGCGGCGAAACAGCGCCTTGCCCGGAAAATCGCCGCGGTCGAGCGCCAGCGCCGCCGGCACGCCGACCACGACGCAGACGAGAGTGGCGGCAACCGCCACTCGCACGCTGTTCCACAGCGCCCGCAAGAGGTCGGCGTTGTCGAGCGCGCTCTCGTACCAGCGCCACGTGAAACCGCGCAGCGGCAGCGTGGTCACTTGATTGTCGTTGAAGCTGAAGATGACGAGGACGACGATGGGAACGTAGAGGAACGCGATGGCGCAGGCGGCGGCGATCCCGAGCGCCCCGGTGGAGACGTGCGGGCTGTGCAGCCAGTTGCGCTGGGCGCGCGGCAAGGACCGTTCGGCGGGTCTCGCTTCGGCGAGCGCGGTCATGGACTAGGCCAGATCCAGCCGGCCGGCACGCTCGAGGCGGTCGGACAGCGAAATGATCGTCAACACGATCACGAGCATGACGATCGACAGCGCCGATCCCAGCGGCCAGTTGAGCGCCGTGCCGAACTGCGACTGCACGACGGTGGCGATCATGGCGCCGTTGGCGCCGCCGACCAGGAACGGCGCCACGAAGTCGCCGATGGTGAGGCAGAACGTGAAGGTGGCGCCGGCAAGCACGCCCGGGATCGACAACGGCAGGGTCACCAGCAGGAACGTGTGAACGCGGCCCACGCCCAGGTCCTTGGAGGCCTCGATCAGGCTGCGCGGGATTTTTTCCAGCGCCGTGTAGATCGGCATGACCATGAACGGGACGAAGATATAGGTCAGCGTCAGGACCATCGCGAACTGGTTGTACAGAAACAGGTCGGACGGCTCGTCGAGCACGCCCGTCCACACCAGGAACGAGTTGAGGACGCCCTCGCTGCCCAGGATCGTCTTCCAGGTATAGGCGCGCAGCAGGTAGGACACCCACAGGGGCACGATGACGGCGACGTAGAGCGCCGCGCGCAGGCGCGGCGAGCGAATCTTGAACACTAGGAAATACGCCAGCGGATATGCGAGGACGAGCGCCGCGATCGTCGTCAGCAGCCCGATCTTTAGCGTGCGCAGCAGGACCTGGTAGTACTGCGGGTCGGCGAACAGCGCGACGTAGTTGCCGAACTGGAAATCCGGCACCAGGGTGGGAAACCGGCGCGTGAAGAAGCTGTAGGTGAACATGATCGCGTAGGGCACGAACATGAAGGCGAGCGTCCAGGCGAGCGGGCCCGACAGAATGCCCGCCGTTTGGACCCTTCGGCGTGCCGCGAGGCGCATGGCTCAGGCCGCCCCGCTGTAGGGAAAGACCGACACGCTCGCCGGCTGGACCGCGAGCAGCACCGCCGTGCCGGGCGCCGGCACCTCGGCGGCGCCGTGCGCAAGCTGAAGCTGCATATCGACTAGGAACGGTTCCTTCCGTCCGATGTCGACGCTGACGCGCACGGCGTTGCCGTGGAAGAAGCTCTCGACGACCGTACCTTCGATCCGGTTGGCGTCGACCGGGAAGACGGCCGCGCGACCGATCATGCGGGCCTTCTCGGGTCGAATCGAAAGCAATACGGCATCGCCCGGCTGCGGCGCCCGGCCGTTGAGCGCGGCCCTGAGCCGCACCGAGCCCACGGCGAGCAAGATGTAGCCGCCGCCGGCCTCGACGACGCGGGCCTCGATCAGGTTGGACGTGCCGACGAAGTCGGCGACGTAGGGCGTGGCCGGATGGTCGTACAGCTCCGTCGGCGTGCCGGCCTGAACGATCCTGCCGCGATCCATGACGACGACGCGGTCGGAGAGCACCAGCGCCTCCTTTTGGTCATGGGTGACGAGCAGGAACGTGATGCCGAGCTTCTGATGCAGGTGCTTGAGCTCGACCTGCATGGCCTCGCGCAGCTTGACGTCGAGGGCGGACAGTGGCTCGTCCAGCAGCAGCACCTTGGGGCGGCGGATGATGGCGCGCGCCAACCCGACGCGCTGCTTCTGGCCGCCGGAGAGCTGCGCCGGCCGCGCCTCGATCTTGTCGAGGAGATCGACCATGCGCAGGGCGTCCTCGACGCGGCGCGCGATTTCGTCCCTCGGCACGCCGGCGATGCGCAGGCCGTAGCCGACGTTCTGCGCCACGTTCATGTGCGGAAACAAGGCGTAGTCCTGGAAGACGGTGTTGACCGCCCGCTTGTACGGCGGGTCGTCCGTGACGTCGCGCCCGGCCAGCAGGATGCGGCCGCGGTCGGGGGTCTCGAACCCGGCGATCAGGCGAAGCGTGGTCGTCTTGCCGCAGCCGGAGGGTCCAAGCAGCGTAACGAACTCGCCTTCGCGGATGCTCAGGCGGAAATCATCGACCGCCGTGACGCCGCCGGGGTAGGTCTTGGTCAGGCGCTCGAGTTCGACGATGTCGCTCATGCATTGCGGCGCGGGCCCGGGCGGCGCATCGCCCGGGCCCGCGAGCGGCGTTACTGGGCGGCCTTCACGGCGTTCCAGGTGTTGGTGTAAACATCCAGCCGATCGGGCGTTTGCCATAGCAGTAGTTCGTTGATGTATTCGACGTCGTCCTGGTGGAGCATCTTGAACTGCTCCGCGGACATGCACGCCTTGGCGGCCACCGGGTTCGCGGCGGAGTAACCGGTCACGTTGGCGGCCCCGCACTGCGCCGTCTCGGTCAAGGTATAGTTGATCCACTTGTAGGCGCACTCGGTGTTCGGGCTGCCCTTGACGATCTGCCAGGAATCCATCCAGCCCTCGGCGTTCTCCTTGGGGATGAACTCCTTCACCGGGATGCCTTGCTTCAGGAGTTCGTTCACCTGGAAACCGCCCCAGGTGTTGGAGATCCACACCTCGCCCGAGGCGAACAGGTTGACGAGCTCGCCCGCCGTGCCCCAGTATTTGCGGATGAGCGGCTTTTGCTCGACCAGCTTCGCCTTGGCGCGTTCAAGCTGCTCGTCGTTGAGGGCGTAGATGTTGGTATCGCCGTTGAGACGGGCGGCGACGTAGATGGCACTCTTGTCGTCCCACAACGACACCTTGCCCGCGTACTTCGGGTCCCACAGGGCCGCGATCGAGGTCGGCTCCTCGGCGATCTTGTCGGTGCGATACATGAACGGGATCGAGCCCCACAGCCACGGCACGCCCCACACCTTGCCGTCCTTGGTCAGGCCCGGCGACGTGCGGAACAGTTCGTACAGTTCCCCGAAGCGCTCGACCTTGGAGGTGTCGATCGGCTCGATGAACCCGGCCGCGACCGTGACCGGCGCCGTGTCGATCGACGGCGTCACCAGGTCATAGACCCCGCCGCCGGCCGCCAGCTTGGGCACGAAGTCGTCGTTCGAGCCGACGTAGGTGGCCGTCACTTTGCAGCCGGACGCCTTCTCGAACGGCTCGACGTAGCTGGGGTCGGCGTAGCCTTCCCACACCAGGATGTTGAGTTCTCCCGCCCAGGCGGGGGCGGCGCCGAGCGCGGCGCCCGAGATGAGCACTGCCGTCGCTGCGGCAAGAGCGTGACGCATTGTCATGATACCTCCCTATGCATGAAGCGCTGGCGGCGGATTCCCCGCCTTCGCGGACGACCGGCCGCCGCCTCGAGGTCTGGCCGTCCGGTCAACCGCCAAGCCCGAAAGTATGCCAAGCGGCGCGGGCCGCTTACAAGCGGATTCCTCCTCGCCGGCGTCCGTTCGGCCCCTTCAGGGTCTCTTAACCATTGCTTAGCGACCCGTGCGGTACCGTCCCCAGCTCGGTCGGCTTCCGCCGACGGGGCGTCTTCGGAGTCGGACCATGTTGCATGCCGCGCTGTTAGCAGTGCTTGTCCTCGTGCTTTCCGCCGGGGCCGCGCACGCCTACATCGACCCAGGCACGGGCAGCATCCTGCTGCAGGGACTGATCGGCGGCCTTACCGCCGGCGTCTTCATCGCCCGGCTGTACTGGCGCAAGATCAAGGACCTGTTCGCGCCGCACCAGCGTCTCACCGAGGCCGGCGATGCATCCTCGCTCCAGCGCGACGATTGAGGCGGCCGATCCTTCCTCCTTTCGGGATCCCGCCGGCCGCGTGCACGAGATCGACGGCCGGATCCTGCGCACCGTCAACGACCGCGCGCTGGACGACTATCTGTTCGTGCGGCAGAGCGGCGTTCTCGCGCGGTTGGTGGAATCCGGGCGGCTGATCGCCGCGACCGAGGTCGACGCCCGCTCGCTCGGGCAAGACAGCGCCGCCAGGCTCGTCGTCGAGCACCCGCGGGTTCCTTTCATCTCCTACCCCTACGAGTGGTCGTTTCCGGCCTTGCAGGCGGCGGCGCTGCTGCATCTCGATCTTCAGCTCGAGCTTCTGCAACACGGCATCGCGCTCTCGGACGCCAGCGCCTACAACGTCCAGTTCCTCGGCCCGCGCCCCATCTTCATCGACGTGCTGTCGCTGCGGCGCTACCGGCCGGGCGAATACTGGACGGGGCATCGTCAGTTCTGCGAGCAGTTCCTCAACCCGTTGCTGCTGGGCGCGCTCGTCGGCATCGCCCACAACGCCTGGTATCGGGGCAACATCGAAGGCATCGCCACCGCGGACCTTGCCCGGGTGCTGCCGTGGCGCCGCAGGCTCTCTTGGCGCGTCCTCGCCCACGTCGTGCTGCAAGACCGGCTGCAGCGCCGGGCGGCGCGCGCGGGCGGCGCCATCGTCCGGCGCGGCCACCTGTCGACCCAAGCGTATCGCGGCTTCCTCCTGCAACTGCGCTCGTGGATCGCGGCGCTCAGGCCCGCCGATACAGGCGCCACGGTCTGGGCCGACTACGCCGACCGCACCAGCTATGCCGCGGCGGAGGAGGCGGCCAAGCGCGGCTTCGTCGCCGAGTTCTGCGCCGCCGCGAAACCGAGGCAACTATGGGACCTCGGCTGCAATACCGGGGCCTATGCCGAGCTCGCATTGCGCTCGGGCGCCGGCAGCGTGATCGGCTTCGATGCCGACCATGGCGCGCTGCGCAAGGCCTTCGCCCGCGCCAACGCGCATGACCTCGACTTCCTGCCGCTCTACCTCGACGCCGCGAACCCCAGCCCCGACCAGGGCTGGGGCCAGGCCGAGCGGCGCGGTCTCGATCGTCGCGCCTCGGCGGACGCCGTTCTGGCGCTGGCCTTCGAGCATCATCTGGCGATCGGGCGCAACCTGCCGCTCGACCGGGTCGTGCGCTGGCTCGTCGGCTTGGCGCCGCGGGGCGTCGTCGAGTTCGTGCCGAAGAGCGATCCCACCGTGCAGCGCATGCTGGCGTTGCGCGAGGACATCTTCGATCGGTACGGCGAGAGCGAATTCCGCGACGTCCTCTCCCGTCATGCCCGCGTCCATCGCGAGGCGGCGGTTTCCGCCACCGGCCGGCAGCTCTTCTGGTACGAACGCGGCTAGGGGATGTCGCGGTCGGCCGCCATGCTCGCGAAGATCGTCCGCTTTCCGCACTATCCCGTGCTGCTGATGGTGCAGTACCCGCTGCTTCGGATCTCGACCAACCTCGATCTGTTTCATCCGGCAAGCGTCGTGCGCCCGCTGTTGCTCGGCGCCGCCACGGTTCTCCTCGCGCTGGGTCTGGCCGCGGCGGTGCTGCGGGACCGGCACCGCGCCGCCTTCGCGGTGGCGCTGCTGGTCGGGTTCATTCTCTACTACGAGCCGTTTCGCGGCGCGATCAACCAGGGCGGAGCGTATCTGTTCGGTTTCGTTTTCCGGGAATGGGTGACGGTTCTGGTCGGGCTCGCGCTGTTCGGCCTCTTATCCTGGTTCATCCGGCCCGGCGTCGTCGTCACCCAGGTCGCCAATCTGTCCGCCCTTGCCATGGTCTGTGTCCCACTGGTCGGCCTGCTGAACGCCGGCGCCGTCGGCGCGCTCGCGGCGCCGAGCGGGCCGGGTCGCGCGGTTTTGGCAAGCCGGTGGCTGGCGGCTCCGCCGCTGCTGAGACCCAGCATCGTACATGTTGTCCTCGATGGCTATTCCCGCGCCGACGTCCTGACGGAAGTCTATGGCCATGACAACACCGAATTCCTCGACGATTTGCGCTCGCTCGGCTTCGCCGTCGCCGACCGCGCCACGACGCCCTACAACCAGACTCTCATGGTGATGAGCAGCGTCCTCCATGGCGCCTATCTGGACGAGTTGGGATTGCCCGATCCGACCAGCCCCACGTTGCCGCGGCTGCAACTGTCGCAAAGCATAGCCCACAATCCGGTGTTCGCCGCTCTGGGCCGACTCGGCTACACCACCGCGACTGTGCCGACCGAATACGAAATGATCGACCTGCAGGGCGCGACCGATGTCGTGCTGCGGTCGGGCTGGCTCCCGAACGACCTCGAGACCTGGATGTTCGATACGTCTCTCCTCGGACACGTCTTCGGCCGCATCCGCGGCTCGGGCGAGATGATTCGGCAGGGTCTTGCGTTGCCGCCGGCGGGAGCACTTTCTCCACCCTTCCTGCTCTACATTCATGTGCTGGCGCCGCACTGGCCCTTCGACATCGATCGCCACGGCAGGAGTCTTCCGCCGGCGATCGCAGCGCCCGAAATCCGCGATCGCTTCGACGTCACAAGGAACGAGCGGAATTGGCGCCGCGACTACGTCCGCGGTTACGTCGAAAAGCTGCGTTTCCTGAACGGCCAAGTGCTGGCGTTCCTGCGGGGAATGATCGAGCGTTCCTCGACTCCGCTCGTGATTCTTTTGCACGGCGACCATGGCGGCGACGCGTACTACGTCCAGCACAACCTCGCCAGGTCCTGCCCCCGCGAGCGCTTTTCGCCGCTGCTTGCCGTCTACTCCACCGACGGCCATTTGCAAGCGGCGCTCCCCGGCGATTTCAATTTGGTCAATCTCTACCGCTTGGTGTTCGGCACGTATTTCGGCGCCGACCTGCCGTTGCTGTCCGCTCGCAGCTTTTACGTCGATTGGACGCACGTCGACCGGGCGCGGCCGCTCAGTCCGGCGCAACTCGAAGGCGCTTGCGCGGCCGAGGCGGCGATCAGGAGCGTCGCGCCGCCCGGCGCAGCCGATCGTTGATGGCGCGCCCGAGGCCGCGGTCGGGCACCGGCATGACGGCGATGCCGGCGAACCGCGGTTGGTCCAGCAGGCGCAGCATGGCGAACAGGTTGGCCGCCGCCTCGGCGAGATCGCCCGCCGGCGACAGGTTGGCGGTCGCCGCGGCGCCGGACGGCGCCCGCGGTCCGAAGGCGAGCAGTGCCTCGCCGGGGCGCGCCTCGGCGGCCTCGAGCCGCATCGGCAGGTCGGGCGCGTAGTGGGAGCCGCTGAGGCCCGGCGAGCGGGCAGGGGCGCCGGCCGCCGGTCGGGCGAGTGGCCCGATGGCGGCGCCAATCTCTTCCTCGGTGACGGCGCCCGGCCGCAGCAGCGCCGGCCGCCGCCCCGTCAGGTCGAGGACCGTCGATTCTATGCCGACGCGGCACGGGCCGCCGTCGAGGATAATGGCCACGCGCTTGCCGAGCGATCGCTGCACATGGGCGGCGGTGGTGGGGCTGAGCTTGCCGGAGCGATTGGCGCTGGGCGCCGCCAGCGGCCGGCCGGCCGCCGCCAACAGGTCGTACGCCACCGGGTGGCTGGGCACGCGCAGCGCCAGCGTGTCGAGCCCCGCGCTCGCCAGCAGCGAGACCGGCGCCTCGGGCCGGCGCCGCAATACCAGGGTGAGCGGCCCCGGCCAGAACCGGGCCGCGAGCGTCTCGGCGCGTTGGGTGAACCGGGCCAAGGCCCGGGCCGCTGCCTCGTCCGCCACGTGCACGATCAAAGGGTTGAACCGCGGCCGATCCTTGGCGGCGAAGATATCGGCTACGGCTCGATCGTTGCCCGCGTCGGCGCCGAGCCCGTAAACCGTTTCGGTGGGGAACGCGACCAGCAGGCCCGCCCTGACCGCCTCGGCCGCGGCGGCGATATTGGCCCGCGTCGGCGGCAGGATCGGGCTCGTTTCCGGCATCGAGATCTGATCTCGGCCTTGAATCAAGGAGCCGCCAGAGAACGGCGGCTCCTATGCATCGGCTTTCATTTGCCTCTGCGGTACGGCGCCACCCGCGGAGATGGTGCCTACCCGAGTCCCCGTATTGGATTACGGGGGCTAAGAAGTGACCGCATCGCGGCCACAGCAATGCGAATGCTGCACCCATTGACCGCGGCAGTCAACCGAAACATGCGCCCTGCGACACTCAGCCGCGCCGCCCGCGCGCCACGAAATTCGGGTTCTCGAACCCGGGCTTGCCGTAGTCGAGATCCCGGCCGTCCAGCGTCAGTACGCAGCCGCCGGCCGCGTCCAGCACCGCATGTCCGGCCGCGGTGTCCCACTCCATGGTCCGGCCGAGTCGCGGATAGAGGTCGGCCACGCCCTCCGCCACCAGGCAGAACTTGAGCGCGCTGCCGGCGATACGACGGGCCAGCACCGGCGTGTTCGCGAGAAAGGCATCGAGCTCGCCCGCGCCGATGTGGCTGCGGCTCGACAGCACGATGGCGCCGTCGGCGTGCTGCGGGCGGGTGCCAATCGGGCGCGGCGGCTCCTTGCCGTGCTCAACGAAGGCGCTGCCGGGACCGGCCCCAGCGTAGAGCGTGTCGAGCGCCGGAACGAGCACGACGCCGAGCACGGGTCTGCCGTCCTCAATGAGCGCGATGTTGACCGTGAACTCGTCGTTGCGGGCCAGGAACTCCTTGGTGCCGTCGAGCGGATCGACCAGCCAGAACCGGCCGCCGGGGTTAGCCGGACCCGCGATGTCCGGAACCAGGCCGGCCGCGGCCGCCTCCTCGGATACGATCGGGATGCCGGGCGTCAGCGCCTCAAGCGCGCCGACGATCAGGCGTTCCGCTTCCTCGTCGGCGGCCGTCACCGGCGAGGCGTCGGCCTTGAGCCGCGCCGCCGGCATGTCCCGGTAATGCCTGAGGATGGTCTCGCCCGCCCGGCGGGCGATCGCCTGCACCGGCCCGAGCAGTCTCGAAGAGCTGTCGTCGGCATCGGCGCTCAAGCGCGGGCTCCGCGGATGGCGCGCCAGACGCGCTCGGGCGTGGCCGGCATATCGATGTGCCTGACGCCGTACTCGGCCAACGCGTCGACGATGGCGTTGATGATGGCCGGCGGGGCCCCGATGGCGCCGGCCTCGCCCGCCCCCTTGATGCCCATCGGGTTGGTGCGGCAAGGCACCTCGTTGGTGGCGAACACGAAGCTCGGCAGATCGGCCGCGCGCGGCACGCGATAGTCCATAAAGGAGCCGGAGAGGAGCTGGCCGGACCGGCCGTCGTACACGCAGTGCTCGTAGAGCGCCTGGCCGATGCCCTGGGCCGTGCCGCCGTGCACTTGGCCGGCGAGCAGCAGAGGGTTCACGATCTTGCCGAAATCGTCCACCACGACGTAGCGCATCACATCGACGACGCCGGTATCGACGTCCACCTCCACCTCGGCGATGTGACAGCCGTTGGGATAGGTGACCCTGGGCACATAGTTGGCGCGCTCGGCCAGACCGAACTCGATGCCCTGGCTGGCGCGCTTGGGGTCGTAGGCGACCGCCGCCACTTCGCCGATGGTCATTCTCTTGTCGGTGCCGGCCACGGTGAACACGCCGTCCGCGAACTCGATGTCGCTCTCGGCCGTCTCCATCAGCGCGCCGGCGATGTGCCTGCCCTTCGCCACGACCCTGCGGGCCGCCGTGAGAACGGCGTTGCCCTGCACCGGCAGCGAGCGCGAGCCGCCGGTACCGTTGCCATAGGGAATCTGGTCCGTATCGCCTTGCACGAGGCGCACCTTGTCGATCGGCACCCCCAGCGTATCGGCGATGATCTGCGCGAAGGCGGTCTCGTGTCCCTGGCCGTTGCTGACGGTGCCGACGACGACCGCGACCGCGCCGCTCGGTTCCAGCCGGACCTCGGCCATGTCGTCGGTCCAGCCACCGCTGGATTCGACGTAAGTGGCGATGCCGAACCCGCGGCGCCGTCCCCTTGCCTTGGCGGCTTGTTGTCGCGCCTCGCGCTGGTCCCACTCGATCAGCCGCAGCGCGTCGTCCAGGTTGCGGGCGAAATCGCCGCTGTCATAGGTGTCGCCTAGCGGCGTGCGGTACGGCATGGCGGCGGGCGGGATGTAGTTGCGCCGGCGGATTTCGATCGCCGACAGCCCGATCTCGCGCGCGGCCACGTCGACCATGCGCTCGACCGCGTAGGCAGCCTCCGGCCGGCCGGCGCCGCGGTAGGCGTCGGTCGGCGTCGTGTTGGTGAATACCGCTTTCGCGGCCGCATGGATGGCGGGCGTGGTGTAGAGGCCGGTGAGCATGTTGCAGCCGGCGGCGGTCGGTATGTACGGCCCGTATTGCGACAAGTAGGCGCCGAGGTTGCCGACGATCGACACCCGGAGGGCCAGGAATCGGCCGTCCTTGTCCAACGCCAGTTCGGCGCGGGTCGCGTGGTCGCGGCCCTGCGTGTCGGTAAGAAAGGCGTCCGAGCGTTCGCCGATCCACTTGACCGGCCGCCCGGTCTTGCGCGCGGCGATGAGGACGAGCGCCTGCTCGGGATACGCCACCGCCTTCATGCCGAAGCCGCCGCCCACGTCGGGCGTGATTACGCGCAGGCGGTTGGCGTCGATCTTGAGCACGTCTTTGGCGAGGCCATCGCGGATGCCGTGCGAGCCTTGGCTCGAGGTATAGAGCGTGTAGCGCCCGTCGCCGGGGTCGTACAGGCCGATGGCGCCGCGCGTCTCCATGGGACCGGCTACAACCCGGTTGTTGACGAAATCGAGCCGCGCGACGTGCGCGGCCTTGGCGAACGCCTTCTCCACCGCCCCGGCGTCGCCGATTTCCCAGTCGACGCAGACATTGCCTGGTGCCTCGCTCCAGACCTGCGGCGCGTCGTGGGCCAGCGCGCCGGCCGTGTCGGTGACCGATGGCAGAGGCTCGTACTCGACCTCGATGGCCTCGGCGGCGTCGCGGGCCTGGGCAAGGCTCGCCGCGACGACCAGCGCCACGGAATCGCCGACGTAGCGCACCCGATCCGTCGCCAGGATCGAGCGCGGCGGCGTCTTGATCGGCGAGCCGTCGCGGTTGACGAGGCCCGGCATCACCATCAGCGTGCCGACGCCCTCGGCCGCTAGCTCGCTGCCGGCGAGCACCAGCGCCACGCCGGGCATGGCGCGGGCGGCGCCGGCGTCGAGCCGCCGGAGGCGCGCATGCGCGTGCGGCGAGCGCAAGACATAGGCGTGCTGCTGGTGCGGCAGTTCGATGTCGTCGAGGTAGCGGCCGCGGCCGGTCAGGAACCGGTTGTCCTCGAGCCGTTGAACCGGTTGCCCGATGCCGAAACGTCCCATCGTCATTCTCTTGTGAATCCTGCGCGCGACCCGGCGCGGATGATAGTCAAGGGCGCGTGTCCCACCAATTGTTTTTCGCCCGGCCTATCGTTGACTCCCCGAATGCCGAGGGCGCATCCTCGATTGGATCGCGCTCGGCCCTACCGCGGCCGGCGGGCGAACGCCAGCGAACCGGCTGGGGAGGGAGCCATGAACGAAGCGGTTAGGACCGGTGCGCGCGGCCACACGATCCACAGCGCGCATCAGCATCTCAGTTGGGACAACTCGCTTAAGCCGGCGATCGCCATAGCGCCCGGCGACACCGTGGAGTTCAAGGACATCGACGTGACCTGCGGGCAGATCACGCCGCGCTCGACGGTGGATACCGTTCGCAACCTGGATTTCTCGCGCGTCAACCCCGTCGCCGGCCCGGTCTACGTGGACGGCGCCATGCCGGGCGACGCGCTCAAGGTGACGCTGGTTAGCCTCGATCCGTCCGGCTGGGCGTGGACCGCGATCGTGCCCGGCTTCGGCCTCCTGGCCGAGGATTTCCCGGAGCCGGCGCTCAATCTGTGGACCTACGACAAGGGCTTCGGCAAGCCTGCCATGTACGGACCGGGCGGCCGGGTGCCGCTGAAGCCGTTCTGCGGCACTATTGGCCTCGCTTCGGCCGAAGTCGGCGGCTTCAGCACCATCCCGCCCTATAACTGCGGCGGCAACATGGACATTCGCGACCTCGGCATCGGGGTCGATCTCTATCTGCCGGTGCAGGTGAAGGGCGCGCTGTTCTCGCTTGGCGACACCCATGCCGCGCAGGGCGACGGCGAGGTATGCGGCACGGCGATCGAAACGCCCATGAGCGTGACCGCGAAATTCGAACTCTCGAAGGGCGCCAACCTGAAGTTCCCGCGTTTCGTCACCCATGGCCCGGTGTCGCGCCACCTGGACGCCAAGGGTTACGACGTCACCACCGGCATCGGCCCCGACCTCATGGAGGCAAGCAAGAACGCCGTGCGCGGCATGATCGACCTCTTGGGCAAAGAGCGGGGCCTGGGCCCGGAGCACGCCTATATGCTGTGCAGCGTATGCGCGGACATGCGCATCAGCGAGGTAGTGGACCAGCCGAACTGGGTGGTCTCGTGCTATTTTCCGCGCCTGGTCTTCGATTGAGCGGGCGCCGGCGTGCGCCAACGCGGCGGCCATGGTGGGCGCAGTAGGGATTGAACCTACGGCCTCTCCCGTGTGAGGGGAGCGCTCTCCCGCTGAGCTATGCGCCCGAGGAGCGCCAGTCATAGTGATCGGCGCCCGCCGGTGTCAATCGCGCTTGGGTCGGCGCGCGAATTCGGTCCATACTGCGCGCCCATGCTGCGGATTTTCGTGTCCTTGTTGGCGTTGTCGCTCGTCGGGCTTGCGCCGGAAGGCGCCGGCGCGGCTGAGGTCAAACTCGATTACGTCGGTTACATCGGCATCGCCCAGGTGCTCAGGCTCGAAGTCGGATTGGAGCTCCAGTCCGGCCGGTCGGGGCGCTACCGCGTGGCGGTCGACGCAGTGACGTTGGGCGCCATCGGCAAGCTGTTCCCCTTCCAGGTGACGGCCGGCGCGGACGGACGCACCATGAAGGCCGGGCTGCGTCCGGAGCGTTACCAGAGCCGGGCAAGCCTGTGGCAGAGGCGCCAGGCGATCACCCTCGCCTATGGGCCGGACGGCAGGGTCACGGTGACGAGCGAGCCGCCCAGTCGGCAGAGCCGGCAGGCGGCCGCGCGGGGCCTCGGCGATCGCGCGCTCGATCCGGCGAGCGCCGCGCTCGCCATCATGGTGCGCGCCGCCGCGTCCGGCTCGTGCGGCGGCAGCGTGTCCGTGTTCGACGGGTTCCGGCGTTTCGACCTCTTGCTCGATCCGGCCGGGTTCGACGTGATCGAGCGCTCGGCCACCTCCTACTACGAGGGGCCCGCCACGGCCTGCAACGTCAGGGTGAAGCTGGGCGAAGGCGTGGCCGAGGCGGAGGCCAATTCCGGCATCGTTCCCGAGTCCGCCCAACTATGGCTTGCCGCCGTGCGCGACGGCCTGCCCGCGGTGCCGGTGCGTCTTACCGGTGCCAGCGTCCTCGGAGAGTTGCGCCTCGATCTGGTCGGCGTGCGGCCGCAGGCTCCGGGATCGCCTTGATCGGTTACAGCGGCTCGTTCCCGTTGCCGTCCGTGGTGCGGCGAAAATCTGTTAGGGAGCTTGGCGGCTGGAGCGATTGTCGCTCATGTGATGGAGCCTGCTGGCTCCGACGGTCGCCTTTTGTTAACTAAATAAGTTAACAATCCTCTCCTGGTGCCACCGATTCGTGGCAATCTTGCCATATGGCCATCGCCGGCCGCCGTTCAAGGCTCTGGAGTGCCGTTTACGTCATGGAAAATCTCGGCGCGGCAGCGGTCGTCTTGGCCGCCGGCAAGGGTATCCGCATGGCCTCGGACCTGCCGAAGGTCCTCCACCGCGTTGCCGGGCGGCCCCTAATCGGGCACGTCCTTGCCGCGCTCGAGCCGCTCGGCCTCGATCGCCTCGTCGTGGTCGTGGCCCCCGACATGCCGGAGGTGGTGGAGGCGGTGGCGCCGCATCCGGCCGCGGTGCAGAGGAAGCAGCGCGGCACCGCCGACGCGGTCAAGGCGGCGCGGCGCGCGCTCAGGGGCTTCGCGGGCGACATTGTCCTCTTGTGCGGCGACACGCCGCTGGTACGGCCGGAGACGTTGCGTCGGCTAGTCCTGCGTCGGCGCGCCGCCGACGCGCCCGCCGTCGTCGTGCTCGCCATGCGCCCCGTCGATCCGGGCGAATACGGGCGCCTCGTCAAGGGCAGGGGAGACCGCCTCGATGCCATCGTCGAGTTCCGCGACGCCTCGCCCCGGCAGCGCGCGATCGGCCTGTGCAATTCCGGCGTGATGGCGGTCGATGGCCGCCGCTTGTTCGAACTGCTCGACGCCGTCGGCTGCGACAACGCCAAGGGCGAGTACTACCTCACCGATATCGTGGCGCTCGCCCGCCGCCGCGGCCTCGGCTGTGCGTTCATCGAGGCGCCGGCGGTGGAGCTCATCGGCGTCAACAGCCGGGCGGACCTCGCCGCGGTCGAGGCGGCGATGCAGGCGCGATTGCGCGTCGAGGCCATGGCGAAGGCGACGTTGATCGACCCGGCGACCGTCTACTTGAGCTACGACACGCGTCTCGGGCGCGACGCCGTCATCGGCCCGAACGTCGTGTTCGGCCCGGGCGTCGTCGTCGGCGACGGCGCCGAGGTGCGCGCCTTCTGCCACATCGAGGGAAGCGAGATCGCATCGGGCGCCGCGGTCGGGCCGTTCGCGCGACTGCGGCCCGGAACCGTCGTCGGACCGGGCGCGCGCATCGGGAATTTCGTCGAGGCGAAGAACGCGGTGCTGGCCGAAGGCGCCAAGGCGAACCACTTGAGCTATCTCGGCGACACGGTCGTCGGCGCGCGTGCCAACGTCGGCGCCGGCACCATCACCTGCAATTACGACGGCGTTGGCAAGTCGCGCACCGAGATCGGCGCCGGCGCCTTCATCGGCTCCAACAGCGCGCTGGTGGCTCCGGTGAAGATCGGCGCCGGCGCCATCGTCGGAGCCGGTAGCGTCATCGTGCGCGACGTGGCGCCGGGCGCGTTGGCGGTGGCGCGCGGCGACCAAGTCGATCGCCCCGGCGGCGCCGCCAGGTTCCGCGAGCTGAAACGGGCCCAGCACCGCGCCAAGCCGGCCAAGACCAAAGCCAAGGACTAATTCCTCATGTGCGGCATCATCGGCATCCTCGGCAAGGCGCCGGTCGTACCCCTCCTGCTTGACGCCCTCAAGCGCCTCGAGTACCGCGGCTACGATTCCGCCGGCGTCGCCACCCTGGTGAACGGCCGCATCGAGCGCCGCCGCGCCGAAGGCAAGCTCGCCAATCTGGCGGCCGTCTTGGAGCGCGAGCCGCTGCCCGGCACTACCGGCATCGGGCACACGCGCTGGGCCACCCACGGCCGCCCGAACGAGACCAACGCGCACCCGCACTCGACGGAGCGCGTGGCGGTCGTGCATAACGGCATCATCGAGAATTTCCAGGAATTGCGCCGGGAGCTCGAGGCCGCGGGTCGCCGCTTCGAGACCGAGACCGATACCGAGGTCGTGGCCCACCTGCTCACGAACTACCTCGAGCAGCAGAAGTCGCCGCAGGAAGCGATGGCGCTGGCGCTCGAGCGCCTGCACGGCGCCTTCGCGCTCGCCGTCGTGTTCGCCGGCCGGCCCGACCTGATGATCGGCGCCAGGCGCGGCAGCCCGCTCGCCGTCGGCTACGGCGACGGTGAGATGTACCTGGGCTCGGACGCCCTCGCGCTTGCCCCGCTCACGAAACGCATCTGCTATCTGGAGGAGGACGATTGGACCGTGGTCCATCCCGACGGCGCCGCGGTTTTCAACGCCGGCGCCGAGGTCGTCCGCGAGGTGAAGCAGACGGCGCTCACCGGCGCCCCCATCGGCAAGGGCAACTACCGCCACTTCATGCTCAAGGAGATCTGCGAGCAGCCGGCGGTGATCGGCGACACCTTGCAGACGCTTATCGATCCCCTGGCGCGCTGCGCCGCGCTGCCGGCGCTCCCCTTCGACTTCGCGGACTTGCCGCGCCTCACCGTGCTCGGCTGCGGCACCGCGTTCTATGCCGCCATGGTCGGCAAGTATTGGTTCGAGCGGCTGGCGCGCCTGCCGACCGAGGTCGATATCGCCTCGGAGTTCCGCTATCGGGCGGCGCCGATGCCGGCGGGCGGCGCGGCGCTGGTGATCTCGCAGTCGGGCGAGACGGCCGACACGCTGGCGGCGCTGCGCTGCGCGAAGGCGCAGGGGCAGAAGATAGTCTCGGTGCTGAACGTGCCGGAAAGCAGCATGGCGCGCGAATCGGACGCCGTTCTGCCGACGCTGGCCGGCCCCGAGATCGGCGTCGCGTCCACCAAGGCGTTCACCACGCAGTTGACTGTGCTCGCCTGCCTTGCCATCGCCGCGGCGCGGGCGCGAGGGGCCATCGACGCGGCGCGTGAGGCCTCTCTCACCTCGGCCCTTCTGGAAGTGCCGGCGCTGGCCGCCGAGGTGCTCAACCACGACGCCGCGATTCGCGACATCGCGGCGTCGATCGCCGAGGCGCACGACGTGCTGTTCCTCGGCCGCGGTTCCTCCTACCCGATCGCGCTCGAAGGCGCGCTGAAGCTCAAGGAGCTTTCTTATATTCATGCCGAAGGCTACGCCGCGGGCGAGATGAAGCATGGGCCGATCGCTCTCATCGACGAGACCGTGCCGGTGATCGTCGTCGCCCCCTCGGACGAGCTCTTCGACAAGACCGCGTCCAACGTCCAGGAAGTGATCGCCCGCGGCGGCCGGGTCATCTTCCTGTCCGACGCCGAGGGGATCGGCCGCATGGGCGGCAAGGTCGCGGCGGCGGTCGAGTTGCCGCGCGTCGATCCCTTCGTGGCGCCGATCCTCTACGCCCTTCCCGTGCAACTCCTCGCCTACCACGCCGCCGTTTCGAAGGGCACCGACGTGGACCAGCCGCGCAACCTCGCCAAGAGCGTCACGGTGGAGTAGGCGAGGGGATTTCGCGACCGTGGCCGTTGAGCGGCTTATTGCGGTCATCTTGCGAATTGCGCCTTGAAATTCGCGACTGCATGAACAAACGCGCTCAGGTCCTTTGCGAAGTCGGCGCGATCGACCTGCCCAAGTAGGATCATCGTGGCGTTCCGCTCCGGCACGTAGACTTGGTGTGGCGCGCGATAGAACTCCAAGAACGTGCGTTGTCCGATCCCCTTGCGTCCGCCGCCCACGCGGCCGGTATGCGCAAGGTACACGGCCCCGGAGTCGGATCGGAGAAATGCCCCTGCCACACGCCTGTCAATCCTCTCATGCGGAGGGTTCGCTTCGACCGTGATCTGGAGCCCCGGATTGTGCGACGGGTCTTGCACGCCGAAGGCAATCCAGTATCGCGGTCTATTTTTGAAATCGGAGGCTCGGGCCGAAAGACGCCCCAGATACCGAGTACCGCATGCCAGTACACAGCGAAGTATCCGCCGCCGCCCTGCCACCCCAGAAAATGATCTGGAAACAGTGTTGCTCCGACCGCAAAGCCATGCTCCGCCGCCTGATAGGCGGCGCAACTTTCTTGGCGATCCGTGATGAGTGAAAACTTCACTTTTGATAGCTTGAAGTGCCGACTAGCTGGCGCGAGATAGCCTATGTCGAGAATTCTAATGTCTTGACGGTTCGGCGCCAAGGAGCCGGTTGAAATGGGGCGCGCACAAAAGCACATTCCTGTCGCGATTAACGATTCTTGGGCACCTCTCTGGTTGTCGAGAATTTTTCGATGGTAGGTAGCTTGAAGCCCATCTTGCTCGCCGTCAAGTAGCCGGTTGCGGCGGGCTGCCGGCGTCATGGCGACCAATGATAGGGACGCGACGAGCATGGCTCTCGACACGAATCGCTTACGCGGTCTCCAGCGGTTCTATCGGTTGCTGCGAGACTTGGAGACGCGTCTGGGCGGGGCGCGCAGGTTGGCGCAATGCGACGGCAGGGTGGCGTGGCCGCGCCACGGCGTCTACTTCTTCTTCGAACCCGGCGAGGCGCGGTCGGATTCCGGCAACGGCCCGCGGGTCGTGCGCGTGGGAACCCACGCGCTTGCCGAACGCTCGCGCACAAGCCTCTGGAACCGGCTCAGTCAGCATCGCGGCGTCGCGAGCGCGGGCCGCGGGAATCATCGTGGTTCGATCTTCCGCCTGCTGGTGGGCAGCGCGCTGATGGAGCGCGATCCGAGGCTTCGCGTTCCGACATGGGGTCAAGGCGCGAGCGCGACATCCGAGATTCGTTGTGGCGAGCACGAGCTGGAGGTGCTGGTCAGCCGGACCATTGGCGCGATGCCGTTCCTTTGGCTCGCCGTCGAGGACGCGCCCGGTCCGGCGAGTCAGCGCGGGCTCGTCGAGCGCAACGCCATTGCGCTGCTCAGCAATTTCGGCAGGCAAGCGCTCGATCCGCCCTCGCCGAACTGGCTGGGTCGAGCCTGTACGCGCGAGCGCGTGCGAGCCTCCGGGCTGTGGAACAACAATCATGTCGAGGATGCCTACGACCCGGCGTTTCTTGATGAGTTGGAAAGACTGATCGGAGGCAGCCGCCCCCACGTCTTCGGAATCCACGAGGAGGTGTAACATGACGCGGCAGACGAATGCTGACCGGATCATCGAGCTTCTGCGCTCGAACCCCGGCCTCGACGACGATGAAATTGCACAATTCGCCGGGGTGTCACCTCGGCAACAGGTCAATCAGATATGTCGGTGGCTTACGAGCCGTGGCACGATTAGGCGAAGCGCTGGTCCGCGTGGAAAAATCGTCAATTACGTTGTCGGGCAGCGAGGCGGCGGCCCAAGGCCGACCGACGCTGCGCGGAGCCGGATCGACGACCCCGACGTCAAACCAAGAATCCTCGCCAGGCAGACCGACCGATCGGGGGCAAAGATTCCGCCGATCGGCCGAGCGAACCTGGACTCCACGCTCATCATAATGCCGTGTTCGGGGGCCAAGCGCGCGGGCGGTAGTGCTACGGCTGAAGGGCCGGCGATCTTCGACAGTCTTCCGTCCGACCTCGCCGCACGACTGAAGGCCGCGCGGGAGAGCATCCGGGCCCGCGCGAAGGTGGACGAGCGCGCGTGGCTGCCGGCCTGGCAGCGGTATGAAGGCTTCCTCTACGGCGCAGCACGGCACGAACTCTCTGCCGCGGTGGGCGAGCGGCGGCACGTGGCGATCCTCAGCGGCGGATACGGTGTCGTCTTGGCCGATGAGCCGATCGGGAACTACGAGGCGGTCTTCAAGCGAAGCTGGTGGCCGGTGGGATTAATCGAGTCCGTGCTCGAGCACTATGCGCAACGGCACAAGATTCGACACGTCCGCGCCGTCTGCGCGGAGACGACCTCCTATCGCGAGATCATCGGGCGAGCGCACTGGAATACGGCCGACGTGAAGGATGCTTGGTTGCTATCGCCGATCGTCGTGGGCGGCGGCGCAATGGTGAAGAGTCCCCGCGCACAAGGCGAGGCGCTGGCCGCCTTGCTCCGCGGCGAGGTATCGAGCGGCTGGACAAGCTCCGATGGCCTTGCACTGAACTGGACTGCGCTTCGATAAGTGAAGAATGGTGTCAGACACCATTGTCCTCGTCCGAGACGCGCCGCGCGGTCAAGGCCGCGGGCGAGATGAAGCATGGGCCGATCGCTCTCATCGACGAGACCGTGCCGGTGATCGTCGTCGCCCCCTCGGACGAGCTCTTCGACAAGACCGCGTCCAACGTCCAGGAAGTGATCGCCCGCGGCGGCCGGGTCATCTTCCTGTCCGACGCCGAGGGGATCGGCCGCATGGGCGGCAAGGTCGCGGCGGCGGTCGAGTTGCCGCGCGTCGATCCCTTCGTGGCGCCGATCCTCTACGCCCTTCCCGTGCAACTCCTCGCCTACCACGCCGCCGTTTCGAAGGGCACCGACGTGGACCAGCCGCGCAACCTCGCCAAGAGCGTCACGGTGGAGTAGGGGTGCCGAGCGCGG
>CAYPKW010000015.1:0-49239 GCA_964411425.1 uncultured Rhodospirillaceae bacterium
CCGCGCCGTGAAATGGCATTGGCGCGCCCGCGCGGGTTCGGATAAACCATCCGGGATCGTACCAACTTTCGCGAGTTCGCGAGTCGCGTCCCGCGACTCGCGAGCCGCGAAAGTGGTACAAACTCCAGAAGTTGTACTCGACCGCGCGCTCCGCGCCTGTGGCGCGGAACTGTGCGGTCGAGCACTAGGGAGGACGCGCTTGCTGCCAGCCAACACCCGCATGCAGAAGACGTTTCCGGTCTCCTGGGAGGAACTGCACCGCCACGCCAAGGCGCTCGCCTGGCGGCTGATCGACGGCGGCCCGTGGCACGGCATCGTCGCGGTGACGCGCGGCGGCTTGGTGCCGGCGGCCGTGATCGCGCGCGAGCTCGACATCCGGCTGATCGAGACGCTGTGCATCACCAGCTACGACGACCGAGAGCTGAGCGAGCTCACGGTACTGAAGGGCGTGCCGGGCGACGGCGCCGGCTGGCTGGTGATCGACGACCTGGTGGACACCGGCCGGACCGCGAAGGCGGTGCGCGACCAGTTGCCGCGCGCCCACTTCGCCACCATCTACGCCAAGCCCGCCGGCCGGCCGCTGGTCGATACCTTCATCACCGAGGTGAGCCAGGACACCTGGATCCTGTTTCCCTGGGACATCGAGCCGCAGTTCATCCAGCCGATCGCCGAGCGGCGCTAACCCCCACCCGACACCGCTATGTTGTCGATGAGCCGGGTCCGGCCCACCCAGGCGGCGACGAACAGGCGCGCCGGACGGTCGGCGGCGGCGATGGGTTGCAGCGTCTCGGGATCGGCCAGTGTCAGGTAGTCCACCTTGTCGAAGCCGGCGCGGATGAACTCGTCGCAACCCCAGGCGGTCGCCTTGGCGACCTGGCCGGGCCAGCGGCTGAGCCGCGCCATCACCGCCGCCATCACCTGCGGCAGGTGCGAGGCGATGTCCCGTTCCTCGGGCGTGAGATAGCGGTTGCGCGACGACAGCGCGAGGCCGTCGGCCTCGCGCACGGTGGGCACGCCCACGATGCGTACCCGGATGTCGAGGTCGCGCGCGAGCCGGCGGACGATCTGCAGCTGCTGGTAGTCCTTCTCGCCGAAATAGGCGGCGTCCGGCAGCGTCTGCAAGAGCAGCTTCGCGACCACGGTGGCGACGCCGGCGAAGTGGCCGGGCCGGAACGGCCCGCACAGGTGGTCGGAGAGGCCGGCGACCGCGACCACCGTGGCATGGCCGGCCGGATACATCTCGGCCGGCTCGGGCTGGAACAGCGCGTGCGCGCCGGCCGCCGCCGCCGCCGCCGCGTCGCCCGCCTCGTCGCGCGGATAGAGGGCGAGGTCCTCGCCGGCGCCGAACTGCGTCGGATTGACGAACAGGCTGACGACGCAGCGATCGCACTCGGAGCGCGCCCGGCGCACGAGCGCGAGATGGCCGTCGTGCAGCGCCCCCATGGTCGGCACCAGGGCGACGGTATGCCGCGCCTTGCGCCAGGCCGTCACCTTCTTGCGCAGCGCTGCGACGCGCCGGATCACGGCGAACGTCGCCGCCGGCCGCGGCTCGGCCGCCATTGACCGTTAGAGCATGATCCGACCAGTTGGAATCGCCTGCGTTGCGTCGTGGCGAGGCGACCCGCCAGGCGCGCCGCGCGGGCCGATGTGGTTCATCGGCCAAGCGGCGCAACGCCGCGGGCGCCCGCCATGGCGCAACCCAGAGGGCCGGGGGCTTTTGCGTCGCGGGTTCGTCGAAGGGCTTGCGCGTATTCCCCGATACGCGCTTCGCCCTTCTTCTGCCCACGGCGCAAAATCCCTCCGGCGCAGCCGGTTCCAACTGGTCGGATCATGCTCTAGCCCGCCTTGCGGTCGGCGAACACGTGCTCGGCGCCGGGGAAGCGCCGCGCGCGCACGTCCGCCGCGTAGGCCGCCGCCGCCGCCCCGACCACGGCGCCCACATCGGCGTAGCGCCGCACGAACTTGGGCGTGAACGCCTGGAACAGGCCGATCATGTCCTCGGTCACAAGCACCTGGCCATCGCAGGCCGGCGAGGCGCCGATGCCGATGGTAGGGACCGCGACCTTCTGGGTGATGGCCCTGGCGAGCGGCTCGACGGTCCCTTCCACGACCAGGGCGAACGCCCCGGCCTCGGCCACCGCGAGCGCGTCGGCCATGATCGCCTCGGCCTGCTCGGGGCCGCGCCCGCGCGCCTGGTAACCTCCTAGACGATTGATCGATTGCGGCGTCAGCCCGACGTGGCCCATCACCGGGATGCCGCGATCGATCAGGAAGCGCACGGTCTCGGCCATCTCGCGCCCGCCTTCGAGCTTCACCGCCGAAGAGCCGGTCTCCTGCATCACCCGCGCCGCGGCCCGGTATGCCACGGCGGGCGATTCCTGGTAGCTGGCGAACGGCAGATCGACCACGACGCAGGCCCGCCGGCTGGCGCGGTGCACCGCCGCGCCATGGGCGATCATCATGTCGAGGCTGACCGGCAGCGTGCTGTCGAAGCCGTACAGCACCATGCCGACCGAATCGCCGACCAACAGCAGGTCCACGTGGGGGTCGAGACATTCCGCCATCGGCGCCGTGTAGGCGGTGAGGCAGACGATGGGCGCGCCGCCCTTGCGGGCCCGCAGTTCCGGCACGCTTACTCGCTTCACCCGCGCTTCGGTGCTCAAGTCTGGTCTCCGCGCCCACAGCGGGGCGCCATCAACGCCGAGACAGCACTCTACTCCCGAGATGGTGCACCGCACAATGATGCTCGCGACGCCGGCGGGCTGCGATCAGTAGAACCCGACTATACCGAAGCCGAGCGCCGAGGCCGCGTCCGCCATGACGCGATCGGCGGTCGCCAGGCGCTGCACCCCCATCGCCGCCGCCGCGGCGAGATGCAGCGCGTCGAGCGTGCGCAATGGATGCTTCCTAAGGCGATCGACCAGCGCGGCGGCGTCGACGGCGTGGCGGTCGCTCAACGGCTCGACGCGCAACGCGCCCCCGGCAATGTCGTCCATGAAGGCCGCCAAAGCCATCCGCTCGTGCCGAATGTCGAAGTCGCCGGCCCGACGCCGCCGCGCGAACAGGCAGCGCATCTCCAACGCCGTGAGCCGGCTGATCCCGAGTGCGTCCTCGCCGGCGACGAAGGCGGCGAACTCCTCGGATCGCGGCTCGCGCAGGTACCACTTCGCAAGAGCGCTGGTATCGACGTACACGCCGCTCACCGGCTGTTTCGCTCCTCGCGGACATAGATCTCGCTGCCGATCGACAGGCGCGGCATCTTGGCCCGCAGATCGGCATGGGATGGCAGCGCGCGCCTACCCCGGGCGGGCAGCAGCCGCGCCACCGGCCGGCCATGGCGCGTCACCACGATCTCGCCTTCGCGGGCGACGATCTCGTCAAGCCGCCCGAGGGCCTGGCGCATTTCCCGGACCGTCAACGTCTTCATTAGGGTCCCGCGACTTGTGCTACACCTGAAAGAACTGTAGCACAAATTCCAGTCAAGTTATAGTGCCGGCGGGGAACCCTTGGCATGGCGACGTTGGGCAGGATCGCAAGAGCGGCCATCGCGGCCGGGCTGCTGGTGCTTGCCGCCTGCAGCACGCGCCAGAGCGCGCCGCTCGCCGGCGCAGAGGCCCCGGATCCGCGGCAGATGGTCGCGACCGCGCACCCCTTGGCGACGGAGGCGGGGCTCGACATCCTTCGGGCGGGCGGCGGCGCCATCGATGCCGCCGTCGCCGCCCACATGGTGCTGACGCTGGTGGAGCCGCAGTCCTCAGGCATCGGCGGCGGCGGGTTCCTCTTGCACTACGACGGGGCGGGCGGCGTATCCGCCTATGACGGGCGCGAGACCGCGCCGGCGGCGGCCGGACCCGACATGTTCCTGCGGCCCGACGGAATGCCGATGGCGTTCTACGAGGCGGCGGTCGGCGGGCTCGCCGTCGGCGTGCCGGGCACGGTCCGGATGCTGGCGCTCGCCCATCGCCGGCACGGGCGGCTGCCCTGGGCGCGGCTGTTCCTGCCGGCGATCCGGCTGGCCGAGGAGGGATTTCCGGTGTCGGCGCGCCTCGCGCGCCAGATCGCCGACGACGAGCACTTGCGGCGCTTTCCCGCGACCGCCGCCTATTTCTATCCGGGCGGCAAGTCGTTGTCGGCCGGCGCCCGGCTCAGGAACCCGGTGCTGGCCGCGACGCTCAGGGCCGTCGCCGCCGACCCCGACGCGTTCTATCGCGGGCCGATCGCGGCCGACATCGTGGCCGCGGTGCAAAGCGCTACGGGCAATCCCGGGCGCCTCGCCGCGGTCGACATGGCCGGCTACCGGGCGGTCGAACGCGCGGCGCTGTGCCGCCCCTATCGCCGGTGGACGGTGTGTGGCATGCCGCCGCCCAGCTCCGGGGGAATCGCCGTCCTGCAAATCCTTGGCCTGCTGCAAGGGTTCGACATGGCGGCCCAGGGACCCGGCTCCGTCGAGGCGGTGCATCTCATCGCCGAGGCGAGCCGGCTCGCCTTCGCGGACCGCAACCGCTACGTGGCCGACGCGGACTTCGTGCCGGTGCCGGTCGAGGGGCTGCTGCGGCAGGATTATCTCGCGGCGCGGGCGCGTGCGATCTCGCCGGCGCGGCGCATGGACGAGGCCCTGCCGGGCACGCCCGTGGGCGCCCTCTCGGGCGCGGCGCCGGCGCCGGCCGCCGAACCGCCCTCGACCAGCCATCTCGCGGTCGTCGACGCCGAGGGCGAGGCGGTGAGCTTCACCGCCAGCATCGAATCGGCGTTCGGCGCCCGGCTCATGGTGGGCGGGTTCTTGCTCAACAATCAGCTGACCGACTTCGCGTTCAGGCCGGCGGCGGACGGACGCGCCGTCGCCAACCGGGTCGAGCCGGGCAAGCGGCCGCGCAGCTCCATGTCGCCGACGCTCGTGCTCGACGAGCGGGGCCGGCTCAGGCTCGCCATCGGCTCGCCCGGCGGCGCCAATATCATCGGCTACGTGGCGAAGACGCTGATCGGCGTGCTCGACTGGGGGCTCGCAGTGGACGCGGCGATCGCGCTGCCCAATTTCGTCAACCGCGGCGGCGTGACCGAACTGGAGGCCGGAACACCCTTGGAATCGATCGCCGCGCCCTTGCGGAAACTCGGCCACGAGGTCGAGTTGGTCGCCTTGACCAGCGGGCTGCAAGGCATCGAGGCGACCCTGGACGGCCGTCTTGTGGGCGGCGCCGATCCGCGGCGCGAAGGCGTGGCGCTCGGCGGCGCGGCCGCTGCGGCACCCCGGCGCTTGCGGGCGCGGGAGCTATTCGTTAGGGTCCGCCGCCCCGCGGAGGGGTGCCGGAGCGGTCGATCGGGGCGGTCTCGAAAACCGTTGTACCCGCGAGGGTACCGTGGGTTCGAATCCCACCCCCTCCGCCACTCCCGACGGAGAGGAACCGGGATCCAACATTCTCTGCGCGAAGCGGGCGCGGTGTTGTTCAAGGGGTGGGGTAGGCGACCGCCTCGACCTTCAGCGACGGCTTGACCTGTCGGTGCTGGCAAGCGCGGCGGTCATCGCGCGTCGCCAGACCGTTGGAGAAGACGCAAGCCACCCGCGCCGCAGCAGCCAGCCCGTAGGCATGAATCGAGAGCCGCGGGAGTTGGCAGCCACCTTATCGCCGACCAATTCGACGAGTCGATGGAAAAATGGGCCTAGGGCTTGGCGCTAAAGACGCCCTACCTTCACGGGGCCGCTCGCGCAACGCGCCTGTCGTGGCGCTGGTCCCACCATTTTTCGAGTTCCATGACGACGAGAACCACCGATGCGACAAGGAGAAGAATGCCCCATTCCGCGAGCGACACCGGCGCCAACCGCAACGTGTCGCTCAAACCGGGCGTGTGCATTGCGGCAATGTGCAGCGCCTGCGCGCCGATCACGCTCAACACCAACTGCGGATTGGCGAAGAACCGCTGCCGGAATGCGGAGTGATGCTCGGAGCGGCTGTTGAAGGTCTGGAAGTTCTCGAACAGGACGAACAGAAGGAGCAACAGGTTGCGCGCCTGGTCCTCGCCGTAACCCTGTTCAAGCAGCCAGTAGAAGGTGGCGAAGCCGCCCAAGCCCATGACCAGGGTCGAGTGCCAGATGCGCCTTATCATCACGCGATCGAAGATCGGTTCCCTGGGGCTGCGGGGCGGATAGGAAAGCTCGTCGCCCTCCGCTTTTTCGGCGACCAGCGCCACGTCCTGGATACCGTTGGTGACGAGGTTTAGCCACAGCAACTGCACGGGCAGCAGCGGCATCGCCAAGCCCATCGGGATCGCGAGCAGGAACAGCGCGACCTCGGCCGCACCCGTGGACACCAGCATGAAGATCACTTTGCGGATGTTCGCATAGGCGATGCGCCCTTCATGGATGCCGTTCACGATCGACGCGAAGTTGTCGTCGGTGATGATAATGTCGGCACTTTCCTTGGCCACGTCGGTGCCCTTGCGCCCCATGGCCACCCCGACATGCGCGTGTTTGAGCGCTGGCGCGTCGTTGACGCCGTCGCCGGTCACGGCCACGAAGTGACCGTTCCGCGCCAGCGACAGCACGATCGACAGCTTCTGCGTCGGTTCGACTCGGGCATAGATGCGGGCTTGTCGGGTCAGCCCGTCGAGCGCATCCTGCCCTTCCTCCTCCGCGCGACGCACCTGCTCGCCCGTCACGACTTGATCGGCCGAGAAGGCAAGCCCGGCCTGCTTTGCGATCACGCTCGCGGTTCTGGGATCGTCTCCCGTCACCATCACCACTTCGATGCCGGCGCTGTAGCAGTCACGTATGGCGCGCGGCACCTCCGGACGCACCGGGTCGTGCATACCCACAAGACCGAGGAAGGTGAGATTCACCAAATGCCGGTGGCTATACCCGCCGTCCGGTTCCATGGCGATCTCGCCTTCCGCAAAACCCAGAACGCGCAACCCCTGCGCGGCCAGCTGCTCTTTCTGGCGCGACAGCGCTTCACGCTCGATGGGCACGGTCTGACCGCCAATTTCCATGCAGTCGGCCATGGCGATCAGGGTTTCCGGCGCGCCCTTGACGAAAACGCAAATTCTTTCTTCACGGCGGTGGAACGAGGCGGCATATTTGAGGTCCGGTTCATAAGGGATACGTGCCACCAGCGGATAGCGCTGCTGAACCTCTTCCTGCACGATTCCGCCTTTGCGCGCAGCCGTCAGCAGCGCCACGTCCACCGTGTCGCCTATCCCCTTCCAATTATCGTGTTCTTTAGTAAGGCGCGCCTCGTTCGGCAGCGCCGCAGCTCTTAGGAGCGCCGCTACCCGGGCTCTTGATTCCTCGTCGCTGGTGTGCCGCGCGCGGATCGAGCAAGCGTCAAGATCCTGTCCCACCTCGCACGTCAGCATCGTGCCGTCCGGCAGGCAGATATCCGTGACCGTCAACTCGTTCATCGTCAGCGTGCCGGTTTTGTCGGTCGCGATCATCGTGCAGGAGCCGAGCGATTCCACCGCCGGCATTTTGCGGACGATGACATGGGCCTTCGCGATCCTCCGCATGCCGATCGCCAGAGCGACGGAGATTGCGACGGGAAGTCCTTCGGGTATCGCGCTCACCGCGAGACCTACGGACATCATGAAAAGATTCCGGAGCCCCATTCCGCGCAACAGCCCCACGGCCATCAGAAGGGCAACCGCGACGCCGACTGCGACGGCGATCATTCGCGCAAAGCGCTCCATGCGAATCATCAATGGCGGTTGCGATATCGATCGCTTCCCGATCTCCTCGGCGATCTTGCCGATTTCGGTAGCGATTCCGGTCGCCGTCACAATTCCACATCCGCGTCCGCGCGTGATCATCGATCCCGCGAATGTAATGCCGCGCCGCCGTTCGGGCATTCCGCCTTCCACGGACGCCATGGCGCTTTTCTTGATCGGCACGGATTCCCCCGTCAGCAGCGACTCGTCACACTGAAGATCCGTACTCTCGACAAGTTGGAGATCGGCGGGAACCCGGCCGCCGGCCTCCAGCAGAACGAGATCCCCAGGAACGAGCTCACGTGCGTCGATTCCCCGCTGCGTGCCGTCCCGGATCACCGAAGCATGCGGCTGCTCCAGCTTGCGGAGCGCCGTCGCCGCCCGGCTGGCCGAATATTCCTGCGCGGTGCCGATGATTCCGTTGATCAGCAGCACGGCGCCGATGAACAGCGCATCCTTTATGTCGCTCAGCGCCAGCGAAACCAGGGCCGCGACCAGCAGAATGTAAATCAACGGGCTGAGGAATTGCCGCAGGAACACGTAAACGAGAGACGGATCACGCGCTTCAGGAAGAGTATTGGGCCCAAACTGTGCCAACCTGGCACTCGCTTCCGCAGCGGTCAGTCCCAATACCCCGTCGACACCCGACGCGGGCGCGCAGTCTTTCGGCACCGCGCTCAAGGGGGTCAAGATCCATGAACCATGAAACCCTCCGGGTTGTTACGTATGGCTGGCTGTTGCCCTCGTGATGGCCATCTGGGGCAGCCGTCAATCGTGACGGCAACAATCTTAATCCAGAGAATGTTGGATTTCAGGTTCTTTCCCTCCGCCAGCAACCCGAGAGCAACGACTTCAAAGCCTTTCCCACGGCCGGAAAAACCTTATCCGACCCCAATTGCCCAATTCCCCCCCCCCCCCGCAAACGGCGCGGCGGATGATAATCATACTCAGTTTCCGATTCGGCATTTTCCATGATCGACCGCGACACCGGCGCCGTCCGCATGGCCGAACTCACCATCGCTCCGGCCATGACGCGCAAGAAATTCCTCTCCTCGAAGGTCGGGCGGCAGGCCCGCCACCTCGTGATCAACGAGCCGTGGCATTCCTGGGTGGTGGGAGACGTCGCCTACGGCAAGGGCAGCTTCGGCGTCGTGGTCATGTTCGAGGGGGAGCGCCTGGACGCCATCTGGCTTTCGTACGCCGACGGTGCCGGCTACTCGACCGACGCCGAGCTCAAGTCGGGACAAGCGCCGCTGCGACCGCTGGCTGCGCGAGGTCTGCGGCCTGCCGGTCGCGTCCGAACATGCGTGGGGAACGGTCGAGTCGTTTATCGATGTGCGCGGCGATGACGCCGGCATATGGGTGGCCAACCGGGCGCCCGGGCCATCTGGGCCAAGCAACGCGCCGGCGCGATGAAAGCGCATGTCCCTGGTGCACAAGAGGCGGATTGGGCTAGATAGAGAGTTGGGCACCGCCACGGCCCCTAGACCGTGCGGCCGCAAAGGGAGGAAAAGATGACCGGCACCGTTCCCCACGCCTTGCGTATCGCCGCCGTCTGCGTCCTCGCCATCGCCGGATTGGCGCTGGCGACCCCGGCGCCGGCCGAGGAGATCAACGCGCTCGTCTGGTGCGATCACGCCGACCCCAATCTGCTGCAGCCCTTCGAGGCGGCGACCGGCATCAAGGTCAACGTCAAGGAATTCGAAGGGACCGGGGCCGGGCTTGCGATCGTGGAACAGTCGCTGCCCGGCGACTGGGACGTGATGGTGATCGACAGCATCGACGTGCGCCGCGGCGTGGACAAGGGGCTGTTCGAGCCGCTGCCGGAGGACCAGCTGCCGTTCGCCGATCTGTTTCCGGAGGTGATGTTCGACGGCGCCACCGTGTTCGACGGCAAGCGCTACGGCATCACCGAGAAGTTCGGCTACAACACGATCGGCTACAACAAGAGCAAGGTCGATGCCGCCGACATGCAGTCGCTGGCGGCGCTGTGGGACCCGAAGTACAAGGGCCGCATCGCGATCTACGACTACTATCTGCCGGTCATGGGCATGGCGGCGCTGGCGGCCGGCAAGAAGACCGCCGAGCTCGGCGCCTCCGATCTGCCGGCGTTGAAGGAGATACTGCTCAAGATCAAGGCGAATTCGAAGCTGGTGGGCGAAGTGACCGCCAGCCAGACGGCGCTCGCCACGGGCGAGGTGGACATCCTGGTCGGCGGCGGCGAGTGGGTCACGGCCGGCCTCGCCAAGGAGAACCCCGACCTCGACTTCTCGATCCCGAAGGAGGGCGGGATTCTGTGGTCGCAGTCGCTCGCCGTGTTCGCGGCCAGCAAGAAGAAGGACTTGGCGCTGAAGTTCGTGCAATACGTCATGAGCCCGGACGGCCAGGCGCGGCTCGCCACCTCGTCGTGCTATTGGGGCATGCCGGCGAGCAAAGCGGCGGCGCTGAGCAACGAAGAGAAGAGAATCCTTCGCTTCGACGAGCAGCCCGGCTTCCTCGCCAGGGCGCAGAGCTATCCGGCCCCCGACGAGAAGCTCGACAAGGCGATGCAGGACGTCTGGACGGACATGCTGCAGGCGCAGTGACCCGCAGCCCCGCAGCGGCTACTTGAGAGACGGCGGCTCGAAGCGACGCGCGGCCCCCTGGGCGCTGGTCGGCCCGGCGCTCTTATGGACGCTCGCGTTCTTCGCGCTGCCGTTCGTCGTCATGGCGGTGGTGAGCCTGCGGAGCCTCGACGGCGACGGCGTGGGGCTCTCGAACTACACTCAGTTCTTCGACAATCCGAGCTATTACCGGGCGCTCGTCAATTCGCTCGAGGTAACGGCGGCGGTGACGGCGATCTCGGTGCTGCTCGCCTATCCGTTCGCTCATATTCTCGCCGAGGCGGTGCCGGAGCGATGGCAGCGGCTGGCGCTGCTGCTGGCCGTGCTGCCGTTCTGGACCTCCTACGTCGTGCGCTCCTACAGCTGGCTGCTGGTGCTGGCCGAGAACGGCGTCGTCAACCGGGCGCTCGTCTCGCTCGGCCTGATCGCGGAGCCGATGCAGTTGGCGAACACGCGTACGGCCACGATCATCGGCTTCGTGCATTTCTTCGTCATGCTGCTGACGCTGACGATCTTCGCCAGCCTGAAGCAGCTATCGCCAAACTACCGTAGGGCCGCGGCCGATCTCGGCGCCGGCCCCGTCCAGACCTTCATCTACGTGATCCTTCCCCTGACGCTGCCGGGGATCGCGGTGGGCGCGTTCCTCACCTTCGTGCTGGCCATCGGCGACTACATCACGCCGCAGATTCTCGGCGGCAACAATGAACTCCTGATGCCGCAACTCATCATGATGCAGATCGGACGGCGCGGCGATTTCCCGCTCGCGTCGGCGCTCTCGATCCTGCTCATGGCGGTGGTGACGGTGGCCTACGTCGCCGCGGCGCGCTGGCTCAAGCTCGAGCGGGCGTGAGGCCATGAAGGGCGCGCTCAGCCTCCTCTCCGCAGGCTATGCGCTCGCCATGTACGGTTTCATCCTGCTGCCGGTCCTCGTGCTCGTGCTGTTCTCGTTCCAAGGCACGCTGTTTCCCATACCACCCTTCAACGGGCCGTCGCTGCGCTGGTACGCGGCCGTGCTCGCCGATCAGCGGCTCATGCCGGCGCTGCTCAACTCGCTCGTCGTAGCGGCGCTGTCCTCGGCGGTCTCGGTGGTGCTGGGCTTCCTCGCCGCCTGGGGTTTGGCGCGCCATCGGCTGCCCGGCGCCGCCTTCATGCGCGGCCTCATCACGCTGCCGCTCACGGTGAGCTATCTCATCATCGCCACCGGGTTGGTCGTGCTGTTCAACGGCGTGGGGCTGCCGAAATCGCTGCTCGCCGCGGGCATCGGCCACATCGTGATCAACCTGCCGCTGTGCTTCGCCATCGTCCTCAGCCAAATGGGCGAGCACCAGGTCAACATCGAGCGGGCGGCGCGCGATCTCGGCGCGTCGCTGTGGCAGGTCCTGCTGCTGGTGACGGCGCCGATGCTGTGGCCGGCGATCTTCGCCAGCTTCTTCTTGTCGATGACATTCTCCTGGGACGAATTCGTCATCGCCTTCCTTCTGACGCGATTCGAGACGACTCTGCCGGTGGAAATCTGGAACCTGCTGCGATCGGGGCTCAATCCGAAGACGAACGCCGTTGGTTCGCTCGTCTTCGGATTCTCGATCGCCGTCGTGATCGTTCTGGAATTGGTGCTGTTCTCGAGGAAGAAGCGGTGAGCGAAGCGCTGCTCAGCGTCAGGGGCGTGTCGCACCGATTCGGTGAGACGCCGGTCTTACGCGACATCACCCTCGACGTAGCCGCGGGCAGCTATGCGGTGCTGCTGGGTCCTTCCGGGTCCGGCAAGACCACCCTGCTGTCGATCCTCGGCGGCTTTCTCATGCCGTCCGAGGGTCGCGTGCTGATCGGGGGCAACGACTGCACGGCAAGCGATCCGGCAGAGCGCCCGACGGCCACCGTGTTCCAGGACTACGCGCTGTTTCCGCACATGTCGGTCGGCGGCAACGTGGGGTTCGGGCTGATGATCCGGGGGATGGCGAAAGCGGAGCGCCTGGTAGAGGTCCTGAAGGCGCTGCGGCTCGTCGGCCTCGAAGGCTCGATCGACAGCAGGCCGCATCGGCTCTCGGGCGGCCAGCGCCAACGCGTCGCGCTGGCGCGGGCCTTGGCGGTGAAGCCGGCGGTCCTGCTGCTCGACGAGCCGCTGGGCGCGCTCGACCTCAAGCTCAGGCGCCAGATGCAGGGCGAATTGAAGGCCATCCAGAAGGAGGTCGGCACCGCCTTCCTGCACGTGACGCACGACCAGGAAGAGGCGATGGCGCTGGCCGACCTGTGCGTGGTCTTGAATCGCGGCCGGATCGAGGACCTGGGGCCGCCCGAGCAGGTCTACCTGCGGCCGCGCAGCAGGTTCAGCGCCACCTTCATGGGCGAGAGCACGATCCTGGAGGGCGAAATCAAGGACGGCGCGATTCTGACGCCGCTCGGCAGGCTGGCGCTGCATGAGAAGCATGCGGACGGCGCGGCCGCGGCCTGCATCCGGCCCGAAAACGTTCACTTTGCGATGGACATAGGCGGCGAGCCGGTCCGTCTCGGCCGGGCCGCCGTGTCCGACGTTGTGTTCCAGGGCAGCTTCAAGCGGGTCAGGGCGCGCTCGGAACGCGATCCCGCGGTCACGCTCATCGCGCGGGCGGCGCCCGGTGACAACGTCGAGGTGAACAGCCGGGTCGAGCTGTTCTGCCGTCCGCAAGACATCGTCGTGCTGCGGAGCTAAGCATGCGGCCTCAGCCGCCATCGGTCGCCGATCCGGGCGAGGCGGCCGGCATCGCCGTCGCCGTCCACTGCTGGACGAGGGTGTAGCCCACCGCCAGCAGCGTCGGCCCGAGAAACACCCCGACGACCCCAAAGGCGAGCACGCCGCCGATGACGCCGAGGAACACCAAGAGGATGGGCAGCCGGCTCTCGCGGCTGATCAGATAGGGCTTGAGGACATTGTCGATGCCGCTGATGACGACGAGGCCCCACAGCGCGAGAAAGATGCCCCAGCCGACGTGATCGCTGAAGAACAGCCACAGCGTCGCCGGCACCCAGATCAAGGGGGGACCGAAGGGGACCGGCGACAGCACGAAGGTGAGCAGGCCGAGCAGCAGGCCGCCGGGCACGCCGGCGATCCACAGGCCGATCGCCGCCAGCACGCCCTGGGCGACCGCGGTGCCCAGCACGCCGTAGACGACGCCCTTGACCGTACTGCCCGCGACGTCGACGAGGTACTGGGCGCGGCTGCCGGCCAAGCGGTCCATGCTGGAGCGCAGCTTGGCGGCCGCCGATACGCCGTCGCGGTAGAAGAAGAAGCAAGCCACGACGCTCAAGGTGAGCTCGAGCGCGCCGCGGCCGAGGCCGGCGCCGCTGCGCAGCGTCCAATTGCCCGCCCGCGCGATGTAAGGCTCGACCGTGGCCGCGAACGCCGCCTGGTCCTGCGCCAGGTTCGCCCACCAGGCTTCGATCTCGGACCCGAACACGGGGATGTCCCTGAGCCAGCTCGGCGGCTGCGGCAGCCCTTCGTCGAGCAGCGTGCGCACCAGCCCCGCTACGCCGGCGACGTGCTCGGCCAGCGTCGCTCCCAGGATGAAGAGGGGCACAACCAGAACCGCCGCCACCGACACCGTCATCAGCAGGGCGGCGACCCCGGTGTGGCCCCGCAGGAGCCCCAGCAGCCGCGCATAGACGGGCCAGGTCGAGTAGGCGAGGATGCCCGCCCATAGCAGCGCGGACATGAACGGCTGCAAGACGAGCAGGCTGCCGACGGCCAGCAACACCAGTAGCGCCAGGCCGGCGAAGCGCTCGATTCGGATGGTCGTTATCATGTCGGCGGCCTTCGCCCGCGAACTCCGGAGATCGAAGCCACACTCTAGCACGGTCCCGCGTTCGGGTCGCCGCCGCTTGCCGCTCCGCCCGGCGCGGCGCCATAGTGGCGTCCGTGATCGCGCTGTTCACCGATTGCGGCCTCGCCGGCCCCTACGCCGGCCAGATGAAGGCGGTGCTGTGCCGCATGGCGCCGGCGGTGCCCGTCGTGGACCTGTTCGCCGACGCGCCGGCGGGCGATCCGAGGCGGGCGGCCTACCTGCTCGCGGCGTACGCGCCGTGGTTCCCGGCCGGCACGGTGCTGCTATGCGTGGTCGATCCGGGCGTGGGCGGCGCCCGCCTCCCCGTGGCGCTCGTGGCCGACGGGCGCTGGTACGTCGGTCCGGACAACGGCCTGTTCGAGCTCGTGCTGCGCCGGGCAGGCGAGGCCCAGTCATGGGCGATCGACTGGTTGCCGGAAACATTGTCGGCGAGCTTCCACGGCCGCGATCTGTTCGCGCCGGTGGCGGCGCGCCTCGCATTGGGAGAAGCGCCGCCGGGCCACCCGCGGCCGCTCGACCGGCGGGCCGACATGCCCGACGACCTGGCCGAGATCGTCTATGTCGACCATTTCGGCAACGCGCTCACCGGCCTCCGGACGTCGAAGTTGCCGTCCGAAACACGGCTCCGCGCCGGCGGAAGGACATTGGCCCGGGCGCGCACCTTCCCCGACCTGCCGGAGGGCGCCGCGTTCTGGTACGAGAACGCCAACGGGTTGGCCGAGATCGCGGTCAACCGCGGCCGCGCCGACGAGGACCTCGGGCTTGCCGTCGGCAGCGCGGTCGAGGTCGTTGCCTGAGCGAGCGCTCAGGCGCGGGCCCGGCGGCCGTAGTCGGCGCCCGGCCGGCCGAACAGGTAGCCCTGGCCGTACTCGATGCCGAGGCTGTGCAGCTTCTGCTCGTGCGCCTCGGTCTCGATCATCTCGGCGATGGTGCCGACGCCGAGCTCGTTGCACAGAAGCACCATCGCCTTGAGGATGGCCTGATCGCGCGGGTGCGACAGCACGCGCTTCACATAGGCGCCATCGATCTTCACGTAATCGACGGTCAGCGCCTGAATGTACTGGAGGGACGCCGCGCCAGCGCCGAAATCATCGAGGCAGATGGCGTGGCCGTCGCGGCGCAGGGTCTGCAGGACCTGCTCGGCGGCGCCGAGGTCGGCGATCTCGGTCGATTCGGTGATCTCGATCAGGAGGTAGGCCCTGAGCGCCGCGTGCGGCGCCAACAGCTCGCGAAACGCGCCGATGAACGATGCGCTGTCGAGCGAGGCCGCCGAGATATTGACCGCGATCTGGGGCATCGGGCCTATGCTGCCGGCGCCCAGCATCATGTCCACCACCTTCTGGCAGACCATGAGGTCGACGTCGTTGATGAGGCCGACACGCTCGGCGAACCCGATGGTATGGGCGGGCGACCGACCGCCGGGAAAGCGGGCGAGCGCCTCGTAATGGTGCAGCGCGCGACTGCCCAAGGCCACGATCGGCTGCAACAGGATATTGACGCCGCGGGTGGCCACCGTGTCCTTGAGGCGCATCGTCTCCGCCACCGTGGCCGAGACCAACTCGCGCAAGCCCTCCGACAGCGAGCCGATGGTGAACGGCCGGTCGCCGGCCTCGGCGAACCGGTTGATCGAGTAGGCGAGCACGCGGGCGGCCTCCTCCTCGCTGAGCGCGCCGCTCGGCACCTCGATGGTGCTGGCGCTGAGTTGTACGCCGCGACCCCTTGGGTCGAGCTCGCGGCTGAGCGCCGCGATGTCGTTCCGCAGCCGGCCATCGTCCGCCGTCGCTGGCTGCAGTACGCCGTAGCGGTCGTGGGCGAGGCGGCCGGCGGTCTTGCCGTCGACGGCGGCGAGCCGCAGCAGCGCGCCCAGCTCCGCCAGCAGGCGCTGCTCGTTGTCCGGCCCCAGCGCCGCCCGGAAAATCTCGTAATCGTGGAGCCGGATCAGGCGAAGCTTCGCCTCCTCGCCCAAGTCGCGGGCTTGGCGCAGGCCGCTCGCCATCGTCTGGGCGAAATCGTCGCGCGATAAGAGCCCGCTCGCCGCGTCGCGGCGGTCCTCCTGGGCCTCCTCGGCCTTCGTCATCCTGGCCCGCCCGAGGGTCAGGTAATAGTGCCCCGCCGCCTCCAGGCGGTAGCCGCCCAGCATGGCGGCGGCGGCGCGGTCCCTGTTGTCATTGAGGCGTGCCGTGACCGGCTGCAGGCGCGATTCGGGCGCCAGCCTCCGCATTAGCCCGAATACCAACCCCCGCTCGCTGGCCGCGAAAAGTTCGAGGAGGGGCCGGCCCACCAGGTCCTCTTCCGACGCGCCGAGCAGGCTAAGCGTGGCGCCGCGGGCGTAGACGACCGTCAGCGCCGCGTCGGCCTCGACCAGAACGTCGGCGTTGGCGAAGGCGAAGGCGAGCAGGCGTCGCTTATCTTTCGGCAACTGACGGCACCCCGACTAGTGGACCGACGCTAACAGATGAATGCCGGGCCTTTTTCCATCGTCACCCCGGACGAGCGAAGCGAGATCCGGGGTCCATCTCGCCTGTGGCGCCATGGACCCCGGCTCGCGCGGCTATGCCGCTTGGCCGGGGTGACAACCGAAAGACGTCGCACGGGGTATCATCTGTTAGATTCGCACCACTAGGGCCGACGTTATAGCGGGTTTCGTTAACATCCCGTTGGCCGGTCGGCGGCTCCCTCGAGGGCCGTGCGCAGTTCGTACTTCTTGATCTTGCCCGTGGCGGTCTTCGGCAGCGGCCCGAAGACGACGCGTTTGGGCGCCTTGAAATGGGCGATGCGCTGGCGGCAGAACTCGATCAGCTCCGCCTCGCCCAGCTCCGCACCCGGCTTCCGGTCGACGAAGGCGACCGGGACCTCGCCCCACTTCTCGTCCGGCTGGCCGATGACCGCCGCTTCCAGCACGCCCGGATGCTGGTAGAGCGCGTTCTCGACCTCGATCGAGGAGATGTTCTCGCCGCCTGAAATGATGATGTCCTTCTTGCGGTCCTTGAGCTCGATGTAGCCGTCGGGATGCATCACGCCGATGTCCCCGCTGTGGAACCAGCCGCCGGCGAAGGCGGCGGCGGTGGCCTCCGGGTCCTTGAGATAGCCCCGCATGACGTTGTTGCCGCGCATCACGACCTCGCCCAGGCCGCGGCCGTCGCGCGGCACGTCGTTCATCCGCTCGTCCACGACGCGCACCTCGCCGAACACGGCGTAGGGCACGCCCTGGCGCGCCTTGAGCCGCACCCGCTCGGCCAAGTCGAGCCGGTCCCAGGCGGGATTCCACGCGCATACCGTATGCGGCCCATAGGTTTCGGTCAGCCCGTAGACGTGGCTGATCCTCGCGCCCTTCTCCTCCATGGTCTCGATGATCCTGGGCGAGGGCGGCGCGCCGGCGGTGACGATGTGCACCGGTCTCGGCAGCCTGCGGTCGCGCGTCTGCTCGTGGCTCGACAGCATGATCAGCACGGTGGGGGCGCCGCACATGTGCGTGACGTTCTCGCGCTCGATCAGGTCGAAGACCTGCGGCGGATCGACTTTCCGCAGGCAGACATGCGTGCCCCCGGCGGCGGTCACCGCCCAGGGGAACCCCCAGCCGTTGCAGTGGAACATCGGCAGGGTCCAGAGGTAGACGCTCGAGGCGTCCAGCCCCATCTGCATGACCTCGCCCACGGCGTGCAGGTACGCCCCGCGATGGGTGTAGACGACGCCCTTCGGTTTCCCGGTGGTGCCGCTGGTGTAGTTGACGCTGTAGGCGGTCTCGTCGTCGCCGAGGTGAAGCTCGACGCGCGGCCGCGGCGCCCGCGCGAGGAACGCCTCGAAGGAGGTCGCGTCGAGCTCGGGCCCGGTAACTCCGTCGTCGATGACGACGATTTCCTTGACGGCGGAAAGTTCGCCGGCGATGGGCGCCACCGACCCCGCCAGCTCGCGATCGACGAACACGAAGCGGCTTTCCGAGTGGTTGACGATGTAGGCGACCTCGCACGGGTTGAGGCGAAAATTGATCGCCACCAGCACGCCCCCCGCCAGCGCCACCGCGAAATGCGCCGCCAGCATCGCCGGCGCGTTGGGCGAGAGGAAGCTGACCGATTGCCCCGGCGCCAGGCCGGAGGCGAGCAGCGCCGCCGCCAGCCGGTGAACCTGGTCCTCGAACTCCCGGTACGTGAAGCGGTGGCTCCCGTGCACCACCGCCGTGCGCAGGGGAAACACCGCCGCCGAGCGGGCGAGGAAGCTCAAGGGCGTCAACGGCGCCCGGTTCGCGTCCATCATGAGGTCATGCAGGGCAGGCCCACCCGCCCTTATACACCGGCAGGCTGCCGTAACGCGCCCGGCGCATCACTTCCGCCGGACGGCGGGGCGACGGCCGGTGAGCGCTTCGCGCGCCGCCGACCAAGCCGCCGCGGTCGCGGCCTTGAGGGCCGCCCCGTCGGCGGCCAGGAACCGCGCCCAGGCGCCGCAACCGCCGGGCAGCGCCGAGGCGCCGGCATAGACCCCTGTGATGCCGTCGAGCGCGCGGGCCAGCGCGCGCACGATCTCCGGCTGCGGGCGCCGGCGTTGCACGACGTAGAGCGCGCCCTGCGCCAGGTACTCGCCGTTGAGGCCGGGCAAGCGCTCCTGCAAGTCGCGCCCGGAGATCGTGAAGCGGTCGCGCGCGAGCACCCGACCCCGCGGGTCCGCGATCGTCGCCTCGCTGGCAAGCCGGTCGAACATGCCGCCCGCGTTGGCGGGGTCGTGCAAGAGAAAGCTGTCGCCGGCCACGACGGCAGCGCTCTCGTCGGCGCGGATCGCGAGCCGCGCCCTGAGCCGCGAGCCGGCGAACAGGATCATCGGGTCGGGCAGGTACTCGAGGAAGGCACCGGCATCGGCCTCGATCGCGACGCCCTGGCATGCCTCGCCCTCGTCCATGGCGTGCACGATGGTGGCGGCCTGGGTCGTCACGTGCGCCTCGGCGCCGGCGCCTGCGGACAAGCGCAGCGCCAAATCGTCGTGCCGGAAGATGCCGCCCGAGACCGATTGCAGATACATCGTCGCCATGCCCGGCGGGTCGTCGGCGTAGCGGTGTACCTTGCACAGGTGGAACGGATACGCGGCGTACTGCCGGGCGAGGAAGCTGACGCCGTCGCCATCGCGGGCGAAGACGAGCTCCGCGCGGGCGGGCGTGCTCGGCCGGCGCAAATCCGCGTCGTCCATTCAGGCCGCCCGCTTGGCGAACAGCACGTCCCGCGAGAGCCGCTCCACGACCGCGTCCACGCCCTCGCCCGTGGCGCAGTTGGTGAGCGCCACCGGGCGGTCGGCCCTGACCGCGCGCGCTTCCAGCACCATGCGTTCGAGATCGACCCCGACGTAGCGCGCCAGGTCGATCTTGTTGATCACCAGCAGGTCGCATCGGATGACGCCGGGGCCGCGCTTGCGTGGGATGTCGCCGCCGCCGGCCACGTCGATGACGAACAGCCAGTAGTCGACCAGCTCGAGCGAGAAGGTGGAGGCCAGGTTGTCGCCGCCGCTTTCCACCAGAATGACATCGAGGCCCGGGAATTGCCGTTCCAGGAGTTCCGCCGCCTCGATGTTGAGGGTCGGGTCCTCGCGGATCGCGGTGTGCGGGCAGGCGCCGGTCTCCACCGCCAGCACCCGTTCGGGCGCGATGAGGCCGCTCCGCCTCACCCGCTCGGCGTCCTCCTTGGTTACCAGATCGTTGGTGATGACCGCCACGTCGTAGCCGCGCTTAGCCAGCGCCGGGATGAGCCGCTCGATGAGCGCCGTCTTGCCCGAGCCCACCGGCCCGCCGATGCCGACGCGGGCCGGACCCGTCGCTTCGCCGGCGCCGCTCATCGCAGCATGTAGCGCTGGGTGAGCGGCAATGTCTTCGCCGGCGCGCAGGTGGCGAGCACGCCGTCCACCGTCACGTCGAAGGTCTCCGGGTTCACCCGCACCTCGGGGCAGGCGTCGTTGTGCAACATGTGGCGCTTGGTGAGCTTGCGCGTGCCGCTGGCCGGCAGCACCTGCTTCGCGAGGCCGAGCCGGCCGGCGACGTCGCGGTCGACCGCGAGCTGGTTCACGAAGCTCGCGCTCAGCGACTGCTTCGCCCGGCCGAACGCGCCCCACTGCGGGCGCATCAGCACGGGCTCGCAGGTCATCAGCGAGGCCGCGCTGTCGCCCATCGCCGACCATGCGATAAAGCCGCCCTTGACGACCAACTCCGGCTTGATGCCGAAGAAGGCGGGCCGCCACAGCACCACGTCGGCAAGCTTGCCGGGCTCGAGCGAGCCCACATAGGCGTCGATGCCGAAGGTGCGCGCGGCGTTGATGGTGTACTTGGCGACGTAGCGCCGGATGCGCGCATTGTCGCCGATCGCGGCCGTCTCGCCCTTGAGCCGCCCGCGCTGGTCCTTCATCTTGCTGGCCAGCTGCCAGGTCCGGCAGATCACCTCGGCGATGCGCCCCATGCCCTGGCTGTCCGAGCCCAACATGGAGATGGCGCCGAGGTCGTGCAGCACGTCCTCGGCCGCGATGGTCTGCGCCCGGATGCGGCTCTCCGCGAAGGCCACGTCCTCCGGCACCGCCGGGTTGAGGTGGTGGCAGACCATGATCATGTCGAGGTGTTCGTCGAAGGTGTTGACCGTGTAGGGGTTGGTCGGATTGGTGGAAGACGGCAGGCAGTTCGCTTCGCCGCAGACGCGGATGATGTCGGGCGCGTGGCCGCCGCCCGCCCCTTCGGCGTGATACATGTGGATGGTCCGGCCGTTGATCGCCGCCAGGGTCTGCTCCAGGAACCCGCTCTCGTTCAGCGTGTCGGTGTGAAGCTGGACCTGGAAGTCGAGATCGTCGGCGACGGCGAGGCAGGTGTCGATCACGGCCGGCATGGCGCCCCAGTCCTCGTGAATCTTGAGGCCGAGGCAGCCGCCCGCGACCTGGTCGACGAGCGAGCGCGGTTTGGAGGAGTTGCCGCGACCCAGAAAACCGAAGTTGATCGGCCAGTGTTCGGCCGCCTGCAGCATCTTGCCGACGTTCCAGGCGCCGCCGCAGTCGATGCCGACCGTGATCGGTCCGAGCGATCCCCCGATCATGGTGGTGATGCCGGACGCGATCGCGTGCTCGCACAGCTGCGCGCTGTCGAAATGCACGTGCACGTCGATGCCCCCAGGGGTGGCGATCAGCCCCTCGGCGTCGCGCACGGTGGTGGCGGCGCCGCACACCAGGTCTTGGTTGACCCCGTCCATGGTGGCCGGGTTGCCGGCCTTGCCGATGGCGACGATGCGGCCCTCCTTGATCCCGATGTCGCCCTTGACGACGCCCAGCACCGGGTCGATCACCACCGCGTTGCTGATCAGCATGTCGAGCGAGCCCATGGCGCTGTCGTAGCCCGGCGTGAGCCCGAGGCCGTCGCGCAGGGTCTTGCCGCCGCCGTGCAGGCACTCGTCCCCCGGCACCGCGAAGTCGCGCTCGACCTCGGCCAGCAGCGACGTATCGCCCAGCCTAACCGCGTCGCCCTTGGTCGGGCCGTACATGGCCGCGTAGTCGCGCCGCTTCATTTTCGCCATGGCTCACGCTCCCTTGTAGCCGCGCTCGCGCGCGAGGCGCAGCGCCTGCTGCTTCAGTTCGGCGCTCCGCGTGCTGCCGTTGGTCAGCGAGTTGAGGCCGAACACCTCGCCGGTGCCGCCGAACTCGACCAGCGTTACCGCCTTGCTCTCGCCCGGCTCGAAGCGCACCGCCGTGCCGGCCGGGATGTCGAGATGCATGCCGAAGGACATGGCGCGGTCGAACTCGAGGGCGGGGTTGGTCTCGAAGAAATGGTAGTGGGAGCCCACCTGGATCGGCCGGTCGCCGGTGTTGAGCGCCTTGAGTTCGGCGCGCCGCCGGCCGGCATTGATCTCGATCTCGCCGTCCGGCGTGATGATCTCGCCCGGGCGCACCCGGTCCTGCTCCGCGATCTTCTTCTTGCCCGGTCGGATCGGCTCGTGCACCGTCACCAGCTTGGTGCCGTCCGGGAAGGTCCCTTCCACCTGGACCATCGGCATCATCTCGGCCACCCCCGGCATCACGTCGTCGCCGTTGAGCAGCGTCGAACCGAAGGCGATCAACTCGGCGACCGAGCGCCCGTCGCGCGCCCCTTCGAGGATCTCGTCGACGATGTAGGCGACCGATTCCGGGTGATTGAGTTTCAATCCTCTCGTTTTGCGTCGCCGGGCCAGCTCGGCCGCGGTGAAGATGGTCAGCCGTTCCAGTTCGGTCGGCGTGAGGAGCATGTCGAATCCCTCCCTCTAATTGGCAAACAAGCGGACCTCGCTCGTTTCGTGGCGCATGGCGGCGATGTCGGCGGCCGGCGCATAGACGCCGATCTCGCCCAGCGGCGCCGGCGCCGGCTCGGCCAGCAGGCGGGCCATCAGCGGACGCAACCCGGTCAGGATGCGCTGGGCCTCCACATGCCCGATGAGACCGAGCCGGAGCGCCGCCCCCAGCAGGCCGACCGCGAGCACATGGGCGGACGCCGCCGACGCCGCGCTCTCATCGAGACCGGCGGCGCGCCAGACCAGCCCCTGCATCGCGGCCAAGTGGCCGAACGCGGCGCCGTTGCGCAGCATCGCCTGGTACGCCCCGGCCCCGGACGTGCCCAGCTTCGCATGCACGTTGATGAGGGCGGCGCCGGCGCGGCGTGAGCCCTCGCGCATCTCGCGCGCGAGCGACAGGGTTTCGAGTTCGCGATCGACCTCGGCCACCGCCGCCAGGTCTTCGCCCGCGCGCCAGGCAGCCACCAGCGCCGGACGCTCCGAGGTCGCCCAGCGGTGGCGCAACTGGCCGGCGATGAAGCCGCTCACCTGCTCTGCCCCGGCGACGCGGCGATCGGCCGAGAGCGTTTCCAGCCCCCAGGAGAACGCCGCCGTCCCGCCGGGGAAGAAACTGTCGGCATACTGCAGGACCGCGAGCAGGCCCGATTCATCCATCGTCCACCACCCGCGCGCGCCCATCGGCGATGAGCGGCGCCAGCCGTTCGATGTAATCCTCCCTGGCGCCGTCGAGCGCCACGTGCAGAACCGGGCCGGCGAAGCGCACGCGCCAGTGCATGTTGCCGGCGAAGTAACCGAGCGCGAGCGCCGCCGGCGCGTCGCGGGCAACGAGCCCGAGCCATGCCGTCTCGCGCGTGCGCACCACGACGGCGCGCGTCTCGTCCAGCAGCAGCACCGCGCCGTCATAGAGCCGCTGCGAACGGGCCAACGCGATGGCGCATTCGCTACCCCGGTCGGTGACGGCGCGTTGGTGGCGCCGCAGGATGTCGGCCTCGGCCAGCACCAGGTATTCGACTCGCCCGCCATGAGCGAGGTCGTGCAGGCGGTCCGCCAGCGCCGGATCGTCCGCCCGTCCGAGGACGCGGCTCAGCCGCAGCATGGCGCCTCGCTCACACCCCGACGAAGAGCCCCAGCCCCGCGGCCGCGATGGCGCCGCCGGCAAGACGCAGCGCCCGTGCCGCGAGGGCATGGCGTGCGGCCAAGCCGGCCGCCAGCCCGAGGCCGTGCAGGGCCGCCGTCGCCACCACGAAGCCGAGGGCATTGAGCGCGGGCTCGGCCGCCGCCGGCAGTTCGCTGCCATGGGCGTGGCCGTGGAAGAGGGCGAACAGACCGACCATCGCCATTCCGAGCGGCAGCGGCAGCCGGGCGCGCAGCAGGACGAGCGCGCCCAGGAGAACGACGGAGCCGAGCACCCCGGTCTCCACCAGCGGCAGGCCGATGCCGGCCAACGCCAGCCCGCCGCCGCCCAACATGACGGCAACGAAGGCGCCCGGCACCGCCAGCACGGCGCGCCCGCCCATCTGCGCCGCCCACAAGCCGACGGCCACCATGGCCAGGACATGGTCCAGTCCATAGAGCGGATGCAAAACGCCGTCGGCGAAGCCACTCACGTAGACCCCGCCCGGATGCGCCGAGGCTGTCCCCGCCGCCAGCGCCGACGCCAGCAGCGTTGCCGCTGCCAAGGCGGCTCGTTCGATTCTGTGCATGGTTCATCTCCCTTGTTTGTTTGGCGGTTTCCAACCCGTGCCGTCTGCCCGACATAGTGGTCCGATTCTAACATTTGATACCCGTGCTTGACCTCCCCTTCGAGACGGCCCTTCGGGCCTCCTCAGGGTGAGGTCAAGCAAGAGGCCTCATCCTGAGGGCGACCCCGAGCTTGGCGAGGGGGAGCGTCTCGAAGGATGAGGCCATCGAAGGGAATCAATCGTTTGGTTCAATCCACTAGCGTTTCGCGCGTTTGATCGATGGGTCCACCGTCTTGCCGAGCTTATGGAACATGGCGGCGAGGATGCGCAAGGTGACGCAGACGGCGAGCCTCGCCGTGGTGCCGCTCACGTCGAAGATCGGCGCCAGCTCGCTCACCTCGATGACGCTCACCGTGCCGCGTTTGCCGAGGGCGTCGGCGACGCGCATGATCTCGCGCGATTCGAGGCCGCCCGGCTCGGCGGCGCTCACCCCCGGCGCCGCCGAGGCGTCCATGACGTTGAAATTGAGGCTGAGATATTGGGCGTCGGTCCCGTTCCACACGCGGTCGGCCGCTTCCGCGAAGACCGCGTCGACGCCGCGGTCCAGCACCTCGAACATGGGATGGAAGCGCACGCCGCGCTTCTTCGCCAGGTCCACGTGGTCCTTCGGGTTGAGCGCGTTGCGCGCGCCGACGTGGGCGATGTTCGCCCCGGCGAGGTTGGGCAGCTCGCTGACGCGGGCGAGCGCGCAAGTGCTGAGGTTCTTCTCGCCCGCCCAGCTATCCGCCATGTCGAGATGGGCGCCCAGGTGCATGTATCCCATCTTCTTCCGCTTGCCGATATGGTCGGACAGCGCGCGGGCGGCCGGGATCGAGATCGAGTGATCGCCGCCGCACAGGATCGGGACCAGCCCCGCCGACAGCACTTCCCGCACGGCGCGATAGATGCGTTCGTGCGCCAGCTTCGGGTTCACCTTCGGCATCCGCACGTCGCCGCAGTCGACGCAACTGCCGTGCAGATCGACCTGGTACTCGAACCAATACGAGAAGTACTCCTGCGAGGCCATGCGGTAGGCACGCGCCCCTTCCTCGCAGCCGGGCTTGCCCACGCTGCCCTCGTCGAACGGCACGCCCATGAAGGCGAAGCGCGCCTTGGTTTTCTTGAGCGCGGCCGTCTCCAGCGCCACATGCGGCGAGCGCAGGAAGGTGATGAAGCCGGGGGCCCGGTAATTGTCGGCGCCGCGTCCCGTCGGCGAGAACAGGTGGTCGTAGGTCTTGGTCGGATTCATGGCTCGCTCTTTCCCGTCGCTAGGGGTGATGGATGCAGGCTCTTGCCGCGGGCGCGCAAGTTGGCCGCGCGGCTGCCCAGGTAATGGTAGACCATGCAGCAGGCGAGCTTGACGCTCATGCCGCTCACGTCGAAGGTCGGGCACAACTCCGATATCTCCAGGATGTCGGCGCCGTACTCGCCGGCGATCCTGGCCAGTTGGATGGCCTCGCGCGCCTTGATGCCGAAGGATTCGGGCGCCGTGGTGCCCGGCATGCAGCTGGCGTCGAGCGAATCGGTGTCCCACGAGACGTAAACGGCGTCCGTGCCGCGCCAGGCGATCTCGAAGATCTCCCGGGTGCAGGCCTCGATGCCGCGCTCCACCACCTCGCGCATCGGCAGCATCCTGATCTTGTTGTCGATGTAGAAGTCCACCCAGTCCTTCGGGTTGAGGCCGTTGCGCGAGCCCATGTGGGCGATGTTCTTGCCGCCGCAGTTCGGCAGCTCGAACGCCCGCGCGGGGCCGGAGGCGTTGGTGATCTTGATGCCGCCCCAATCCGGCGCCGAGTCCAAGTGGCAGTCGATGTGCAGGTAGCCGATCTTCCCGTCGCGGTGGAAATCGGACAGCGCCCGCGCGCCGGGGATCGGTACCGAGTGATCGCCGCCGCACAGGACGACCTTGGCGCCGCCCTCCAGACATTCGGTGACGTACTGGCGGATCAGCTCCTGCGAGCGTTCGTTGTTGCCGGGAACGGTCGGCACGTCGCCGCAGTCGACCGGCTGCCAGAAGCTCATGAGATCGACGTCGTACTCGAACATGTAGGGGAGATACTGGGTCGAGGCCTCGCGGATGCCGGACGGCCCCTGCGAGGTGCCGGCGCGGACGATCTGCCCCTGGTCCCAGGGCGCGCCGAGGAAGCAGACCTTCGCTCCCAGCTCCCGAATCGCGTGCCGGTCGGGCGGGCAGTAGGGAGCGCCCATGAAGGTCGCGAGCCCACGCGCCCTGAAGGCGCCGTTGTGGTGTTTGGGGGAGTACACGTGATCATCGAGGCCGGCGTGCCGCGCCGGGCCCTCGTGCTGATAGGGAACGAACGTCCAGACCTTAGTCTTTTGGTCCATGATCTACCTCCGGTTTGCCGCATGCGACGCCGGCCGGCCCCCGTCGGGCGGGAGCGGGACGGCCTCGCCTGCCTCCAATTCCAGCGACACGAGTTGCATTTCGCGGCCCGTCACGACCTTGGGCGTCGGCGAGCCGCAGTCGGGACAGCGAAAGCCGTACAGCGATTGCGGCGCCTTCACCTCGTCGCAGCGCGGGCATAAGACGGTGAGCGGCACCTCCTCGATCTCCAGGATGGCGCCCTCGCAGGGCGTGCCGCGCGCCGCCGCGGCGAAGCAGAAATGGAGCGGCCGCAGCAGGCCGGACAGCACCCCAAGCCGCACCCGGACGCGTCGGACGCGGTCGGCCCCCTCCCTCCCCGCGTGCTCCGAGGCGAGCTCGATCAGGTTCCGCGCGATCGACAGCTCATGCATGACGAGGAGCCATGCTGGACATTCGGGCGGCCTCGACCGGGCGGCGCGCGGCCTCGATCCAGTCGAGCCAGCCGCTCATCCCGGCGCCGGTCCGCGCCGACAGCCGGATGACCTCGATGCCGGCGTTGACGCGCCGCGCCCGCTCGATGCAGGCGTCGGCGTCGAAATCGACGTGCGGCAAGAGGTCGATCTTGCTCAGCACCATCAGGTCGGCGGCGGCGAACGCGTCGGGATACTTGAGCGGCTTGTCGTCGCCCTCGGTGACCGAGAGGATCGCCACCTTGTGCGCCTCGCCGAGGTCGAAGCCGGCGGGGCAGACCAGGTTGCCGACGTTCTCGATGAACAGCACGCCCGCGGGCCCAAGCGGCAGGCCGTCGAGCGCGTGGCCCACCATGTGCGCGTCCAGGTGGCAGCCCCGCCCGGTATTGATCTGGATCGCCGGCACGCCGGTGGCCCGGATGCGGTCGGCGTCCCTGGCGGTTTCCTGGTCGCCCTCGATCACCGCCACGGGCAGTTGCCGCAATTCCCCGAGGGTGCGGACGAGCAGCGTGGTCTTGCCGGCGCCGGGGCTCGACACCAGGTTCAGCGCCAGCACGCCGAGCTCGGCCAGGCGCCGGCGGTTTTGCGCCGCGTAACCTTGGTTCTTGGCCAGGATGTCCTGCTCGATCAGCACCAAGCGGGCCTGGCTCATGCCCGGCGCGTGGGCGCCGGCGGCGCCGCGCCCGAAGTGGAGGTCCGCGTGGTCGTGGTCGTGGTCGTGGCCCGAATGCGCCTCGTCCGTCCCGTGCCGGTGCGGACGATCGTGGTCGTGATGATGGGGCGCGCCGTCGATGCGCGCATCGCTCTCGCCGCAACCGCATACCTTGCACATTGTTACGTCCTCCGCTCAGCCGTCCTAACCGCCCGCGGCCGCGCCGCCGGCGACGGCGGCCGGGTTCTCGCGGCCCATCACGTCCTCGCGCATCATTGCCATGATGCGCCGCTCGAGTTCCTGGAAGCCGGCGCTGGCCATGACCTCCTCCTTGGCGGCGACCCGCCGGCCGCGCTTGAAGTCGGTCACGACGTTGTCGCGAACGCGGCCGGGATGGCGGCTCATGTAGATGATGCGATCGGCGAGGAAGATGGCCTCGTTCACGTCGTGCGTGACCATGAGCACGGTGGTCTTCGATTCGGCGATGACGCCGAGCAGCAGCTCCTGCATCTGCCAGCGCGTTTCCGCGTCGAGGGCGCCGAACGGCTCGTCCATCAGCAGGATCGCCGGATCGTTGGCGAGCGTCCGAGCGATGGCCACGCGCTGCTTCATGCCGCCGGAGAGCTGCTTCGGATAGGCGTCCCGGAAGGGCGTCAGGCGCACGAGAGCGATGAAACGGTCGGCCCGCGCGCGCCGCTCCTTGGCCGGCACGCCGTTGAGCCGCATGCCGTACTCGACGTTCTGCCGCACGGTGAGCCAGGGGAACGAGGTGTAGGTCTGGAACACCATGCCGCGGTCGCGCCCTGGACCGACGATCTCCTTGCCGTCGAGCGTAAGGCTGCCCGCGCTCGGCTCCTCCAGCCCGGCTACCATGCGCAGCATGGTGGATTTGCCGCAGCCCGAGGGGCCGAGCAGCACGCACAGCTCGTTGTCCAGCACGTCGAAGCCGATGTCGACGACCGCTTGCAGGGTCTTGCCGCGCGGCATGGGAAACCGCTTGCCCACGCCGCGCACAGCGAGCTTGATGCGGGTCCTCGGCGCTGCGCTCGGCTCGCTCATCCTTCACCTCAGAAGAACCGCAGGTATTCCACCCGCTCCCACTCGGTGACGCACTCGTGGAAGCGCGCCCATTCGTCGCGCTTGTAGCGGCTGTACGAGGCGTGCATGACGGCGCCGAGCGTCTCCTTGACCAGCGCATCGTCCTCGAACGCCTGCACCGCCTCGCGCAGGTTGTTTGGCAGGGGCTTGGCGCCGAGCTTGGCGAGGCGCTTGGGGTCGGCGTCGTATAGCGATTCCTCGACCGCCGGCCCGGGGTCGAGGCGCTGGCGCATGCCGGCAAGCGAGGCGGCCGCCGTCATGGCGAGCGCCAGATAGGGGTTGAGGCACATGTCGGCCGCCCGGTTCTCGATTGCAAACCGCGTCTGCGGCAGGCGCAGCATGGCGGAGCGGTTGTTGTTGCCGTAACACATATGCGTGGGCGCCCAAGTAATGGTGCCGCCCTCGAAGCCGCGCACGCGGCCCATGAGGCCCTTGTAGGAGTTCACCGTCGAGCAGGCGATGGCGGTAAGCGCGGTGCCGTGCCGGAGCAGGCCGCCGAGCGCGTGGCGGGACACGTCGCTCCAGCCACCGTCCTTCGCCTCGAACAGATTGACGCCGGGCCGGCCCAGCCTCTGAACGCTGTGGTTGATGTGCGCCCCGTTGCGCCAGTCGCCCTGGGTCGGCTTCGGCATGTAGGTGACGAAGTAGCCGTGATTCTTGGCGACCTCCTTCAGCATCACCTTGAGGAAGGTGAAGCGATCGGCCATCGCCACCAGGTCAGTGTAGCCGAAATCCAGCTCGAACTGCGAATAGGCGCCCTCGCAGACCACGTTCTTCACCTGCCAGCCGAGCCCGTTCACGAGGTCGATGAGCTCGCCCAGGAACGGCATGGCGTCGAGCGAGAACTCGAGGTCGTAGCCGAAGGCTTGGCGGCGCGGGCGGAAGCCTTGACTGACCCGCGGGTCGTCGTCGAAGGCCTTGACCGGCTGGCCGTCGTCGTAGCGCAGCACGATGAACTCCGGCTCGAAGCCGGCAAGGAACCGATAGCCTGCGTCCGCCGCCGCCTGCACCTGGCGCTTCAGGGCCAGCCTAGGGCACACGGCGTAGGGCGCGTCCAGGAAGAACAGGTCGGCGAAGACGATGGCGATGGTGCTGTCCCACGGGCAGACCTGGAGACTATCGAGGTCTGGAATAGGTATCTGGTCGGGGTCGGCGGGGCCCAGCTCAGGCACCATCGACACCGAATGCACGGCGAACTGCGGACCCTTGCCGGCGCACAGCGCCGCCAACTCGGCGAGCGGCACCGGCTTCGTCTTCGGCACGCCCAGGAGGTCGATCCAGCACGACAGTACGTACTTGACGCCCGCCTTTTCCAGGCGCCGGCGCGCCTCGCCGACGCGCGTCTTGTTCGGCATGGCCTCGGCCATGGTACTCGGATAGAGCCTCGCCATCGCAATCCCCCAGCCCCGAGAAAGGGCGCGGGCGTCCGCGCCCTTCCCTCGCGTTCATCTCAATAGTTCGGGTCCGGCGTGCCGGCGAACCCGGTCTCGTACAACTCGCGATGCAGGCTGCAATCGATGCCGCGCACCGCCGGAATCTCGACCTTGACCTGCTGGAACTTGATCCACCATTCGTTGATCAGGCGCCAATGGGCGTAGATCTGCCCGCTCTTCTGGCCGAACGGCGGATCGCCGGGCATGACGCCGCAGAAGCGCGCCGCCTCGGTGAAGGTGTAGGGATAGAGACCGGCGTCGGTGCCGCTGCCGTCCTTCCCGAGCACCAGCTCCACGTCCTTGATGTCGAACTTGAGGCCGTCGGCGATGATCTGGTTGACCTCGCCCGGGTTCTTCTTCCACAGGTCGACCGCCTTGTAGAGCGCCGCCATCAGCTCCACCGCCGCGTCGCGATGCTCACGGATGAAGTCGGCGTTCATGTAGACGGCATCGGCTAGGAGCCCGGTCTTGGTCCATTCCTCGCTGCGCGAATCGGCGAGCCGCTTGGAGCCGGAAAGCCCGGCCAGGACCTGGCTCGCATAAGGCTCCCATAGCTCGCCGGCCGCAACGTCGCCGCCCATCATCGCCGCCGTGGCGTCGTCCATGATGACGTTGACGTATTCGACGGCGTTGGGATCGACGCCGCCGTCCTCGAGCCACTTGCCGACGAAGATCTGTTGCAAGCCGCCCACCATGACCGCCACCTTCTTCCCCTTCACGTCGGCCGGCGAATTGACGTCCGGCGCGGCGATGATCTGGTCGGTGCCGTAGGACAGATTGGCGAAGGCGACGAGGCGCACCGGCATGTTGCGCTCGACGGCGATGGGGCCGAATTCGCTGGTGCTGGACATGACGTCGAGCTGGCCCGCCGTCATCATGCCGAAGCTCTGCAGCGGGTCCTCGATGATCTGGATGTCGAGATCGAGATTGGGCGCCAGGTTCTTCTCCTTGATGACGAACCAGTAGCCGTAGCCCGGCCAGGAGAACAGCGACACGCGCACCGTCTCCTTGGCCAGAGTCGGGCCGGCGCCGAGCGCCACGACCAAGGCGACAGCCGCGGCGAATGCAACGCGACACAGTTTCGACGGAGTCTTAGGGCTGCGCATGTTGGTCTCTCCCTGTTGCCGCATGGGGTGGCCGGCGGCGGCCGAGCGGCGAACGGCCGCCGCGCCCTGTCATCGCCCGGGCTCCTCCAGGTACGGGAACAAGAGCCCGTGCGCCAATCGGAACAGATAGTCGAAGGCGAGGCCCAGAATGCCGATCACGACGATGCCGGCCATGATTTCCTCGGTATGCACGAAACGCTTGGCGCGCATCATCATGGCGCCGATGCCGGTGGTCGAGGTGACGATCTCGGCGATCACCAGATAGGTCCAGCTCACCGCCAGCATCTGGCGCATGGCCACGACGATGTCGGGCATGACCGCCGGCACGACGACCGTCCACAGCACCTGCCTTCGGTCGGCGCCGAGCGTCACCGCGGTCTCGATCAGCTCCTGACGCACCGCCTTGGTGCGGTCCATGATGAGGGTGATGAGGAACCACACCACGCCGATGAACAGCAGCGCCAGCTTCTGCAGGTCGCCGGTGCCGAACCACATCAGCAGCAGCGGAATGAACGACGGCGCCGGCAGGTAGCGCCACGCCGAGACCAAAGGATTGACGAACGCCTCGACGGCCGCAAACGAGCCCATGAGGATGCCGAGCGGCACCGAAAGCGCGCTGGCCGCGAGGAAGCTGGCCAGGATGCGATAGAGGCTGACGGCGACGTCGTAGAGGAAGCCTTCCTCGACGAACAGCCGCACCAACGCCGCCACCACCGACCATGGAGTGGGCAGCAGCAGCGCCGGCGCCCAGCCGACGCGGGCCACGAGATCCCAAAAGCCGAAGAAGATCACCCAGATGGCGGCCCCTAGGGCGAGCGCCGCGGCCAAGCCGATCGGCCGCTTGAACTCGAACCAGCGCCGGCGCCGGGCCGCGCCCACGCCCGGCGGCGCCCACGGCGCGTCCCGGTTCACGGCTGCCCCCACTTGAGCAGGTTCTTGTACATGGCAAGCCCGATCATCGGCTCCACCGCGGCGATGTCCGGATGCCCGTAGCAATGCTCGATGAGGAAGCGCTGCAATCCCTCATGGGTCTCGCAGATCACCTCCACCAGCAGGTCGTAGCGCGCCGCCACGAACAGCACGTAGGTCACCTCGGGGCGGTCGCGGAAGCGCGCGGCGGTAAGGCGAGGATCGCCGCCCGGCGCCAGCTTGAGGCCGAGCATCGCGTATGCCTGATAGCCAAGCGCCAGCGGATCGGCGACGGCCATGATGCGCAGCACCTTGGCCTCGATCATCCGGTTGACCCGGTTGCGGACCGTGCCCTCGGAGACGTCGAGCGCCCGGGCGATGGTGACGAAGGAGAGCCGGCCGTCCTCTTGCAACAGGCCGATAATCGCCCGGTTGAGCGCGTCCGACGGCAACGCCAGCGCGGCCCTCTCGCCGGCCGCGAGCGCTACCTCGGCGGCAGGCGGCTTGGGCGCGGCCGGCCGCGCGCGCCGGCCCGGCGCGCGGCGGCGCTCTCGCTTGGCTGGACGGCTCCTCCCCTCCACCGCCGCTCCCCCGGTTGCGGATATGGAAATCGAACCGAAGCGAAACGCGGAATTTGACGGGATGATATTGCGCCCGGGGCGCTTGCGCAACTCGAAACGAAAGCCTAGTCGCGCTGACGAATTCGTACCGCCGTCCGGAGGCCCGCTAGAGCAAGATCGGATCAAATTGAATCAATCTGATCCGTGAATCTTGCTCTAGTTCAATAGCTTGAGCATGATCTTATCGGAAAAGTGATAGCCACTTTTCCGGATCATGCTCTAGGGGGTGCGCCGAGAAGAGAGCCCGGCACCGCCGAGCGCCTGCCGGAAGGCGTCCGAGGCGATGACGAACTCGATCACCACCGGCACGCCGCGCGCCAGGCAGAGCGCCACCGCCGAATAGGCAAGAAGCGCCGTCATCGCGGCGCCCGGCCCGGCCCATTCGGCCCACAGCGCCGGGTCGAGAGCCGGCCAGGGCTGCAACAGGAACACCCACGCGAAGGTGGCCGCCTTCACCGCGCCGTAGAGCGCGCGCATGAAGCGGCTGGCGACCAGGAAACGGCCGATCGGCGACCGCATGGCGCCGAACGGCGTCTTGCCCTGGGCCATGCCGGCATAGCGGATGGAATCGACGATCGCCCCGCGGGTGATGAACACGATGGCGACCCAGATCGGGATCCATTCGAGGTCGGCCAGCACCACCCACAGCACGTTCTCGACCACGCGATCGACCGCGATGTCGAACAGCGCGCCGAAGCCGGACGTCTCGCCGCGCCGGCGCGCGACGTAGCCGTCGAGGCCGTCGAGCGCGAAGATGAGCAGCAGCAGCGGCGCGTTCAGGAGTTGCCAGCCGGGCGCCGCCTCGTACGCCATGGCGACGAGTACGAACAGCAGTAGCAGCCGAGTCAGGGTAATCGCGTTCGCCATCGACGCCCTGGCCGAAACGACCGACCGCAAAACACAGCGGCAACTTAGTGCCTCGCCCGGTGCGGAGCAATGGCGAACCGCCGCGGTTGCGGGCGAGGCGCGCCGCGGTTACCGTTGGCTGGCGCCCCTTCTCTCGCGAGAGTCCGCAATGCGCGTTGTCCTGTTGTTGGCGGCGGCGCTGCTGGGCCAGGTCGGCGCCTCGGCCGCGGAGTTCCGAATCGAGATCTCGGGCACGCCCGCGGTGGCCTTCAAGGCCGAGTGCCAGGTGGTGCGGGCGAGCGGCGCCATCGACACAAAGCGCTTCGCCGGCCTCATCCCGCGCCGCTACGGCGTCGACGCCGAGGCCGTCGCCTGCGAAGTCCAGAAGCGCGATTCCTTCGGCCGCCTCTCCGTGCGGCTGCTGGCCGACGGCCGGTTGGTGGCGGCCACGGAGACCGCGGCGGCCTACGACTACGTCCGCGTGCGCAGCGCCGGGCCTTGGGGCAAGGCGCGCGCCTCGCGCGGCAACATCGGGATACCTTTCTCCGAGCCCGGCAAGGGCGGCGGGTCGCTACCCGGCCAGACCGTTCCCAGGTTCGACCCTCCGATCCTGCCGCCGCTGCGCCCCACACGCTGAGACGCGCGATAATCGGCGGGTATCGAAAAAATTGCCATTACCAAATGGCGTTACGTCGCGATCTCGCGGACGTAGGCTTCGAGCATGCCGCTGTCGGCGGCGAGATCGAGGAAGGTATAGCGGTTGCGAATGAGGCGCGCTTCCTCGACCGCCCGCGCGAAGAACGCGCGCGGCCAATGCAATTCCTCGGGCGTGGTCAGCGCACCGGCTTGGGCGAGCACTTTTTCCAGTTCCGCCGCCGGGCGCGTGACCGCCGCGATGGCGCGACGCATTTCGCCCCACCCTTGGGCGAGCCGCCGGTTGGCCGCCTCGGCGCGCGCCCGATCGAGGCGCTTCTTGGCGAACTCGGCCCAGCAGGTCCGGCCCAACTCCGCGCCGAAGCGGGCGATGAACGCCGACTCGCTGTCGGCGCCGGCGCGCAGCACCGGCGGCGGCCCATTCAACATCCGCTCCTGTAGGCGGGCCAGCGTCAACGTCGTCACCCCGATCTGCTCGCCGTGAAACGACATCGGCCAGGACGGATCGCCGAACATCTCCGCGTAATGGCCGATGAGGTGCTCGCCTTGGCTCGCCGGTTCGCTGCTGCCGCAGATGGCCATGCCGAAGCCGGACATGACGAGCGTGTGCGCGAGCCGCGCCATGGCGCCGCGCTCGCCCCTCGCCAGCCCGGCGGAGCCGCGGAACAGCTCTTCCTCGTCGCCCTGCAACAGGACGAACGGAGCGGTCCGGTAGGGGCGATCGAACAGCAGGTGGGCGAGCAGCCAATCGGCCTGGGCGGTCGGCCGGCACAGGCTGTCGCCCAGGCCGGCGCGGATCATGCGGGCGGGTGCCGCCGCCAGCACTTCGAGTTCGAGAAACACGCCCCTCGGAGCCTGGGCGGCCAGCGACTTCTTGTGGCCCCGCACGGTAATGGCCGCAGTAATCGAGGTGTAGCCGTTCATCGACGGCGCGGTGCCGAACACCGCGCAGGGCTTGGCGTCGAGCGCGCCGGCGTATTTGCACAGGTCGTTGATCGTGCCCGAGCCTACGGCGACGAGGGCGTCCGCCCCGGCCGCGGCGGCGCGCACTCGGGCAACCGTCTCCTCGTCGGGGTGCGGTCCGGCCGGAAGCACGACGCTGTCGACGGGGCCGAGGCCCGCCAGCGCCGCCTCGACGCGGGCGCCGAGTAGCCTGTGCGTGGTGCGGTCGCTGACCACGGCCAGCCGGCGCCCGAGGCCGAGCCGCCCGACGAGATCTGCCTCGGCGCCCTTGAGAGTTGGAAGGATGACGACGGACCTGGTGGCGACGGCAAGCGTGCCGGCGCCGTCGGGGTCCGGGAATTTCCCGGCGAGCAGCGCCCTGATGTCGTCTCGCGTCATGGGCGGCTCACGTGAACAGGGCGCGGTAACGTTCGCGCAACTTGCTTTTCTCGACCTTGCCCATCGCGTTACGTGGAATCTCGTCGACGAAGGCGACGGCCTTCGGCGTTTTGTAAGCGGCGAGCCGCTCCCTCGCGTAGGCTACGACCGCGTCCTCGGTCAAGGATTGCCGTCCGTCCGCGCGCACGACGGCGACCACCGCCTCGCCGAAATCGGGGTGCGGCACGCCGATCACCGCCGCCTCGCCGACCCCCGCCAACTCGCCCAACACCGTTTCCACCTCCTTGGGGTAGACGTTGAGCCCGCCGGAGATGATGAGGTCCTTCGAGCGCCCAACGATGTGCAGGTAGCCGCGCGCGTCGAGGCGCCCGAGGTCGCCGGTCCTAAAGAAGCCGTCCGGGCGGAATTCGGCGCGCGTCTTCTCCGGGTCGCGCCAATAGCCCTTGAACACGTTGGGGCCGCGTACCTCGATGTCTCCGACCGCGTAGGCGGGCAGGACCTCGCCCATGGGGCCCGCGATGCGCACCTCCACCTCCGGTAGCGGCAGCCCGACGCTGCCCGCCAACCGCCCGCCGGCGAGCGGGTTGGAGGCGATCATGCCGGTTTCCGTCATGCCGTAGCGCTCCAGGATAGGGTGCCCGGTGCGCGCCTCGAAGGCGGCGAAGGTCGCGGGCGGGAGCGGCGCCGAGCCGGAAATGAACAGGCGCACGCCGCGGCACGCCTCGGCGCCTAACTCCGGCGCGGCCAGAAGGCGCGCGTAGAAGGTGGGCACCCCCATCATGACGGTGGCCCGGGGCAAGCAGCGGATCGTTTCCGCCGCGTCGAAGCGCGGCAGGAAGATCATCCCGGCGCCGGCGGCGAGCACGCAATTGATGGCCACGAACAGCCCGTGGGTGTGGAAGATCGGCAGCGCGTGCAGCAGCGTGTCGCGCGGCCCGAAACCCCAGATGCCGTGCAGCGCGAACGCGTTCGAGGCGAGATTGGCGTGGCTCAGCATGGCGCCCTTGGGCCGCCCGGTGGTACCGCTCGTATAAAGGATCGCGGCGATGTCGTCGCCGGCGGCGGGCGCGGTGTCGAAGTCCGGCTCGAAGCCGCGGGCCTCGGCCGAGAGCGTGCCGGCGCCATCGGCGTCGAGCGTGAACGCGCGGGCGCCGCGCCGCCCGGCGGCGAGCGACGAGCCCGGCGCGCCGACGACGATTCGAGGCTCGGAATCCGAGAGGAAATACTCGACCTCCTCGCGCGTATAGTCCGGGTTGAGCGGCAGATAGACGAGCCCGGCGCGCAAGGAGGCGAGGTAGAGAAACACGGATTCCGGCGACTTGGCGACCTGCGCCATGACGCGGTCGCCGCGCCTGGCGCCGGCTGCCACCAACAGGCGCACCATGCGCCCGCTCGCGGCCAGCATGTCGGCGTAGCTGTACCGCCGGCCGTCGGCCGCTTCGATGAACGGCCGGCCGGGGTCGCCCGGGAATCGCCGTTGGAGCGCCGCGAACAGATTGCCGTCGGTTCCCTTCATGGGCCGTTTCCTAGCCGCGTCTTGCTCGCTACTTCGGGAACGGCGGCCGATTCTAGCTCGCGTTGCAGAGCCGCCGCGACCGCGCGGGGGCGCCGGCGCCACGGGCGGTCACAAGCTCAAAGGCGAGCCTGGAGCGGGTGAAGGGAATCGAACCCTCGTCGTAAGCTTGGGAAGCTTCTGCTCTGCCATTGAGCTACACCCGCGAACGCTCGTCTCTTATAGGAAACGGCCGGCGGGCGCGCAAGGGCGCCTGCCGGCGGGCGCGGTCGCGGGCGTTGACCGCCCTAGCCAACCGTGCAAACTTATGATGCAATACGGGTAAGGCCGGACCCGCAGTCGGGCGCCGCAATGGCGTCCGAGTTCCGGCCGATGCAGGGAGGCATACATGATCGATTTGGAGAAGCTGAAATCGCTCGCCGCGAAAGGGCGGGTCGGCCGGCGCGAGTTCATGCAGTTCGCGCTCGCCACGGGCGTCACCGTCGCGGCGGCGGAGACGATGTTCGCCAAGGCGGTCCGCGCCGCGCCCAAGAGAGGCGGCTTCGCCCGCTTCGGGGTGGCGCACGGCTCGACGTCCGACACCATGGACCCCGGCAACTACCTCGACACCGGCACGCAGGTGCCGTTCTGGGGCGCCATGGCCAACAGCCTCACGGAGGTCGACGCGAAGGGCAACGTGGTCGGCGACCTCGCCGAGAGCTGGGAGCCCGCCGACGACGGCAAGTCGTGGATCTTCAAGCTGCGCAAGGGGCTCACCTTCCACGACGGCAAGGACGTGACGTCGAGCGACGTGGTGGCGTCCTTCCGCCATCACATGAGCGCCGATTCGAAGTCGGCGGCGAAGTCGCTGCTGGAAGCGGTCGCCGACATCAAGACCGACGGCAAGGAGACCGTCATCTTCAATCTCAGCGGCGCCAACGCCGACTTTCCCTACATCGCCAGCGACTATCACATCCCGATCATGCCGGCGAAGGACGACGGCAGCGTCGACGCCAGCGGGACGGTGCGCACCGGGGCGTTCGTGTTCGAGAAGTGGGAGCCGGGAGTCAGCGCCAAATTGAAGCGCAATCCCAACTACCACAAGAGCGGCATGCCGTACTTCGACGAAATCGAGGTCGTTTCCGTTGCCGACAACGCGGCGCGGATGAACGCGCTCATCACCGGCGAGCTGCACTGGATCGGCCGCGCCGACCTGAAGACGCTCAACTTGCTGGAAAAGAACCCGGACATCCAGATCACTGAGGTGACCGGCTACGGCCACTACGTCTATCCGATGAAGGTGGACATTCCGCCCTTCGACGACGTCCACGTGCGCCAGGCGCTCAAATGGGCGATGAACCGCGAAGACATCTCCAAGAAGGTGTTCTTCGGCCACGCCTCGCCCGGCAACGACAACCCTATCGCGCCGGGCATCAAGTTCGCGACGAACCCGGAGCCGCGCTACACCTACGATCCCGATAAGGCCAAGTTCCACCTGAACAAGGCGGGGCTGTCCTCGCTTAAGGTCGACCTGTCGGTCGCCGACACCGGCTTCACCGGCGCCGTCGAGGCGGGCGTTCTCTACCAGGAGCACGCCAAGGCCGCGGGCATCGAGATCAACCTCGTCCGCGAGCCCAACGACGGCTACTGGGATAACGTCTGGCTGAAGAAGGGCTGGTGCGCGTCGTACTGGAGCGGCCGGCCCACCATCGACTGGATGATGACGACGGTCTACGCCGCCGGCGCGGCATGGAATGAGACGGCATGGAACAATGCCCGCTTCAACGAGCTGCTGGTGGCCGCTCGCGGCGAGCTCGACGAGGCGAAGCGCGCAGCGATGTACGCCGAGATTCAGCAACTGGTCCATGACGACGGCGGCGTCGTCGTCGTCGTGTTCAACAGCTATGTCGAGGCGCACTCGAAGAAACTGGCGCACAACGAAATCGCGCCCAACTGGGAGGCCGACGGCCTCAAGCTGGCCGAGCGCTGGTGGTTTGCCTGATCCATAGCTGTCGCCGTCGGGACGGGCCCCCGGCCCGCCCCGGCGGCGATCTTGGCGACAAGCGGGGCCTGAAACCATGAACGCCGTCCTCCGCACGGTGTTGCAGCGACTCGGGCTCGGCTTCGTGACGTTGTTTGTCGTCTCCCTCATCATCTCCTTCGTCTTCGAACTGCTGCCCGGCGATTTCGCCAAGGCCATACTCGGGCAGTCGGCGACGCCCGAGACCGTCGCCGCCTTTCAGCGCGAGAAGGGCCTCGATCGGCCGCCGGTCGAGCGCTATCTCGTCTGGATCGGCGGCGTGCTGCAGGGCGACTTCGGCGAATCCTACTCCGGCGCCGGCAGCCTCGGCGGCTCGCGGCGGCCGGTCGCCCAGCTGATCGCGCCGCGCCTCGCCAACACTCTTTTCCTGGCCGCGACCGCGGCGATAGTCGCCGTGCCGCTGTCGCTCGTGCTCGGCCTCCTGGCGGCGCTCTACCGCAACAGCCTGTTCGACAGGCTGGTCAATCTCGTCACCCTCACCTCGATCTCAACGCCTGAGTTCTTCGTCGCCTACATCCTGATGCTGTTCTTCGCGGTGCGGCTGCCGATCTTCTACGCGCTCGCCAACGTCTCGAGCGACACCCCGTTCCTCGAGCACCTGACGCGCATCGCCTTGCCGGTTTTGACGCTGGTCCTCGTAACCGTCGCCCAAATGATGCGGATGACGCGCGCCGCGATCATCAACCTATTGGCCAGCCCCTATATCGAAATGGGGCGATTGAAGGGCGTTTCGCCCACCCGAATCATCGTCCATCACGCGCTGCCCAACGCCTGGGCGCCCATCGCCAACGTGATCGCGCTCAACCTCGCCTATCTCGTCGTCGGCGTCGTCATCGTCGAGGTCGTGTTTACCTATCCCGGCATCGGCCAGCTCATGGTGGACGCCGTTTCCAAGCGCGACATGCCGGTGGTGCAGGGCTGCGCCCTCATCTTCGCCGGCACCTACATCCTGCTCAATCTCTTGGCCGACATCGTCGCCATTGTCACCAATCCGAGGCTGCTGCACCCCCGATGACGACGCAAACTCAGCCCGGCGCTGTCAGCGGGCGCGCGCCCGCCGCCCGCCCCGGCGCCGGTCGGCGGACCTGGAGCGCGCTTCGGAAGGCGCCGCCGACTGCCTGGTTCGGGATGGTCGTGGTGGCGCTCTATATCGCGGTGGCGGTTCTTGCTCCCATCATCGCGCCCTATCCCGAGACCGAGCTCGCCGGCGCCGCCTATGAGCCCTGGAGCGGGCAATTCATGCTCGGCACCGACCAGCTCGGCCGCGACATGCTCTCTCGCCTCATCTTCGGGGCGCGCAACACGATCGGCATCGCGTTCCTGACCACTGCGCTGTCGTTCCTGCTGGGGGGATTCCTGGGGCTGCTGGCGACGGTGCTGGGCGGCTGGATCGATCAAGCCCTGGGGCGAACCGTCGACGTGCTGATGTCGATCCCCCAGCTCATCTTCGCGCTTGTGCTGTTGTCGATCGTGGGCACCTCGGTGCTAAATCTCATCCTCATCATTGCCGTCCTCGATTCGACCCGCGTCTTCCGCTTGACCCGGGCGGTCGCCATGAACGTCGCCGTCATGGACTTCGTGGAGGCCGCCCGCCTGCAAGGCGAGCGGCTGACCTGGATTATGTCGCGTGAGATTCTGCCCAACATCCTGCCGCCGTTGGTGACCGAGTTCGGCTTGCGCTTCTGTTTCGTCTTCCTCACCGTCAGCGCGCTTTCCTTTCTCGGTCTCGGCATCCAGCCGCCGACCGCCGATTGGGGCTCGATGGTGCGCGAGAACGCGACGCTCATCAATTACGGCGACATCACGCCGCTGTTGCCGGCGGGTGCCATCGCGCTCTTGACCGTCGCGGTCAACTTCGTCGTCGACTGGTTCCTGCACAAGAGCAGCGGGCTCAAGGATGAACGCTAGCGCGGCCGGCGCGGGAGACGGTGCGGGGCAGCTCCTGCTTGAGATCCGCGGCCTGCGCATCGAGGCCCAGGCCGACGACACCTGGCACGAGATCGTCAAGGGCATCGACCTCGTCTTGCGGCGTGGCGAGGTGCTGGGCCTCATTGGCGAATCGGGTGCCGGCAAGTCCACCATCGGGCTTGCCGCCTTGGGCTTTGCCAGGCCGGGCTGCCGGATCGCGGCCGGAACGGTCGTGTTCGACGGCGTCGATCTGACCAAGATGGCCGAGGCCGAGAAGCGCAAGCTGTGGGGCGCCCGCATCTCCTACGTGGCGCAGTCGGCGGCGGCGGCGTTCAACCCGGCGCACCGGCTGATCGACCAGTACGCCGAAGCGCCCACCTGGCACCGGCTCATGGACGCCGAGGAAGCGAAGCAGAAGGCCGTCGATCTCTTCCGCCGCCTGCGCCTGCCCGAGCCCGAGACCATCGGCCTGCGCTACCCGCATCAGGTGTCGGGCGGCCAGTTGCAGCGCGCGATGACGGCGATGGCCATGTCCTGCCTGCCCGACCTCATCGTGTTCGACGAGCCGACCACGGCGCTCGACGTAACGACGCAGATCGAGGTGCTGGCCGCCATCAAGGACGCGATCCGCCAGTTGGGCACCGCCGCCATCTACATCTCGCACGACCTCGCGGTGGTAGCGCAGATGGCGGACCGGATCATGGTCTTTCGCTACGGCGAGCTGGTGGAAGAGGCGCCCACCCGCGACATGCTCGCCAATCCGCGGCAACCCTACACGAAATCGCTGTGGGCGGTGCGCTCGCTGCGCAAGGAAGAGCAGTCGGGCGGCGACGCCGTGCTGGCAATTCGCAACGTGGACGCCGCCTACGGCGGCGTCGTGAAGGTGCTGCACGACGTGAGCATCGTGGTGCCGCGCGGGCGCACCGTCGCGGTGGTGGGCGAGTCGGGCTCCGGCAAGACGACGCTGGCGCGCGTCATCACGGGCCTGCTGCCGCCGCGCCGGGGCGACGTGGTATTCCAGGGCAAGCCGCTGCCGCCGGCGCTCAAGGACCGGCCCAAGGACCTGGTGCGGCGCGTGCAGATGATCTATCAGATGCCGGACACCGCGCTCAATCCGCGCCGGCGCGTGCGCGACATCCTGGGGCGGCCGCTCAGGCACTTCCTTGGCCTCAAGGGCGCCGCGCGCGAGCGGCGCGTCGTCGAGCTTCTGAACATGACCGAACTCGACGAGCGGTTCATCGACCGCCTGCCGGGCGAGCTGTCGGGCGGCCAGAAGCAGCGCCTGTGCATCGCGCGGGCGCTCGCCGCCGAACCCGACCTCGTCATCTGCGACGAAGTGACCTCGGCGCTGGACCAGATCGTGGCGGAGGAAATCCTGAAGCTGCTGCTGAGATTGCAGCGCGAGCTCAACGTCTCGTATCTCTACATCACCCACGATCTGGCGACCGTGAAGGCGATCGCCGACGAGATCGTCGTCATGTATCAGGGCCGCGTCGTGCAGAGCGGCCTCAAGAGCCGCGTGCTGACGCCGCCGCACCACGAATACACGGACTTGCTGTTGTCCTCGGTGCCGGAGATGAAGGTCGGCTGGCTCGACGAGGTGCTCGCCCGCCGGCAGCGGTAGGCGGCGAACGCCTGACGTAGCAGGCTGCTTAAGAACCCGCCCGCGCCGCAACTCCCTGGGGACGCCGGGAAAAATCGGCGCGAGCCGTCGTCGCTCGGGGATTATGATGCGCTCGGCATGACATCGAAAGACAGAGCGCGCTGCGCCGGGACGCAACGCGGCCAATTCCAAATGACCGGGATACGCTCTAGTCTTCGTGCATGGCGAGGGGCGAGGGACGGCCGAACGGCCGCGTCCGCGGGGTATCAGCGGCCGCGTTCGCGCTGGCTCTCGCGGGATTGACCGGCGCCGCCGGCGCCGACCCACTGCCGGCGAATTGGCAGGAAGCGGTCGCCCAGGCACGCGGCGAGACCGTCTACTTCAACGCCTGGGGCGGCAACGAGCGGATCAACGCCTATATCGCCTGGGCGGGCGAGCGCCTCGCCGAACACGCCATCGAGCTCGTCCACGTGAAACTCGCCGACACCGGCGACGCCGTGGCGCGCGTGGTGGCGGAGAAGGTCGCCGGCAGAGAGGACGGCGGCTCGGTCGATCTCATCTGGATCAACGGCGAGAACTTCGCCGCCATGAAGGCCCGCGGGCTGCTCGCCGGCCCGTTTACCCACATGCTGCCCAACTTTCGGCTGGTCGATATCGAGGGCAAGCGGTCGACGACGGTCGATTTCACCGTTCCCGTCGAAGGCCTCGAGGCGCCCTGGGGCATGGCGCAGGTGGTGTTCATTTACGACACGGCGCGCCTCACGGCGCCGCCGCGCCGCATCGTGGAGTTCGTCCCTTGGGCCAAGGTGACGCCAGGGCGCTTCACCTATCCCGCGCCGCCCGATTTCACCGGCACCGCGTTCCTGAAACAAGCGTTGTACGGCTTGGTGGCGGACCCCGCGGCGCTGCAACGGCCGGCGGACGCGGTCGATGCCGGCACGCTGAGCCGCCCGTTGTGGGAATTCCTCGACGCGCTGCATCCGCTCCTATGGCGCCGCGGCCGCGTGTTCCCGCAGAACGACCAGGCCCAGCGCCAACTCCTCGATGACGGCGAGATCGACCTGTCGCTGTCGTTCAACCCGGGCGAAGCGTCTTCCGCCATCGCCGCCGGGCTGCTGCCGGCGAGCGTGCGCACCTACGTGCTCGACGGCGGAACCATCGGCAACACGCACTTCCTGGCGATCCCGTTCAACGCCGGCGCCAAGGCGGCGGCGATGGTGGCCGCCAATTTCCTCTTGTCGCCCGAGGCCCAGGCAAGGAAGCAGGACCCCGATGTCTGGGGCGATCCGACGGTGCTTGCCCTGGACAAGCTCGGCGCCGACCGGGCGCTGTTCGAGGCGCTGGCGCGGGGCATCGCCACCTTGGCGCCGGCCGAGCTCGGGCCCACGCTGCTGGAGCCCCACTCGACCTGGACCGTTTGGCTCGAGGGCGAATGGCGCCGGCGATACGCGAGGTAGCGCGCCCGCGCGCGGGGGGGCGGATCGCCTGGCCCGGACTGGCGCCGGCGCTCACGCTCGCGGTGTTCCTGCTGCCCATCGGCGCCGGGCTGCTTGGCATCGTGCTGCCGGCCTTCGGCTGGTTGCCGGCGCTGGGCGGCGAGCGATTCGGAGTCTCGGCGTGGCTGGCACTGTTCGCGCAACCCGAGTTGCCGAGGGCGCTCGTTCTCACGCTGTGGACCGGCATCGCGGCCACGGCGGCGGCCGTGTGGCTCACCCTGGGGTTCGCTGCCACCTGTCACGGGCGGCCCCTGTTCGTCCGGCTCAGCCGCCTCATCGCTCCGCTGCTCGCGGTGCCGCACGCCGCGACCGCCATCGGCCTCGCCTTCCTCATCGCCCCCAGCGGCTGGCTCGCGCGGCTCGCCACGCCGTGGGCCACCGGCAGCATGACGCCGCCGGACATCGGGCTCGACCGCGATCCGTACGGCGCGGCACTGATCCTCGGGCTGATCGTGAAGGAAGTGCCGTTCCTGCTGCTGATGACGGTGGGCGCGCTGGGCCAGATCGCGCCCGACCGCAGCGTTGCCGCCGCCCGCGCGCTGGGCTACTCGCCCACCGCCGCCTGGCTCAAATGCGTGCTGCCACGGCTCTATCCGCAGTTGCGTCTGCCGATCTTCGCCGTGCTCGCCTATGCGCTGTCGGTGATCGACATGGCATTGGTACTCGGGCCGGCCACGCTGGCCCCGCTGGTGTTGCGCTGGATCAACGACCCCGACCTCGCCATGCGCTTTCCTGGCGCGGCGGCGGCGCTCTTGCAGCTCCTCCTGGTCGTCGGCGCCACGCTCCTTTGGCTCGGCGCCGAGCGTTGCGTCGCCCTGATCGCCCGGCCGTGGCTCTACGGCGGGCGGCGCGGCGGCGCCGGTTGGCCGCAGCACCTGTTCGGCGGCGCGGCGGTGCTGCTGTTCGTGCTTGCGGCAGGATGCCTTGTCGTGTTGGCGCTATGGTCCCTAGCGGCCCGCTGGCGTTTCCCCGACGCCTTGCCGCAGGCCTGGACTTTGGGCAACTGGTCGGCGCAGTTGGGCCGCCTCGCTGGACCGACCGTCACCACGCTCGCCGTGGGCGCGCTCGCCACGTTGATCGCGCTCGCGCTCGTCATCGGCTGCCTGGAGAACGAGCAGCGCCGCGGCCAGCGCCTCACGCAGCGCGGGCTCTGGTTGCTCTATCTGCCTCTCCTGGTGCCGCAGATTTCTTTCATGTTCGGCACGCAAGTGCTGTTGATCGCCGGCGGCCTCGATGGCGGCTGGGCGGGCCTGGTGTGGAGCCACCTGCTGTTCGTACTTCCTTACGTCTTTCTGGCGTTGGGCGATCCGTATCGCGCGCTCGACCCGCGCTTCGCGCGCGCCGCGCTCGCGCTCGGCGTCTCGCCGTGGCGCGTGCTGTGGCGCGTCAAGCTGCCGCTGCTGCTGGCGCCCGTGCTGTTCGCCGCGGCGGTCGGGTTTTCCGTCAGCGTCGCGCTCTATGTCCCCACGCTCTTCGCCGGCGGCGGTCGCCACGCGACGCTCGCCACCGAGGCGGTGGCGCTGTTCGCCGGCGCCGACCGGCGGGCGATCGGCGTCTACGGTTTCGCGCAGGCGGTGCTGCCGCTCGTTGCCTACGCGATCGCCCTGGCGCCGTGGGGTCGGCCGCGATGACCGTCGCGCGCCTCGAATTGTGGGAGGTCTGGCTGGCGCTGGGCCGGCGCCAGTTGCTGGCGCCGCTTACGCTCGGCGTCGGCGCCGGCGCCGTCGTCACCCTGATGGGACCAAGCGGCTGCGGCAAGTCGAGCCTGCTCGCCTATGTCGGCGGCCTGCTCGATCCGGCCTTCCGCGCCGGCGGCCGCGTGGCTCTGGACGGCGTCGACCTGGGCGGCCTGCCGCCGGAGCGCCGGCGCATCGGCATACTGTTCGAGGACGCCCTGCTGTTCCCCCATCTCACGGTCGGCGAGAACCTCGCCTTCGGCCTGCCCGCCTCGGTCCGCGACCGCCGGCTGCGCCGCCAGCGGGTCGAGCAGGCGCTGGCCGAGGCCGATCTGGCCGGCTTCGCGGACCGCGCCCCGGCGACATTGTCCGGCGGACAGCGGGCCCGGGTCGCCCTCCTGCGTACTCTCCTGGCCGAACCGCGCGCGCTGCTGCTGGACGAGCCCTTCGCCAGGCTGGACGCGCCGCTCAGGGAGCGCTTTCGGCGTACCGTCTTTGCCCACGCCAAGGCGCGCGCGCTCCCCACCCTTCTGGTCACTCACGACCCGAACGACGCTGAGGCGGCCGGGGGACCCGTCATCGCCTTCCCCCGCCCGCCGGACCCCACCGAATGAGCCGCCAGGTGCTTCCGGGGGCCTTGGCCGCGCCGAAAAATGCCCCGCAGAGGGGTTTTGACTTCGCGGCCGATTTTCACTAGACTTCGCACGATTTCTGCCTGACAGTAACGATCGCCAAGTGGCGGGCGGGCAGTCCGAGGGGGTTGCGCCTGATCGAGGCACGGCCTGCCGGCAAATCAACTGCGGACGAGGGGAGAGGTATATCACATGAGCAAGTTTCGATTGCTGGGTGCGTTGGCGGCGCTTGGCCTGCTGGCCGGCTGCGCGTCCAACATTCAACAGGTCCGGACGGTCGAGGCCACCGGGTCGCCGTTTACGCGCGCGCTGACGGAAGAGTACCGCCAGTTCACCATCTTCGAAGCGGACGAGATGTACGACTGGGTCGATGCCGATTACTTCGCCCGCAAGGGCCTGGCAGCGGCCGGCGGCGAGGTCGTCTCGCCCGAGGAGCCCGGCAACTGGGATCTGCCGGCCGATAAGGTGGACGAGATCGTCCAGGCGCGGGCGAGGCTGGTGACCGCGCTCGACGGCGGCGGACGCGACCAGGCGCCGGAGCTTGCCGCCCGCGCGCAGGGCCGTTTCGACTGCTGGGTCGAGCAGCAGGAGGAGGGCCATCAGCTAGACCACATCGCGGCCTGCCGCGACGAGTTCTACAAGGCTCTCGAGGAGATGGAGGCCGCATTGGCGCCGAAGGAGGCGGCGATGCCTGCGCCGATGCCCGCGCCGGAGACTTACCTGGTGCTGTTCGACTTCGACAAGTCGAACATCAACGAAGCCGGTCAAGCGGTCATCAACCAGGTGTTGGCCGACCTGCAGGCGATGGGCGGCGCGCCAACGATCTCCCTCACCGGCCACGCCGACCGCGTCGGTCCGGACGACTACAACATGGGGCTGTCGCTGCGGCGCGCCGATTCGGCTCGTCAGGCGTTGATCGACGGCGGCATAGCCGCCGAGCAGATCACCGTGTCGGGTCGCGGCGAGTCCGAGAACGCTGTGCCGACGGCGGATGGCGTCAAGGAGCAGGCTAACCGCCGCGTCGAGCTCATCGTCCAGTAACCCTGCGAGGACCTTCGCAGGCTGCGGGCGGCGCCGGGCTACCGGCGCCGCCCTTTTTCTCGGCCGCGGCTTGCCCCCGCTGGACAGCGTGGGTTAGAGCATATTTCGACCAGATGGAACCGGCTCTGTTTGCTCGGCGGCGCGGCGGTCCGCCAGGAAGAGCGCGCCGCCCGATGCCGGGCATCGGGCAAGCGCTCTGACGCCGCGGGCGCCCGCCGCCGGCAAACCCCCTTGGGGCCAGGCGCTTTTCGGCAAGGGCGGCGTCAGGGGCCTTGGCCATAGCCCCGCTATGCCCCGCGGCCCCTTTCTGGCGCTTGCCGAAAATCGCATCGGCAGAGCGATTCCATCTGGCCGAAACATGCTCTGGGCGTACAATACCGCGGCGGGCGTGACGCCCCAGCGCTTCAAACGTGGCCCGGCGAGGCCGCCCCCGGCATGTATACGAAGACCACCCGTTCGATCACCATCACCGTCAAGCCGATCTTCCTGGAGGAGCAATCCTCGCCCGAGGAGGCGCACTACGTGTGGGCCTACCACGTGCGCATCGAGAACGCCGGCGGCGAGACCGTGCAGTTGCGCAACCGCTACTGGCGGATCACCGATTCGCTGGGCCGCGTTCAGGAAGTGCGCGGCGCGGGCGTGGTGGGCGAGCAGCCGGTGCTGCGGCCGGGCGAAGCGTTCGAATATACCAGCGGCACCCCGCTGCCGACCCCTTCGGGGATCATGATGGGCACCTACCAGATGGAGAATGCGGCGGGCGAGCGCTTCGAGGTGGCGGTGCCGCCGTTCTCGCTCGACAGCCCGCACCACGCCACCCGGGTCAACTGAAGCGGCCGGGCCGAGCCCTTGGCCCGCTGCCCTTCGAAAGGAGTGAGAGAGCGTCCATGACCAGCCCCGAAAACGCCCGCAAGCGCGCGGGCCCTGCCGCGACGCTTTCGCTCCGGTCGCCCGCGCGCCCGAACCGCGCCGAGGCCGAGGAGGCCGTGCGCACGCTGATCCGCTGGGCCGGCGACGACCCGGCACGCGAGGGCCTGACCGGAACGCCCGGCCGCGTCGCGCGCGCCTTCGAGGAGTTCTACTCCGGCTACGCGGAGGACCCGGTGGAGTTGCTGAAGCGCACCTTCGAGGAGACCGAGGGCTACGACGAGATGGTGGTATTGCGCGACATCCGGTTCGAATCCCATTGCGAGCACCACCTGGCGCCCATCGTCGGGCGCGCCCATATCGCCTACCTGCCGCTCCATCGCGTGGTCGGCATCAGCAAGCTCGCCCGCGTGCTCGAGGTGTACAGTCGACGCCTGCAGATTCAGGAGAAGCTCACCTCCCAGGTGGCCAACACCATCAACGACGTGCTGCAACCCAAGGGAGTCGCCGTGGTGATCGACGCAGGGCACCACTGCATGACCACGCGCGGCGTGCACAAGCCCGGCATGAGCATGGTGACAAGCCGCATGCTGGGCGCCTTTCGCACCGATCCGTCGACCCGGCGCGAGTTCCTGGCCATCATCGCCAGCCCGTCGACGGCGCAGCTCGGCAACTTGTAGTCCTCGCCGGCCGGGTCCCCCGGCGGAATTATGTCCCCCGCCGGGGATACTGTCGGGGGCCTTCCTACTCGGCTTGCCCGGAGCCGGACGGCTGCGCCGGCGCCGCTCAACCTTGGCCGTCTCATATGTGTCTGCGCCAGGACAGCGGCGCCCTCTCATCGATGCGCTGACGCGTCCGTCGCCATCCATCGTCGTCCCGGCGCAAGCCGGGACCTATGGCGCCACCGACGCGGACCATCGAGATGGATAC
>CAYPKW010000016.1:0-2154 GCA_964411425.1 uncultured Rhodospirillaceae bacterium
TGGGCCTCGTCGCCAGCAACGGCTACGCCACGCCGCTCAACTGCGACGGGCTCAAATGCAGCGCGCAATTCAGCGCCTTCTGCTTGCAGGACGCCCGCCACGCGCCGGCGCGCGGCACGGCGTACAGCCTGGCGCCGGGCAGCGAGATCATGCTGGCGCTCAAGACCGCCGACGGCCGGACCCTGCGTTTGCCGGGCGAGGGCTATCTCGAATACCGGACGCTGATCGGCTTCACCTCGGTCGAGATCGGCATGCCGGAACGGACGTTCGCGCTTCTCACCGCCCGGCACCACGCCACCCTGATCGCGGTCGAGGTCGGCAAGGCGGCGTCGCTCGTCCCGGTCGAACAGCCGGGCGACCCCAGCCCGCAAGGCGACGACGAGATCGCGGTCGCCACCGGGCCGATGCGGCTCGCCGCCGAGCGTCTGTTCGAGCAACCGGGCGGCAGCGGCGACACGGCGCGGCTCACCAACCTGCTGATCAACGCGCTGCCGAAGGAGCCGACGGAGCAGATCGCGGCCGGCGAGAAGTTCTGGCTGGCCGACAATCCGGCGCTGGCCGCGGCCGCGCCGGAGGGGCGCCTCGCGGCCGGGCGAATCTACCGCGGCTGCCGCATCGCGGTCGATTCGAGGTCGGCCTTGTCGCTCAGGAATTGCCTGGAGCTGCAGCACGCCGACCTGATGGCGACCACCAATCATCGCTTCTGGCGCGAAGCCGGAGGTTCGTGAGCATGGGCCGGCACCCCACGCCGACGGGAAAGGACTACCTATGAAGATTTTCGGAACCATCTGCGCCGTCGCGATCGTCGTCTCGGCGTCGGGCGCGGCCGCGGCGCCGCAGGTGCTGGGCCTCGTCGCCAGCAACGGAACCCCGTTGTCGTGCAACGGCGTCGAGTGCAGCGCCGACGTCTCCGCGTTCTGCTTGCAGCAGACGCGGGCGATGCCGGTGCGCGGCACGCCGTACCGGCCGGCCGACGGCGCCGAGCTCACGCTGGTGGCGAAGACGCCGGGGGGCGAGCTGCGTTTGCCGGGCCGCGACTATCTCTCCTTCACCAGCTACCGCGGCTTCACGGCGGTGCGCGTCAGCGTGCCGCAGCGGGTGCTGGCCGAGCTCGGCGCCACCGAACTCGCGGTCGAGATCGGCCCGCGCCTTTCGCTGCTGCCGGTGCCGGAGGCCAGCGACCCCGAGCCGCAGTCGGCGGAGGAGATCGATGTTGCGACCGGCCCGATGCGGCAGGCCGCCGATCGCTTCTTCGCCGCCTACGATCCGCCCGCCGAGGCGGCGCGGCTGGCTAACCTGCTCATCAACGCGCTGCCGGAGCAGGGCCGTAGCGCGCTCGACCGCGCCGGCGCGGACGACAGGCTGTGGCAGGATACGATCGACGCCGAATCGCTGGCCGGCGCGAGCGCGGCAGGGCTCGACTTGGCGAAGGGGCTGTACCGGAACTGCCGGGACGACGTCGCCGTCGGCATCGCCTATAGCCTGCGCCGCTGCCTCGAGGGCGGCCATGACCGGCTGATCGTCGACACCAACCTGCGGTTCTGGGACTCGACCGGAGGGTATTAGCCTCTTGCGGCGCCTCGCCTGCGCGGTGTTCTTAGCCGTCCTCGGCGCGGCGCCGGCCGCGGCGGCGCCGCAGGTGCTGGGGCTGGTGGCGAGCAGCATTCCGATCCCCTTCTATTGCGAGGGCGGCCTGTGCAGCGTGTATTTGAGCGCCTTCTGCCTGCAGCGCTCGCGCCCGATACCGGGTTACGGCACGGCTTACGTGCCGGCCGCGGCCGGAATCGTCCTCGTCGCCGCCAGCGCCGCGGGCGAGCTTAGGCTGCCGGCCGAGGAATACCTGCGCTTCGCCAGCTACCGCGACTTCACGGCGGTGAAGGCGGTCGTGGCAGAGGACGCGCTGGCCGCGCTCGGCGCGCGCCCGGTCGCGCTCGAAGTCGGACCGGCGGCGGCGCTGCTGCCCGTGGCCCGCCCCGGCGACCCGGACCCGCAGTCGCCGGAGGAGATCGCTCTTGCGACCGGGGCGATGCGCCAGGCGGCGGCGCGCCACTTCGACGCGGGCGGCGCCGACGCCGACGCGGCGCGGCTGGTCAACGCCATGATCAACGCCCTGCCCGATCGCGGCCGCACGCTGGGCGAGGACTTCGGCGACGT
>CAYPKW010000016.1:2254-47537 GCA_964411425.1 uncultured Rhodospirillaceae bacterium
TGATCAACGCCCTGCCCGATCGCGGCCGCACGCTGGGCGAGGACTTCGGCGACGTTTGGCGGAAGGCCGTGGGCGGCAAGGCGCTCAACGCCGCCGACCCGGCCGGTGTCGCGCTGGCGCGGACCATTTACGAGCGTTGCGAGGGCTTCGGCCTGCGCCGCTGTCTCGAATGGCGCCACGACGACCTCATGCTGCGCACCAACTGGCGACATTGGGACGCCGCCGGCGGATCGTAGCGCTCGGGCCTGGAGCCGAATGACCGATACGACCACCGAGTATGCCGGCGGATGTTCCTGCGGCGCCGTGCGCTATCGGGCGGTAGGCGAGCCGTTGTGGGTCGCCCATTGCCACTGCCGCGATTGCCGCAAGAGCACGGGCGCCGCCTTCGCCACCTACGCGGGCTTCCGCACCGAGCGCTTCGCTTACACGGCGGGCGCGCCGATGGGCTACGAGTCCTCGCCGGGCGTCCTGCGCAAGTTCTGCGGGCGCTGCGGCACGCCATTGACTTATGAATCCGGGCGCTGGGCCGGTGAGGTCCACGTTCTCGTCTGCACCCTCGACGAGCCGAGCGTGTTGACGCCCAAGGGCCACGTCTACGTCGCCGAGCAGATGCCCTGGGTGCACCTCGCCGACGGCCTGCCGCGCTATCGCACCACCGCGCGCGCCTCGCCGCCCGAAACCTAGACCCGTCCCCCTGTCTCATGCCAGGATTCGCGGGCGCCGCGCGCGGCGCGAGGGAGGAAGCGTCATGAAATCTCAGGCACGGGTAGTCGTGATCGGCGGCGGCATCGTCGGCATCAGCACCGCGTATCACCTGACCAAGAAGGGCTGGGCGGACGTGGTGGTGCTGGAGAAGGCGGACCTGACGCACGGCTCCACCTGGCACGCCGCCGGCCTCCTGCCGCTGTTCAACATGAGCTACACGGTGGGCCAGCTGCACAAGTACTCGGTCGATCTCTACAAGAGCCTGGAAACCGAGACCGGCCAGGCGGTGGGCTTCCATCCGACCGGCAACTTGCGACTCGCCACCAACCGCGACCGCATGGACGAGTACCACAAGTACTGCGGCACCGCGAACACCATCGGGGTCCCGTTCGAGATCGTCACGCCGAAGCAGGTCGAGGAGCTGTGGCCCTACTGCAATACCGACGGCATCGTCGGCGCGCTCCATCACCCGCAGGACGGCCACGTGGCCCCGGCCGACGTCACCATGGCGCTGGCCAAGGGCGCGCGCGAGCGCGGCGCCGAGATCAACCGCCGCACCAAGGTCACCGGCATCGCGCGGCAATCGAACGGCGAATGGCTGGTGCGGACCGACCAGGGCGACATCCTTGCCGAGCACGTGGTGAGCGCGACCGGCTCCTGGGCGCGCCAGGTGGGGGCGCTCGTCGGCCTCGACCTTCCCGTGATCGCCGTCGAGCACCAGTACATCGTCACCGACGCGATCCCGGAGCTGGTCGAACGCAAGGCCCAGGGCCTCAAGGAGCTGGCGGTCTTACGCGAGAGCGACGCCTCGTATTACATGCGCGAGGAGCGCCAGGGCCTCATCCTCGGCCCCTACGAGAAGGGCGCGCCCGCCTGGGCGGTGGACGGCGTGCCGGACGACTTCGGCCAGGAGCTGCTGAAACCCGATCTCGAGCGCCTCGAGCCGCACATCGAGGCCGCCATCCGGCGGGTGCCGATCTTCGGCAAGGCCGGCATCAAGGACACCATCAACGGGCCGATCCCCTACACCCCGGACGGCAGCCCGATGATCGGCCCGGCCTGGGGCCTCAAGAACTACTGGCTCAACGAGGGCCACAGCTTCGGGATCACGGCGGCGGGCGGCGCCGGCTGGCAGCTGGCCGAATGGATCGTCGAGGGCGAGCCCGGCGTCGATATGTGGGACGTGGACCCGCGCCGCTTCGGCGACTACGCCAACAAGCGCTACACCAAGTTGAAGAACGAGGAGACCTACGAGCACGTCTTCATCGTCCATTATCCGCTGGAGGAGCGCCCGGCGGCGCGGCCCGCCAAGACGGCGCCGGCTTACGTGCGGCAGAAGGAATTGAACGCCGTGTTCGGCCAGAAGTTCGGTTGGGAGCGCGCCAACTGGTTCGCGCCGAGCCGGAAGAAGGCCGTGGACAAGTATTCGTTCCGGCGCACCAACTTCTTCGAGCCGGTGCGCGAGGAAGCGCGCGCCGTGCGCGAGCGGGTGGGCCTGCTCGACCTCACCGGATTCTCGAAATTCGAGGTGTCGGGCGCCGGCGCCGAGGCGTTCCTCGACCGCCTGGTGGCGAACCGCCTGCCACGGAAGGCGGGACGCATCCAGCTCTGCCACGTCTGCACCGCGAAGGGCGGTGTGGCGGCGGAATGGACGATCACGCGTTTGGGCGAGCAGAGCTTCTATATCGTCAGCGCCGCGGCGGCGAACCGGCACGACTGGGATTTGTTGGCGAAGAACCGGCCGGCGGGCGACTCGGTCGAATTGCGCGACGTGACGCTCGACCGCGGGGTCCTCGTGGTCGCCGGCCCGTGCTCGCGCGACCTCCTGCGGAAGTTGACCGACGCCGACCTTTCGAACGAGGCGTTCCCGTGGCTCTCGGCGCGGGAGATCAGGGTGGGCATGGCGCCCGTGCGCGCGCTCAGGGTCAACTTCGTCGGCGAGCTCGGCTGGGAGCTGCACCACCCGCTCTCATATCAACTCGGGCTATGGGACGACCTCATGGCGGCGGGCGGGGAGTTTGGCATCCGCCCGTTCGGCATCCGGGCGATGGACAGCTTGCGCATCGAGAAGAGCTATCGTTACTGGCGCGTCGACCTCTCGACCGAGTATTCGCCGCTCGAATCCGGCATGGGGCGATTCGTGCAGTTGAACAAGGGCGAGTTCGTCGGCCGCGAGGCGCTGGTGCGCCAGCAGCAAGAGGGGCTGCCTTACAACTACGTCACGCTGGCGGTCGAAACCAAGCGAGTGGACCCCTGGGGCAACGAGCCGATCTACGACGGCAAGACCATGGTGGGCCGCGCCACCTCCGGCGCCTACGGCTACGCGCTGGACCGGAGTTTCGCCGTCGGCTACGTGCGCCCGCAACACGCCGCGCCGGGCACCAAGCTCAAGATCGTGCTGCTCGGGCGCCGCTACGCTTGCGAGGTCGTCCCCGAGTCGCCCTGGGACCCGGAAAACGCGAGGCTGCGGGGGTAGGGACGAGTCCACGGACTGAAAGCCTCACCTTCTGGCCACACCTAAACCGGGGAGAAGGTCAGCGATCCTTGCACTGGGACCCGAGAACGCAAAGACTCGCATATTTGGCGATGCACGGGTCTCGTTGGTTGCGGGGGCAGGGGGTAAATGGGGACAGTATATAGTTATGACACTGCCCACCCGGCCGCCCGCCTGCGAATAAACCAAAAATATATACTGTCCCCAATTTCCATGTCCCCAATTTCCCCAATTTCCGGCCCGAGCGAAGACATCCCATTGCCAGCCGTGATTGCGGGATCATCGGATTTCGTATGCACCGCGACACCTCGCTGTAAGAATGTCATCGATCACAGAGCCTTTCCACACCTGACCTAGCTGGGAAGCATCCCCTTGGGCACCAACCTTTCGTCCGGAATACACTCCCACAATCCGTGTGAAAGTGTTACCAGGAGAGATGGCAAGGTTCCCGTTTCGACTCTGATACTGATTCCATTGACGGGCCACCACCGGTGATCCAGACATCCCGCTGTAAGTCGCAGTATCGACCATGATTACCGGGAGGCCCTCAAGATCGAGGTCCGGTTCGCTTGCAACGCTACCTCTTTTCCATACTGGAAAGGCGCCTCCGGCGCGCAGGCCCAAAGGAAATCCCAGAATGAAGACATCGTGGCCGACCGCGAACGCCATGTCGTCAGTCATCGGGCAATCGTTCAGTGGATACACCGTTAAATCAGGCAAGCAGGTGAATGGCAGAACAGCTACATCTATCCTTTGTCCATGTATCGGATGCTGAAACCAAAGTGGGGCATTATCTTCGCTGACGACTGGGATGTCCCCCGGCAACCAGTGGCCGAGTTTTTCCTTGATGGGAAATACCACTCGAAGATGGTCTGGAACTGCTCCGGTAGTTTGGTCGATTGGCTGGCCTGATTCGGGATACCTGCCACTCAGGACGTGCCAGCACGTCACCAGAAACAACTCGGCGGCGTGCTTGTATGCGAAACCTGTCGCGATGCTCAGTTGCGTTTGCTTACGCATCACCTTCAGGTAGAGAGGAACCGCAGAAAAGGGGTCGATAACAATGTTCTTTGTCATATCGAGAGGGGATCGTCGCGTAACTGACGGCGACGTGAATCAACGGGATCATCGGTGCGGCGTATCGGTATCATCACTCGGTACGATCCGTCGCGTTGATCGCCCGACCTGACCTCGGCCGATACTATCTGCCATCCGCCCGCCGCTGGGCCGGGAAGCTCGTACTGCCGGTCGAGGGTCGTATCCCACACAGCTTGCGAATGTTGCATGAGGTTGGTGCCGCTGTCCGTAGCCGTGGCCTCAAACAGCGCGAGGGCCGCTTCCGGGAAGTCCCCAAACGGGACCTTGTCATTGTCGAGGACTTGGACTACTGGCCCCCAGGAGACGCCGCAAATGACCACCGCCCTACCGGCGACCCGGGCAACCCGCGCAAACGTGCAGCTCGTGGTGACGACCATGGGCGATGACATGGGAGGCCTCTCCGCAGATCGCAAGGGCAAAGAGCCTCCCCCGACCAGTAACCTACCGGTGTCTCGGGTAGACCCGAACAATGGCGTGACAGCCCGACAGCCACGTGACACCGTCCTGTCGCGGCCGCAACCCAGGCGTGCGGCCACTTTCCGGCCGGCTGTGACAGGTGTGACAGGCCCTGTTCTCCTTTAGAGCAAGCAGAGGAATAGAAGAGGATAGGGAGAAGGGTGCGCAACCCCGTCACACCTGTCACAGGGGTCACGGTGCCCTTTAGATCAGTCACTTAGCCCGGTAAATGGGGACAGGTAAATGGGGACAGGTAAATGGGGACAGTATACTGGAGTGGACCCCTAAAGTGAGACACGGATAATGGGGACAGTTCTCGGGAGGAGAACTGATGTCCAAGGCAGTCCGTGTCTCACTTTAGGGGTCCACTCCAATATAATTATGGCGCCGCCAACCCGGCCGCCCGTGGGCGAAGAAAAACCAAAAACATATTGGACTGCACCCATGCCGAGCTTGCCGAAGCATGAGGATTGCGATGCATTGTTCGCTACGCCGCTCTGAACCTCTCCACCTCGACGGCACCGTATCGCCGGCGCGCCTGCCAGAGGTCGTAGGCCATCTGCATCCCGAGCCAGGTTTCCGGGCTCGAACCGAACGCCTTCGAAAGCCGGATCGCCATTTCGACCGAGATACCGGCTCTTTCGTTCACAAGATCGGATAGCGCCTGGCGCGTGACTCCCAGCCCCTTCGCTCCCTTGGTGACCGAAAGGCCGAGCGGCTCCAGGCACTGCCGGCGCACGAGGCCGCCCGGGTGCGGGGGATTCTTCATCGCCATCGGTGCCCTCCTCCTAATGATAGTCCACGTAGTCCACGTCCAACGCGTGCCCGCCCTCGAGGGCCCTTCGTGTTTTACCACCCCGCGGTGACCGAGTCGCCGCCCCACCCCCACCCCCTCACCGCTCCTTCGCGGCCGCGCGCTCGAATAGGGGCGCCACGGCCTCGGCGCTGTGTTCCCTGATCTCCGCGGCGCGGCGCACCAGCAGGGTGAGCGCGTCCATCCGGCGCAGGAAGGCGGCGATCGCCCGTCGCTCGGCCCGCGCCATTGCCGCCTCCCGCCTTGACATACGCAAGATACCGCATTATGTATAGTGCGGACGCGATAGGAAATCAATCGCAAAAACGGCGCCGCCGATGAGGTTGTTCCACGATATTCTTTCTCGCCGGCCCCGGCGGACCCGTTGCGGGCCGGAATCTCCCGGAATCCGCCAGCGATTCCCCGAGGATGGAGCCACCCCCCTGGCGGCGAGGTTGTTCCGCATATTTTTTGTGGCGCCTGCCGGCCGGTCGGACCAGGATAGGCGCGACCGACCCTGCGATCGCCGATGTCCCCCTACGACGCCCTGCTGAAGCCCCTCAAGCTCAAGAACCTCACGATCCGCAACCGGGTCATGAGCACGAGCCACGCGCCCGCCTACGGCAAGGACGGCAGGCCGCAGGAGCGCTACCAGCTCTACCACGAGGAGAAGGCCAAGGGCGGCATCGGGCTCACCATGTTCGGCGGCTCGTCCTCGGTCTCCGTCGACTCGCCGGCCTCCATGTGGAGCCAGCTCTCGGTCGCGGACGACTCCGTCATCCCGTACTTCCAGGAGTTCGCCGCCCGCGTGCACCGCCACGGCGCCGCGCTCATGTGCCAGTTGACCCACATGGGCCGGCGCGGGCGCTGGGACACCGAGAACTGGCTGCCGATGCTCTCGGCCTCGCCCTTGCGCGAGCCCTTGCACCGCTCGTTCCCCAAGGCGATGGAGGATTTCGACATCGCCCGCGTGCAGGAGGACTACGCCGCGGCCGCGCGGCGCTGCCGCGACGGCGGCCTCGACGGCGCCGAGTTCGTGTTCACGGGACACCTGACCGAGCAGTTCCTCTGCCCGGTCACCAACCGGCGCACCGACGAATACGGCGGCGGCCTCGACAACCGCATGCGGTTCAGCCTGGAGATGCTGGAACAGGCGCGGCGCGCCGTCGGCCCGGACTTCGCGCTCGGCATTCGCATCACCGGTGACGACCTGATCGAGGGCGGCAACTCGATGGCCGACTGCCTCGAAATCCTCAAGCGGTTCGGCGAAAGCGGCACCATCGACTTCCTCGACGTGGTCGGCGGCAACGTGTTCACCGCCGCGGCGCTCGCCGCCAACGTGCCCAACATGGCGTTCCCGCCGGCCCACTTCCTCTATCTCGCCAGCGCGGTGAAGCAGATGACCGATCTGCCCGTGTTCCACGCCGGGCGCATCCAGGACCTCGCCACCGCGGCGCGCGCCGTGGCCGAAGGGCACTGCGACATGGTCGGCATGACCCGCGCCCACATCGCCGACCCGCACATCGTGAAAAAGCTGCTGGAGGGGCGCGTCGACGACATCCGCCAGTGCGTCGGCGCCGCCTACTGCATCGACCGCATCTACTTGGGCGGCGAGGCGCTATGCATCCAGAATGCGGCGACGGGCCGCGAGGCCACCATGCCGCACGTCGTCCCGAAGGCGGCGACCAGATTGCGGGCGGCGGTGGCCGGAGCCGGGCCGGCCGGCCTCGAAGCGGCCCGCGTGCTGGCCGAGCGCGGCCACAAGGTGGTGCTGTTCGAAAAGGAGCCGCGCACCGGCGGCCAGATCAACATCGCCGCCAAGGCGACCTGGCGCGAGAATCTCTCCGGCATCCCGCGCTGGCTCGACGGCCAGGTGAGGAAGCTGGGGGTGGAGCTCCGTCTCGGCACGGAAGCGACGGCGGCGAACGTCATGGCGGAGGCCCCCGACGCGGTCATCGTCGCCACCGGCGGGCGCCCCAACACCGGCAACGTCGCGGGCGGCGAGCTCGCGGTCTCCACCTGGGACATCCTCGCCGGCAAGGTGGCGCCGGGCGAGAACGTGCTGCTGTTCGACGAGCAGAGCCAGCACCAGGGGCCGTCCTGCGCCGAGTTCATCGCCAAGCGCGGCGGCCTGGTCGAGATCGTCGCGGCCGAATGCATGGTGGGCGAGGAGCTGGGCGTGGCGAACTTCGCCGTCCACTATCGCGAGCTGTACAAGATGGGCGTGGTGTTGACGCCCAACACCCGCGTGACGCAAGTGTATCGCGAGGGCAACAAGCTGGTGGCGGTGCTGAAGAACGAATACAGCCACGCCGAGGAGGCGCGCGTGATCGACCAGCTCGTGGTCGAGCACGGAACGCTTCCGGTGGACGAGCTCTACTTCGCGCTCAAACCGCAGGCGCGCAACCGCGGCGAGACCGATTTGCGCGCCCTGGTCGAAGGCCGCCCGCAGACGATCGCCACCAACCCCGAGGGTCGGTTCATGCTGTTCCGCGTCGGCGACGCGGTGGCCTCCCGCAACATCCACGCCGCGATCTACGACTCCTTGCGGCTATGCAAGGATATTTGAGCGCGCGCGGCCGTCCATGACCGGTCCCGACCTGCCTGGGTGGCTCCTCGTCGTAGCACTCGCGGGAACGGCGCTGGGCGCGCTCTGGCGCTGCCGGCGCTGGTTCGCCGGGCGCCCGGCCGGCGTCGATTGGGCGGGCGGTCTCGCCCGCCTGCCGCGGCGCTATCTGGCGGACGTGCACCGGATCGTCGCCCGCGACCGCTCCGCCTCCCGCATGCACATGCTGGCGGCGGGCGGATTCGCGTCGGCGAATGTTTTCATCCTGCTCGTGCACGGCCTCGGCGTCGAAAGCCGTCCGCTCGCCTGGCTGCTGCTTGCGACGCTTGCGGCGATGGCGGCGGGGGCCGCTCTCGCGATCCATCGGCGGATGCCGGCGCCGGCGCGGCTTTCGGGCGGGAGTTTTCGCCGCCTGCCCGCGGCGCTGCTCGCGTTCGCGTTGTTTTTCGCCGTGACGACGTTGCCGGCGGCGGGCCTCGCCCGGCCCATCGACTGGCTGGGTGTGGAGGGTATCGCGCTGCTCGCGGTCGGCGTTTGGGCTCTCGCCGAGCTTTACGCCGGCGCCTTCCTGTGGGCGATGAAGCACGCGCTCGCCGGCGCGGCGCATCTCGCGTTTCATCCGCGCCCGCGCCGCTTCGAGGCGGGCGCCATCGACGCCGCTCTCGTCCCCCTCGATCTCGACGCCGGGAAACTCGGTGTCGAGACGCCGCGCGATTTCCGTTGGAACCAACTCCTGGGCTTCGATGCGTGCGTGCAGTGCGGGCGCTGCGAGGAGGCCTGCCCGGCGTTCGCCGCCGGCCTGCCGCTCAATCCCAAGAAGCTCATCCAGGACCTGGCACTGGCAGAGGCCGGACGCGCCAGCGACAAGGACTACAGCGGCAGCCCGCATCCGGGCCGAGCCATCGGGGCGGCCAGCGGCGGGTTCGATCGCCCGCTCATAGGCGCCGAGGCGATGATCCACCCGGACACGCTCTGGGCCTGCACCACCTGCCGCGCCTGCGTCGAGGAATGTCCGATGCTGATCGAGCACGTGGACGCGGTCGTCGATCTGCGCCGCTTCCAGGCGCTGGAGCTGGGTGCGGTGCCGGGCAAGGGCGCCGCCACGCTCGACGAGCTCAGCCACGCCGACAATCCCGGCGGCCGGCCTCTCTCGGCCCGCCTCGACTGGGCGGCCGACCTGGCGCTGCCGCTGGCGGCGGAGCGTGGGCGCTTCGACGTGCTGCTGTGGCTGGGCGACGGCGCGTTCGACCTGCGCGGCCAGCGCACCCTGCGTGCGCTGGTGAAACTGCTGCGCGCGGCCAAGGTCGAGTTCGCCGTGCTGGGCGAGGAGGAACTCGACTGCGGCGACGTGGCGCGGCGCCTCGGCGACGAGGCGACGTTCCAGGCGCTTGCCCGGCGCAATATCGCGACGCTTTCGAAGTATCGTTTCGCCCGCGTGCTGACCGCCGACCCGCACGTGTTGCATTGCCTGAAGAACGAGTACCCGGCACTGGGCGGACGCTACGAGGTCGTGCACCACACGACCATGCTCGCGGCGCTTCTCGCCGAGGGCCGGCTGAAGGCGGCGGCCCCGCGAGGCCCCCGCATCACCTACCACGATCCCTGCTACCTCGGCCGCTACAACGGCGAGTTGGCGGCGCCGCGGGCCATCCTGCGCGCCATCGGCGCCGACCTGGTCGAGATGGAGAGATCCGGCATGCGCTCGAGCTGTTGCGGCGGCGGCGGCGGCGCCTCGCTCACCGACGTGCCGGGCCCGCGGCGCATCCCCGATGTTCGCATGGAGCACGCCCGGCAGACCGGCGCCGCGACCGTCGCCGTCGCCTGCCCTACTTGCGCGGTCATGCTGGAAGGCGTTACCGGAGTGCGTCCCGCCGTGGCCGACGTGGCCGAGCTGCTGGCCGCCGCCCTGGAGTCCCAATGAGCGAGCGGGTGCGCCGCGACCCGCGCAAGGACCGCCCGGTACGCGCACCGGCCCCGATTGCCGCGTCCGCGCCGCCGCCGACCAAGATCATCGACGAGCCGAGCTGTCTCGTCCTCGCCGTGCCCGACCTCCTCGGCGGCAGACTCGGTTTGCACGACCGCGACCTGCTCGGCGCCGCGCGCGGGCTGGCGGACGGGCTCGGCGGCGCGGTCGCGGTGCTGGCGCTGGTGGCGCGCGCGCCACTGTCCGAGGACTTCGGCGCCGCCGGAGCGGACCGCGCGATGCGGCTCTCCGATGAAGGGTTCGCCCGCTACGCGCCGGAATCGAAGGCAGCCGCCGTCGGCGCCGCCGTGCTCCGTCTGGCACCGCGTCACCTGCTGTTTCCCGAGACTCCGGCCGGGGGCGACCTCGGCCGGCGGGTCGCCGCGGCGCTGGGCGAGCGTCCGGCGGCGCGAGTGCAGAGTCTGAGCGCGGCCGAGGCGCTGTGCCGCGGCGCATATAACGATTATGCGCGCCGCCCGCCCCGAATCCTCGTTATCGGCGCCGAGGCGGCCATGCCGGTGAGCGGCGCGCGGCACGAGGCGCGCGACCTCGGCACGGTCGCGTTCGACGCCGCGTCGCGCATCGCCGACAACGGGTTCATGCCCGTCGATCCTGGGACCGTGCCGCTCGCCGAGGCCGATTTCATCGTCGCCGCCGGCAGCGGCGTCACGGATTGGACGGCGTTCCACGCGGCCGCCGCGGCGCTGGGCGCGGCCGAGGGCGGCAGCCGGGTCGTGTGCGACGCCGGCCGCATGGCGCGCGACCGTCAGGTAGGCGCCTCGGGCACACTCGTCGAGCCCGGCTGCTACATCGCCTTCGGCATCGCCGGCGCGCCGCAGCACCTGCAGGGGATCGAGCGCTGCCAGCGCGTGGTGGCGGTCAACACCGACCTCTACGCCGACATGGTGAGGCGCGCCGACCTGGCGGTAATCGCCGACGCGCAGGCGGTGCTGCCGGCGCTGGTGCGTCTCGCCCGGGAGAGGCGCCGTGCCGATTGACGCCGTCGTGCTGGTGTCGGTCGGGCGCCACCCAGCCTCCGGCCGCGCCAGGCGCGCCGATCTCGACGCCCGCGCGCTCGAGTTGGCGTTGCGGCAGGGCATCGTGCCCCGCGTGCTGCACGCGGGCGACGCGGGCGAGCCGGCGCTGCGCGAGTACCTCGGCATGGGAATCGGCAGGCTCACGGTCCTGGCGCAGCCCGCCGAGGCCGACGCGCTGCCTGCGCTGCTCGGCCATGCGCGAGAAACGGCGCTCGTCCTCGCCGGCTCTCGCGCCGAGACCGGCGAGGGCAGCGGGTTTCTCCCCTATGCGCTTGCCCATGCGCTAGGCGCCGCGCTCGTGCCGGACATCGTCGATCTCAAGCTCACCGCGGACGGCGCCGAGCTCGTTCAGTCCGTGGCCGGCGGCCGGCGGCGAGCGCTCGGCGCCGGCTTCCCGCTGGTCGTGACGGTAGGCCCAGCGGCCCCGGAGGCCCGAGCCGTCGCCTATGGTCCGGCCCGGCGCGGCACGATCGAGCGGATCGACGTCGCCCGTCCCGAGCCGGACCCGCTGCGCGGCGAATGGCGGGAACTGCCGGCTCGGCCTCGCCCGCGGCGGCTCAAGATCGTCGCCGGCGCCAGCGCCGCCGAGCGCCTCAAGGCAGCGACCGAGATGCAGGCCGGGCGCGGGCGGCTGCTCGTCCACCCGGCGCCCGAGGAGGCGGCGCGGGCGATCCTCGACTATCTCGCCGACGAGCGGATCTTGGAACGCTAACCCAACACCAGATCGAAGGTCCCCGCGAGCGCGCCCGTCTCGATTTCAGGCGCCGGCCGAAGCGCGACCAAAAGCCGGGCGCGCTCGGCCGGGTCGCGCAATTTCCGCAGCACGAAGTCGGTCTCGTTGCGCGGCTCGCCCGCCACGTACACCTGGGTCACCAGGCGATGGCCGTCAGGTGCCGCGACCGCGAAATGGATGTGCGGCGTGCGGCCGCCGTACGGGACCGGGCGGATGGTCCGGAAGCGGTAGCCGCCGCCGGCATCGGCCGTCGCGCGGCCATAGCCTTGGAACCGCGGGTCGCGCGGCGCCGCGCCGCGATCGCCAGGATGCAGGTAGCGGCCGTCGGCATCGCATTGCCAGATCTCGACCGCGGCCCCCGCCAACGGCCGCCCGAGCCGGTCGAGCACGCGGCCCCGGACGTGGGTAACAGTGCCGAGCGCCTGGGCGTCCATTCCGGCGAGGCGCACGAGGTCGTCGTCGATGTCGGCCGGCAGGACCGGCGGATAGAACGGCCCGGCGGTCTGCGCCGGGGTCGCCGGCAGCTCCTCGGCGGCGGCGGGCCGACCGGCAGCTGCAATCGCCCAGACGGCGGAGGCGCCGAGAAACCGGCGGCGCGGCATGTCAGTCATGAAATTGCTCCGCAATAGTCGAGCGTCGAGGACATCGTATGCTCCGTATGCTCCACGATGGGAAAATCCAGCCCCACTCTTGATGGCCGACGGCGGACCGCCTAGGGTGACCGGAAAAGGAGCACCGATGTCCGACCGCCTTGCCCGGCTGCTGCTGACCCGCCCATATCTGCTGGCCGACGGGGCGACCGGGACCAACTACTTCGACATGGGGCTGCAAGCGGGCGACGCTCCGGAGCTGTGGAACGTCGAGCATCCGGAGCGCGTGGCGGCGCTGCACCGGCGCATGATCGAGGCCGGCGCCGATATCATCCTCACCAACAGCTTCGGCGGCACGCGCTATCGCCTGAAGCTGCACAAGGCCGAGGCGCGGGCGATCGAGCTCAACCGCGCGGCGGCGCGCATCGCCCGCCAAGTGGCCGACGAGATGGGCGCCACGCTCCGCCGCGACATCGTAGTGGCGGGCTCCATGGGTCCGACCGGCGAGCTTTTCGAGCCCCTGGGGCCGCTCACCGTCGACGACGGCAGCATCGCCTTCGCCGAGCAGGCGCAAGGCCTCGCCGAGGGAGGCGCCGATCTGGCCTGGGTCGAAACCATGTCCTCCAAGGACGAGCTGCGCGCGGCGGTCGAGGGCGCCGGCGGATTTCTCTCGGTCGTCTCAACGCTGTCGTTCGATACCAACGGGCGCACCATGATGGGCGTGACGCCGGCCGAGGTGGCGCGATTCTGCCGCGCCCTGGTCCCGCGGCCGGTCGCCTACGGCGCCAATTGCGGCACCGGCCCGGCCGAGCTAGTGGCGGCGCTGGTCAACATGGCCGAGGGCGAGGCGCCGGGCGACGTGATCGTCGCCAAGAGCAATTGCGGCGTGCCCCATTTTGAGGACGGCAAGATTGTCTACGACGGCACGCCCGCGCTAATGGCCGACTATGCGCGGCTGGCGCGCGACGCCGGCGCCCGCATCGTCGGCGGCTGCTGCGGCACCACGCCCGAGCATCTCGCCACGATCCGTGCCGCGCTCGACGGCTATGCGCCCGCGGCGCGACCCGGTATCGGCGAGATCGTGGCGCGCCTCGGCCGCGTCTCCAGCGGCGCCGCCGGCGAGGCGCCCGCCGCGCGGCGCCGGGCGCGCGGCCGACGGGGCGAAGCAGGCGCCTAAGCGCGCCCCGTGGCGGGCCCCGCCGCGCCGCCCTCAATAGTCGATGGCGCCGAGAACGGACGCGATGGTGTCGGCGCCCACCCTGGGCGCCGCAAGCGCGCAATAGAATCCCGCCACCCCCTTTGTCGCTGCTCCGAGAGTGCGCGGTGCGTTGCCTTCGTACTTGACGAATCCGAAACAGGGGAAGACTCCGTTTACCAGGAACCGCTTGACGCTGAAGCCGCGCGAGGCTGGCGCCAGCGCCCAACCGGAAATCGAACCGTCCGGGAATGAGGATGAGACCGTTTGCTCCACGTTGGTGCGATCCAATCCGGTTTGCGCGCCCGCCCGAACGACCCACACCGTAAACTCCATGTCCGCGCCGCTGACCTCGATGACCTCCGCCGTCGCGTGCCCCTCGCCTGACGGCAGATCGCCGGAACTGCACGTCTTCTTTGCGGCGGGACCGCTGTAGGCAAGATCGAGGCGATTGCAGTCGACCGTGTTGAGCGCAACGGCAGGCGCGGACCAGAGCGCGAGGGAAAGCGCGACGGCGAGCAGGCTGGTAGATTTGCGCATGGTGTCACCCTCCTTTCGATGCCCGGAGCGATGGCGTAAGGGGTGGCAACTCCGGGGCGATGCGCAACGTTGGTCCCGCGGCCATGGCAAAGCATATGGCACCGGGCTGCCCGGCGCTCAGCTCAGCACCGATTCGATTTCGGCGATGCTGGCAATGACGCGGTGCGCGTGGGGCCTCAGGTCCTCGTAGCCGCTGGCCCCGGTGAGCACGCCGACGAGGAGACCGGCGCCGGCCGCGCGTCCCATTTCCAGGTCGTGCCGGCTGTCGCCCACCACACCCATCTCGGCGGGCGCCAGCCGCAGCCGGGCGCAGAAGGCTTGCGCCATGCCCGGCCCGGGCTTGGCGCCGTGGCCGCTGTCGAAGCCGGCAGCGAAATCCACCAGTTCGGAGAGACCGAGGCGGGACAACTGCGCCCTGAGCGCGGCTTCGCTGTCGTTGGTGGCGACGCCCAGCCGCAACCCGCGCCGCCTGAGACGGCCGAACAGCGGGGCAAGGTCGGTCACCGGGACCAGAGCGGTTTCCGTTTGGGCCTGGAATTCGGCGTCGATCCGGGCGGCGAGGGCCGCCACGTCGGGGATGCCGGCCATGCCCGCCCACAACGCCGCAATCTCGTCGTTCGTGCCGGCGGCCAGCACCGAGCGCGGATCGATGGTGCCGGCGCCGGGATCGTAACCGCCAGCCAGGAGCAGCCGCAGGGCGAGCGCCGCGTCGCCGCCCGCCACCTCGCGCACGATCTTGTCGTAGGCCGGCAGCCACGTGGCCCGGAAATCGAGGAGCGTGCCGTCCTTGTCGAACAGCAGGGCGCGGATGCGGGCGGCGTGTTGCGTCAAGCACGGTCCTTCCGGCGCGAGCACCGCGAGACTATCGCAGTTTCGCTGGAACCGTTAAATAGGGGTCCGACACAACCCGAGGAGCGAGCGCCATGATCGACCTTTACACCTACCCCACGAGCAACGGATGGCGTGCCTCCGTCGCTCTCGCGGAATGCGGGCTCGCCTACCGGGTCCACAGAGTAGACCTTGAGAAGGGCGAACAGAAACGACCCGAGTTTCTGAAGATCAACGCCGCCGGCCAGATACCGGCCATTGTCGATCCCGACGGCCCCGGCGGCAAGCGGCTGGCATTGAGCCAGTCCGGTGCCATCATTCTCTATGCCGCCGAGAAAAGCGGCAAACTGTTGCCCGAGCAACCCGCCAAGCGCGCGCTCGCCTACCGGTGGTTCATGCAGGTCATGACCGAAGTCGCGCCGACGAGCGGATCCCTGTTCTATCTGACCACGCAAGTGCCGGGGAAGCCGCGCGGCGCCATCAAGTATTACGAGGACTGGCTTCTCCAGACATTCCGGGCGTGCGACCGGCGATTGGGCGAGGCCCCATATCTCGCCGGGGAGATCAGCATCGCCGACATCGCGCTTTATCCGACGGTGGCCGCGCGCAAGGACTTCATCGCCAAGGCGCGCGGGCTTACCAATCTCAAGCGCTGGGCGAAGGCGATGGCGGCGCGGCCCGGCGTGAAACGCGGCATGAAGGCCGGTGAATGACCCTATGAAAAATCTGCCCGAACAGAAGCTCTACATCCACGGCCGCTACGTCGACGCCGTGTCGGGTGAGACCTTCGAGGACGTCAATCCGGCGACCGGCGAGGTGATCTGCCAAGTGCAAGTAGCAGGTCCGGCCGACGTCGACGCGGCCGTCGCCTCGGCCAAGGAGGGCTTCGCCCGGTGGTCGGCCATGACCGGGGCGCAGCGCGGGCGGCTGCTCATGAACGCCGTCCGCCTGTTGCGCGAACGCAACCGGGAGCTGGCCGAGCTCGAGGTTCTCGATACCGGCAAGCCGATCCAGGAGGCGTCGGCGGTGGACGTGCTGTCGGGAGCCGACGCCATCGAGTATTTCGCCGGCGTCGCGCCCTCGATTCGCGGCGAGCACTACGATCTGGGCTCGGCGTTCGCCTACACGCGGCGCGAGCCGCTGGGCGTATGCGCCGGCATCGGCGCCTGGAACTATCCGCTCCAGATCGCCTGCTGGAAGTCGGGCCCGGCGCTTGCCTGCGGCAACGCGATGATCTTCAAGCCGGCGGAGCTGACGCCGCTCACCGCCTGCAAGCTGGCCGAGATCTACACCGAAGCCGGCGTGCCGGACGGCGTGTTCAACGTGGTGCAGGGGGCGGCGCCCACCGGGCGGCTGCTCTCACGCCATGCCGGCATCGCCAAGGTGTCGCTCACGGGCGAAGTGGAGACCGGCAAGAAGGTGATGGCGGACGCGGCCGGCACGCTGAAGCACGTCACCATGGAGCTGGGCGGCAAGTCGCCGCTCATCATCTTCGCCGACGCCGACCTCGACAACGCCGTGTCGGCGGCGCTCATGGCCAACTTCTACACGCAGGGCGAAGTCTGCTCGAACGGCACGCGCGTCTACGTCGAGGCGCCGATCAAGGCCGCGTTCTTGGAGAAACTGCTGGCGCGGGTCGCGAAGATGCGCATCGGCGATCCCATGGACCCGGACACCCACGTGGGCGCGCTCATCAGCCGGCAGCACATGGACAAGGTGCTGTCCTATATCGAGTTAGGCAGGAAGGAAGGCGCGAAACTGCTGTGCGGCGGCGGTCGGCCGGCGGACCCGAAGCTCGCCAAGGGCAATTTCGTCGAGCCCGCCGTGTTCGACGAATGCCGCGACGACATGCGCATCGTGCGCGAGGAGATCTTCGGCCCCGTCATGTCGGTGCTGACCTTCGCCGACGAGACGGAGGCGATCCGGCGGGCCAACGACACACCGTACGGCCTCGCCGCCGGGGTGTTCACCCGCGACATCCAGCGCGCGCACCGCGTGATCGCCCGGCTCGAGGCCGGCACCTGCTGGATCAACAACTACAACGTGACGCCCGTCGAGATGCCGTTCGGCGGCTACAAGCAATCGGGCGTTGGACGCGAGAACAGCCTGGCCGCCATCGAGCACTACACGCAGGTGAAGAGCGTGTACGTCGAAATGGGCGACGTCGCGTCGCCGTATTGATGACCGAGGACGCCGTCTACGACTACATCATCGTCGGCGCCGGCTCGGCCGGCTCGGTGTTGGCAAACCGCCTCTCGGCCGACGCAGGCTTGCGCGTGCTCGTGTTGGAGGCCGGCCCCAAGGACAACAACCTCTTTCTCCACATGCCGCTCGCCTTCGCCTACGCGCTGGCGAACGACCGCTTCAACTGGTTCTATCAGTCGGAGCCCGAGCCCCATATGGACGGCCGGCGCATGTACTGCCCGCGCGGGCGCGTGCTGGGCGGCTCGTCCTCCATCAACGGCATGATCTACATCCGCGGCCATGCCCGCGACTACGACCGCTGGGCACAAGGGGGCTTGGCGGGCTGGGACTACGCCGGTGTGCTGCCCTACTTCAAGCGGGCGGAGACGCGCGAGAAGGGCGCCGACGATTACCGCGGCGGCGAGGGTCCGCTCCACGTCAGCACCGGGGCTTGCCGCAACCCCCTCTACAACGCCTTCATCGAGGCTGGCCGCCAGGCCGGCTTCCCCTACACCGAGGACGTGAACGGCTACCGGCAGGAGGGCTTCGGCGCCTATGACATGACGGTGCGCCGAGGCCGGCGGTGGAGTGCTGCGATGGCCTATCTGCGGCCCGCCATGGCGCGCCCGAACCTCGCCGTGCGCACTCGCGCCCTCGCGCGCAAAGTGCTGGTCGAAGGCGGCCGCGCCGTGGGCGTCGTCTACGACGAGGGCGGGGGCCAAGCGACCGCGCGGGCCGAACGCGAGGTGATTCTCGCCGGCGGCGCCATCAACTCGCCGCAACTCCTGCTGCTGTCCGGCGTCGGACCGGCGGACGAGCTGAGCGCGCTCGGCATCCCGGTCGTGCACGACCTGCCCGGGGTCGGATGGAATCTGCAGGACCACATCGAAATCTACGTGCAATTCGAGTGCACGCAAGCAATCACTCTCTACAGCGCCACGAAGCCGCTCAACAAGCTGCTGATCGGCGCCCGGTGGCTTCTGTTCCGCAGCGGGCCGGCCGCCAGCAACGCCTTCGAGGCGGGCGCGTTCATCCGCAGCAACGCGAGCGTGGAGCATCCGAACCTGCAGTACCACTTCCTGCCCATGGCGGTGTCTTACGACGGCTCGACGCCGCAGGCCGGACATGGATTCCAGGCCCATGTCGGCCCCATGCGCCCGACGAGCGTCGGCTGGGTCAAGCTGCGCTCGGCGGATGCCAAGGAGCACCCGATCATCCAGTTCAATTACATGCAGACCGAGTTGGACCGGCAGGAGATGCGCGAAGCGGTGCGCGTCACTCGCGAGATCTTCGCCCAGAAGGCGTTCGATCCGTACCGCGGCAGGGAGCTCGCCCCGGGGCCGCAAGGCCAGTCGGACGCCGAGCTGGATGCCTTCGTGCGCGCCAAGGCGGAGAGCGCCTACCACCCCTGCGGCACCTGCAAGATGGGCACGGACAACATGGCGGTGGTGGATGGCGAGCTCCGAGTGCGCGGCCTCGAGGGCCTGCGCGTCGTCGACGCCTCGATCATGCCCAGCGTCGTCAGCGGCAATCTGAACGCTCCCACCATCATGATCGCGGAGAAGGCGGCGGACATGATCCTCGGCCGCCCGCCCTTGCCCGCGGCCCACGTCGCGGTGCATGTTGGCGGTCCGGGGCCGACGCGCCAGATTGCGTGAGCGGGACAGGGTCGCCGTGCTATACCGGAATTCTCAACGCAACGCGCAAGGGAGACCCATCATGCCACGCTGGATCACTCGAATCGCCATTCTCGCGATTGTAGCTTTACCCGCCGGCTGCGGCGGAGAACCGAAACGCGGTACGGCCGAGGAGGCGCAGGCGATGGTCGAGAAGGCGATCGCGCGCTACCAGGAAGTGGGGGCCGAGAAGGCGTTCGCCGAGTTCAGCGATCTGAAGGGCGCCTTCGTCGACCGCGATCTCTACGTCTTTGTCATCGGTCCAGACAGCAAGGTCGTGGCCCACGGCGCCGATTCCTCGCGCATCGGCCTCGATGCGACGACGCTCGCGGATGAGGACGGCAAGGCTTATGGCAAGGAGTTGCTGGCGGCCACCGCCGAGGGCGTCTGGGTCGATTACAAGTTCAAGAACCCGGTTAGCCAGCAGGTCGAGCCGAAATCGTCGTTCGCCAAGTTGGTGGATGGCTACGTCTTCGGCTGCGGGTTCTATAAGCCTTAGCGGCGCACGCTATTTGGCGGCGTCGGCGTCGCTCTCCTCGACCACTTCGACCTCGGCCGCCGCGCGCGGGTCGAGCTGGCTTGCCGCCGCCGTCGTCGCCGGCAGCGGCACGAACCGCGCCTGCGCCTCGGCGGGCAGCGCCCTGCGCCGGCTCATCCGATAGCGGGTGAATAGGGCCAGCAGCGCGAAGACGATGGCGAGCGCCAGGAACAGGGCCGGCGCGCCCAGCTGGCCCATGGCGAAGGAGCCGACCAGCGGCCCGACGGTGGCGCCCAGCGCCCAGGCCAGCAGCAGTCCGCCCGAGGCCGCCACCATGCGCTCGCGCGCCACGTAGTCGAAGGCGTGCGCCACGCTCACGGGGTACACGGTGGCCGCCGAGCCGCCGAACAGCGCCGCCAGGACCAAGAGCACCGGCAACGAGTTGTCGACCCGGCTCGCCCACGCATAGCCGCCGGCGCAGACCAGCGTGCCGGCGATCAACATGTACATGAGCACGGTGCGCCGGTCGAAGCGGTCCGAGGCGCGGCCGATCGGGTATTGCAGGACGAGGCCGCCGCATACCGCGGCACCCATGAACAGCGACACGCCGAACACGCTCAGGCCCACCGATTGGCCAAATATGGCTCCCATGCCATAGAAGGCGCCACTCAAGAGGCCGGCGCCCAGCGCCCCGATCACGCCCAGGGGCGAGATGCGGTACAGCTCCCCGAACGGCAGGGCCTGGAGGCGCCCGAGGTCGGGGCCGGCGACGCGCGTCAGCACCACCGGCACCAGTGACAGGCTGAGCAGGATGGCGGAGAGACAGAACAGCTCGACCCCTTGCACGCCCCAGCTATTCACCAAGAGCTGTCCGCTGCCGGAGCCGAAATAGGCGGTCACCATGTAGAGCGAAAGAATCTGGCCGCGCGACGTGTTGGCGCTGCGCACGGCGAGCCAGCTCTCGATGGTGGCGAACAGCCCCGCCATGCAGAAGCCGCTCACCGCGCGCAAGACCGCCCAGGGGATGGGCGCGAACCACAAGGCATGTCCGAGCGCCGCCGCCGAGACCACGGCGGCGAACGCGGCGAAGGCGCGGATGTGGCCGACGCGGGCGATGACGTCCTTGCCGTACAGGCTGCCGAGGACAAATCCGGCGTAATAGGCAGACATGACGAGGCCCGCCGTTTCCGGCGGCAGGCCGGCGAGGTGCATGCGGATCGGCAACGTGATGCCGAGCAGCGCATTGCCGATTACGAGAATGCCGGCGCCCAGCAGCAGCGAGGCGACGGACCGCAGGGCGTGGATCACGACGAGGGCTCCGGAAGGCCGCTCTTGGTGCCCGAATGGCCACCCGAATGCAAGCGGCCGGAGCGGCGCGACGAGCCTCGCGGCCGGTTCACAAGGCGGGTAGGATGCGGCGGACCACGCTGGCGGCGGTCTCCGCCGCCGCCGCCAAAAATGCTCGGAAATCGAGCTCGCTGTCGGCGCCGGCGCGGTCGCTGAGCGAGCGCGCCACCACCCAGGGCGCACCGAAGCGCTCGGCCACCTGCGCCAGCGCGGCGCTTTCCATGTCCACCGCCTGGGCCGCGAAGCGTGCCCGCAGCGTCGCCCTGGTCGCCTCGCAGTTGATGAACTGGTCGCCGGTGACGAGCGTGCCGAAGCGGAGCGCGGGCCGCCGACCGCCGGCGACGGTGGCCGGCAGCGCCGGCAGCCGATAGCCCTCGAGGGCGCGCGCGAGCGCGGCGCGCAAGCCCGCGTCGAGCTCGTAGACGATGGTCTCGCGCGCCTCGCCGAGGGGCGCCACTCCGGGCCGGAAATTGCGCAGCCGGCCGCCCGTGATGGCGCCGTAGTCGTGCTGGATCAGGCGCTCCGCCAGCACCACGTCGCCGATGCCGAGGTCGGGGTCGAGCCCGCCGGCGACCCCCGACAGCAGCAGCGCGCGGCAACCGAATCCGTCCAGCAGCAAGGTGGCGGCGGCCGAGGCCGCCACCTTGCCGATGGCGCCGTCGGCCAGCACGACCGGGCGACCCTCAAGCGTGCCGCGACGAAAGCCGCAGCCGCCGCGGGTCACCGGGTCCTGCAGGCCCGCCGCCAGATGACGGATCTCCTCGGGCAACGCGCAGAGGATGCCGATCGGGCGGTCGTGCTGGCTCATGCCCGCAACCTACCACCGCCGCCGCGGCGCGAGGACCGCAAAGAAAACGGCGCCCGTCCTTGCGGGACGGGCGCCGTCGCTTTCGTGCGGAGGCGTTCGACCGAGTTGCCTTACGCCGCCTTGACGTTCTTGAGGAAGACGTCGATCTGCGTCTTCAGGGTGCTCGAATGCCGCGCCAGCTCGCGGGACGCGTCAAGCACTTGGCTCGCCGCGCGGCCGGTCTCGCCGGCGGCCTGCGTCACGCCGGAGATATTGCTCGACACTTCCTGCGTGCCGGAGGCGGCCTGCTGCACGTTGCGGGCGATCTCGCGCGTCGCCGCCCCTGCTCCTCCACGGCGCTGGCGATCGCGGTGGCGATCTGGTTGATCTCGCCGATGGTGGCGCCGATGCCCTGGATGGCACCGCGTCCGTGGTCACCGCCTGCATGGCGTTGATCTGGCCGGCGATCTCCTCGGTCGCCTTGGCCGTTTGGTTGGCCAGGTTCTTCACCTCGGAGGCCACCACCGCGAAGCCCTTGCCGGCCTCGCCGGCGCGCGCCGCCTCGATCGTGGCGTTCAAGGCCAGCAGGTTGGTCTGGCTCGCGATGTCGTTGATGAGCTCGACCACCTTGCCGATCTTCTGGGAGGTCTCGGCCAGGCCCTGCACCGTGCCGTCGGTCTTCTTGGCGTCGTCGACCGCTCGCACCGCCATCGCTTTCCTCTGGCTGACCAGCATCCGCCTCTTGCTTCGTCGGCTCACAAGGGCCTATCCATGAATCTCAACTTTGCGAACGGACTCTTAGGCGCAAGCGATCTATGGGGAGCACCACCATGATCTACGAGATACGGCAGGTGATCTTGGACCGAGAAACGCTGGAGAGCGCGATTGTCACGGCCGACAAAGAGGACGGCGGGCGATTGTTCGAGTGCGCTTCTCTGCGCGTCAACATCGAGAAGGACCCCGAAATACGAGTGGTGGTCGAGGCACAGCGCAAGGCGTCCGAGGCGCCGGAGCGCATCGAAACGTCCGCTGTGCAGATCGCAGCCGTTATTATTCTCTATTGCCGAAAGGGAGGCATTCCGTTGCCCCGAGCCTCAAAGAAGTCGTTGGAGTTGGTTGGGGCCAATGTTTGCCTGCGCCTCACGATGAACGTAGCCACGAAATCCGTCGTCGTGCCATGGTCTCCGGCTTCGACCGGTCGCACGCTGCGCAGGCGATTATGAGACAGTTCGGAACAGACCCCGGTTCGTGGGCTGGCCTACGCGCGTAGAACCGCATCAGGCCGAGGTTCGGGACTCGTGAGCTCTGGGCGCTTACGCGAAGCCGGACTTGCGGATTAGCGCGGATCACCGCGGCCCGGCCTTCGCTTGCCTCGCCAATGCTTGCGCGCCAGGTCATCATCGCCGCCTGCCGCCGAAGCGCTAATGGCTGATCGCCCGCAACGTAATTGAAACGGAAGCGCGTGTGCGCCTAAACGAAATCTGCGCTAGGCGTGGCTGGCGGCAACGACCCGGTCGAGACTATGGACGCGCGCGGCCGGCAGGCGCAGCGTTGCCGTAGTCCCTTGCCCCTGCTCGCTGTCGATGAGCAGTTCCCCGCCATGCAGCTCGGCGAAGGCCTTGGCGATGGACAGTCCAAGACCCGTCCCCTCGTACTTGCGGGCTGGGCAGTTGTTGAGTTGAACGAAGGGCTTGACGGCATGTGCGATCCCGTCCCTCGGCATGCCGATGCCAGTATCTGTCACGACAATATCGATCCCGCCCGTCGGCGACCGGCGGGCCGCGATCTCGACGCGCCCCCCGGCCGGAGTAAACTTGACGGCATTCGACGACAGGTTAAGGACGATCTGCTTCAGCAGGCGCTCGTCGCCCTCGACCGCCGGCAGGTCCGGGTCGATGCGCGTCGTCAATTCGACCGCCTGCTCGGTGGCGCGCGGGCGCACCATTCGCGCGCAGGCCTCGATCAGGGCGGGCACCTCAACCATAGCCTCGTGGAGGACGACCTGCCCGACCTCGACCCGGCTGATGTCGAGAAGATCGTTGATGATTTCGAGAAGATGCATGCCGCTATTCTTGATGTCCGCGCTGTATTCCTTATAGCTAGGCGTGCCGATCGGCCCCAGCAACTCGGCCTGCATAACGCCGGCGAAGCCGATGATGGCATTCAAGGGCGTGCGCAACTCGTGGCTCATGTTGGCAAGGAACCGGGACTTGGCCAAGTTCGCCATTTCAGCCTGGTGCTTGGCAACGCGCAACTCCGCCTCGGCTGTTTTCTGGTCCGTGACGTCCTGGAGCGTCCCGAAGGCGTACGTCAAGCGTCCGTCGCGATCGAAGGCGTTCTCGCCAATTTCACGGGCAGCGACAACGGTCCCGTCGTTGCGGACGATGCGGTACTCGATGGTACTTTCCCGGCGACGCTCCGCAATCATCTGCGCAAGGGCGTCGACCATCGCTGGTCGGTCGTCGGGGTGGACTAAACGCTCGAGGAATTCCCTCGTTGGTTTGGCGAGTTCCGCCTTTGTGCAACCGAATATGGCGGCCGCCGCGTCCGAGAACTCGAATCGTCCGTCGATCCAGTTGCCGCCTGGAACGACGCTCCATTTCCAATGCCCGAGCCGCGCGAGGCGCTCCGCCTGCCGGTAGCGCGTTTCGCTTTCGCGCAGGGCATTCTCGGTCTCGCGAAGATCGGTCACGTCCTGCAGCGTGCCAACGGTGCGGCGTAGCCGCCCGTCCGATCCCCGTTGGTTTTCACCGATCTCGCGCACGTACCGCACAGTGCCGTCCGGCCGGGCGATGCGATAATCTAATACGTAGCCGGGCGAGCTTGGTTGCATCATGGTTGCGAAGACCTCGGCGACGGTCGCCTGGTCGTCGGGATGCACGAAGCGATCGAGGAATTCGCGGTTGGTCACCTTCAGATCAGCGGACGGAACGCCGAAAATGTCGGCCACCGCTTCGGAGTGATCGTATCGACCGCCCTCCCAGCCGCCGCCGGGGTCGGCGACCCATGACCAGTGCCCGATGCGCGCGATGCGTTCCGCCTGCCGGTAGCGCGCTTCGCTTTCGCGCAGGGCCGCCTCGGTACGTCGCTGCTCGGTGATGTCCTGAATAGTTGCAAATCCGTGATGGACGCGCTCTTCGGCTTGCCATTCGTATTCACCGATTTCTCGGATCGTCGCGATCGACCCGTCGGGACGCACGATCCGGTATTCGATTGCGTACTCGAAGCGTTTCTCCGGGGAGACAGCGGTTAACGCGCCGAGGACGGCCTCGCGGTCGTCCGGGTGCACGAACCTTGCCGCCCATTGCGCCCCCGTGAGCCGCAGCTCCGTCGGCGATACACCGTGAATGGCAGCGGCCTCCTGAGATGCCTCGATCAGGCCGCCCGCCAGACTACCGTCTCGCCCGGTGGTCCAGCGCCAGTGCCCGAGCCGCGCGAGGCGCTCCGCCTGCCGGTAGCGGGCCTCGCTCTCGCGCAAGCTCTTTTCGATCTCGGTCACATCACCGGCCAGCGCCGCGACGCCGGGGGCGTTGTCCGCGCCTCTCGGCAGGGCAGCAGCAAATCTCTCGGCAAGGCGGATTCCGCCGCGCTGGGTCGCCCGGCGCTCGTCCGCCGAATGTGCTTCTTTTTCCATGTCGCCATATCATCGTGTAAATACCTTAAGATCAATTAAACTGGGATTCCCCAGACTACCATGGATCCGTGTGAACGATGGTACGCTGGCGGTAGGGCCGCGGCGCCTCTCTCACGGCCATGTGATGTGGCGTCATAGGCCCGCTCAGCGGGCTGCCGACAGGCAGTCCCGCATGGTGCGCGCCAGTCCGCGCATGAGGTCGAAGTAGAGGTCGGGTCCGGGCTCGAGCCGGATTCCTTCGGGGTCGAGCTCGGCGGTGCCGGCCGGTGTGCCGACCACGATCGAGCGGAACAGCGGCGCGTCGAACACGGGCTCGCGAAAGACGCAGCGCGCTTTGGCGAGCAGGGCGCGGACCGCGCGCACCCGGCGCGCGCCCGGCGGCTGGTCCGGGCTGGCCGCAATCGACCCCAGAGCGGCGAGGCCGTAGCGCGCCTCGAAGTACTGGTAGGCGTCGTGGAAGACGAGGTAGGGGATGTCCTTCACCGGCGCGAGCCTGCCTGCCAGCTCGCGGTCGAGATCATCCAGGCGGCGCATCAGCGCCTCGCCGTTGGCGCGGTAGGCGTGGGCGTCGGCGGGGTCCAGCCGAGCCAGCGTTTCCACCATCGCCGCCACCATGGCGCGGGCGTTCCGCGGATCGAGCCAGATGTGGCCGTCCCAGGCGGCGCCCTCCGCCGGCTCCTCCTCCTCTGCCTCCCAAATCCCGCCCTTGCGGGTCGCCAGCAAGTGGACGCCTTCGGCGTCGGCGAGCGCGACGGAGGCGCCTGCCAATGCGGCGATCGGCTTCACAAGGAAACTTTCCATGCGCCGGCCGATCCAAAACACGACCTGGGCCCGTGCCAGCGCCCGCGCGGCGGACGGCTTCAATTGATAGCCGTGCGGCGCCGCACCGCGCGGCACCAGCAGCGCCGGCGACGCCACCCCCGCCATGACCGAGGCCGCCAGCGAGTGCACCGGCGCGATGCTGGCCGCCACCTCGATGCCGTCGGCCGCGGCCGGCCCGCCCAGCAGCAAGAGGCCAAGCGCAAGCACCGCGGCCGGGCGGCCGACCGGTCCCGACGGCGCCCGAGATCGCCATTGCGCGATGCCCAACCGGCGTGCCATACTCACGCGACGTTACACTATAACATTGCAATGTCAACGCGGCCCGACGCCACGGCGCACGGCTTCAGCGAGGCGGGGCGCTCCTTCGCCCGCGCGGCGCACGACCACCGGCGCTGCGTCGCGCGCGCGCTGGACGTGGCGGGCAAGCTGTGCCTCGCCCGCGGTGCGCGGCTCACGGCGCTCCGCCGGCGCGTGCTGGCCCTGGTCTGGCGTAGCCACCGGCCGGTCGGCGCCTACGACATCCTGGCCCTTCTCCGGCGCGGTCGGGTGGCGCCGCCCACCGTCTATCGCGCGCTCGACTTCCTGATCGGCCAGGGCCTCGTGCACCGCATCGAAAGCCTCAACGCCTTCGTCGGCTGCGCCCGTCCGCAACGCGCCCACGCCTGCCAGTTCCTGATCTGCACCGATTGCCGCGCCGCCGCCGAGATCGACGACCCGGGGCTGGACGACGCCGTGGCGAAGAGCGCGCGGCGGGCACGCTTCGTCGTGCGCCGGCCGACCGTCGAGCTCCTGGGCCTGTGCGCGCGCTGCGCCGACCGCGAGGGTGCCCTTGTCCACTGAACCGCTGGTGGCGCTCAAGCGCGTCTGCCACGGCTTCGGCGCCGGCGAGGTGCTGCACGATATCGACCTTGTCGTGGCGCCGGGGGAGATCGTCACCCTGATAGGGCCCAACGGCGCCGGCAAGACCACGCTCGTGCGCATCGTGCTGGGCCTCATTCGCCCCGAGCGCGGCCAGGTGCGGCGACGCAGCGGGCTCCGCCTCGGCTACCTGCCGCAGCACCTCGCCATCGACGCCGCCATGCCGCTCACCGTGCGCCGGCTATTGGCGCTTGCTCCGGGCGCAGACCGGGCCGCGGTCGAGCGCGCCGCCGCCGAGGTCGACGCGGCGCATCTCTTGGACCGGCCGTTCCGCGGCCTGTCGGGCGGCGAGGCGCAGCGCGTGCTGCTCGCCCGCACTCTGCTGCGCGACCCTGACCTGCTGGTGCTGGACGAGCCGGACCGCGGCGTCGATCTCGGCGGCCAGGTCGAACTGTACGACCTCGTGCAGCGCCTGCGCGCGAGGCGCGGCGTGAGCGTGCTGATGGTCTCCCACAACCTGCATCTGGTCATGGCGTCCACCGATCGCGTGATCTGCCTCAACCGTCACCTGTGCTGCGCCGGCAAGCCGGAGGCGGTGAGCGAGCACCCCGAATATTTGGCCCTGTTCGGGCCGTTGGCGGCGCGCCGGCTCGCCGTCTACACGCATCGTCACGACCATCGGCACGGATTGGCCGGCGAGGTGGTGGGCGCCGATCCGTTCCACAAGCACGACGGCCCGCCGTGATCGAGGATTTCCTGCTGCGCGCATTGCTGGGCGGCGTCGGCGTTGCCGCGGTGGCGGGGCCGCTGGGCTGCTTCGTCGTTTGGCGCCGGCTCGCCTACTTCGGCGACGCGCTGGCGCATGGCGCACTCATCGGCGTGGTGCTGGGACTGGTCGCGGGCGGCGATCCGACGCCGGGCACGCTCGCCGCGTGCCTCGCCATCGCGCTCCTGCTGGCGGTGCTGCGCCGACGCCACGGCCTCGCCAGCGACACGCTGCTCGGCATCCTGTCGCACGCGGCGCTCGCCGCCGGGTTGGTGGCGATCGGGTTCACCGCATTCAACGTCGATCTCATGGCCTATCTGTTCGGCGACATCCTCGCCGTCGAGCCCGTCGATTTGTTGTGGATCTACGGCGGGGGCGCCACGGCATTGGCGGTCCTGGCGGCGTTGTGGCGCCCGCTGCTGGCCGCCACGGTGCACGAGGAGGTAGCCCGCGCCGAGGGCGCGCCGGTCGACCTGCTCGACCTCGCGCTGATGGCGATCATGGCCGTCTTCGTCGCCCTTGCCATGAAGGTGGTGGGGGTGCTGCTGACCACGGCGCTGCTCATCATACCGGCGGCGGCGGCGCGGCGCTTCGCCCATACGCCGGAGCAGATGGCGCTGTTGGCGAGCCTCATCGGCTCTATCGCGGTCGCCCTCGGCCTTGCGGCTTCGGCCGCGTTCGACACGCCGGCCGGGCCGTCGGTGGTGCTGGCGGCCGCGGCGCTGTTCGCGGGGAGCCTCGCCCTGCGCCGGCACGGCGCGGGGTGAAACTAGAGCGCTTTGAGCGAGGCCTCCAGAACGGGGCGGAAATGCGCCATGTCGGGGGTGGCGAGCCCGGCCACCTTGGCGTCGTCGTCCCAGCGCCGTAGCGCGATGGCGCCGGCGGCCCCTTTCTCGCTGAGATACGCCGCCGCCCCGGCCGCGTCGAGCGGGCCGCCCTGCAAGGCGAGGCTCAGGCGCGAGGCCGCCGACAGTCGGTCGAAATAACCGGGTTCGGCGTGGCACAGATAGCGCTTGGCGGCGACGTGCAGGCGCACCGCCTCGCACAATTCCGGCCGGAAGCGCCGCGACAGCCAGGCCGATGCGACCGACTGGTGCTCGGTGTCGATGCCGCGCTCGGCCGCGTCCTCGGCCGCGTCCTGCAGCAGGTGGCCGATGTCGTGCAGGAAGGCGGCGGCGATCAGCACCGCCGGCGCGCCGGCCTTCTCGGCGGCGGCGGCGGCCTGCAGCGCGTGCTCGAGCTGCGTCACTCCCTCGCCGTAGCAGAGGTGCCCGCGCCCGGCGTAGAGATCGAAGATCCGGCCGACGATGTCCACCGGTGCCGTCATCCGCCCGCCTCGCGCGACAACAGGCGCAGCCGGCTCAGGACGCCGTCGATGTCGATGTAGCAGCCTTGCAGGTGCCGGCGTCCGAGCGACGCGTCGAAGGCGGTGCGCCCGTGCAGCACGCGCGCATTTGACATCATCAGAAGATCGCCGGGATCTAGGCGCAGACGCAGCTCGCCCTCCGGCGCGCGCAGCAGGTTGGCGAATCGGCGGTAGGCGGCGTACCAGGATTCGACCGCCTCGGCGGGCATGTCGGGGGCGTCGGCCGAGCGGCTGTTGAAATGAACGGCGACCAACTGCCCCTCGCAGTCGAGCGCGATGACGGGGGCGCGCGCGGCGAGATCGGCGGTGGCGTTGGCGAAGCGGAAAGAAAGCGCGAGGCGCGTGAGCAGCTCGAAACCGGCCGGATCGGCCCGGCGCATCTCCTCGGCCAGCCGGAAGCCGTCGACCAGGATGCTGTCGCCCCCCGGCGCATCCGCCTCGAGGCAATGCAGCAGCTGCACGCCGGGCGCCGGATCGCGGTAGGGATTGTCGGTGTGCGCGGCAAGCGCCGCTTCTGTGTAGGCGAGGTTGTCGGGGTTGGGCAGGGAGACAACATCGAAATGGCGCCCGTAATTGGTGACGCGCACATGGCCGAAATGATCGCCCACCCGCGTCACCATGCCGCTTTCGGTCGGGACCCCGGCGAACAGCACGAAGCCGAACTCCTTGAACAGCGACAGCGCCCGCCACTCGGCGGCCGCATCCAGCGTCACTTCGGACCATTCCACCCGCGGCAACTCGTCGACGATCTCCCAGCCCCACAGGCGCACCCGCCCGCGACGGCGCGCCCTTGCGCTGTCGGTCAAGTCGTACGCGGCGAGCCAAGCGGCGGTATAACGGCTGAGGTGGCCGTCCGGCAGCCACTCGACGCCGATCTCGTCGCTGACCGACAGATCGAGCCGCCGGGGCACGGGCTCGATCGGCAGATCGATCGCGTCCACCAGCCGCTGGCCGTTGCGCGGGTCGCGGCAGAACGGACACAGGCAGCTGTCGCGCAGCCACAGGAACGGCAGCGCGCTTTCCTCGCCGTCCCGCCATTCGACGACGAGCCGGCGCGCCGTCACCGTCACCCGGCGGATCAGCGCTGGGCTCTCCGACTCGGCTGCGGTTTTGGCGTTGAAGGAGATCGCGCTCACCGACGGTTCAGATCCGACCCCACAGGGCTGCGATCATACTCGCGAGCGGCCGCCGGCAAAAGCCCGCGTCCGTCAAGGCTTCTCGCCGGCCGCCAGACGGCGCTCGATGTCGTCGAGGCAGGGCATGAGATCGCCGATGCCGTCCACGACGTAGTGGGCCCCGGTCTGGTACATGCGGGTATAGGCGCCGGCGCGCTTCGTTTCCCGCTCGGCCCTGGGCAGCGCCTTCAAGTCTTTCAGGCTCAGCCCGATCTCGTTGCCGCTCATGGCGAGCCCCACTGTCCACATGCCGGCGTTGAGGCCCTCCTCGATGCCGGGGCGGGTGTCGTCCACCTTGACGCAGGCCTCGACCGGCGACACCTGAAGCTTGATCGCGTTCAACAGGCACATGAAAGGGTACGGCCGTCCCATCGGCACGTCCGAGGCGCACACGGTCACGTCCGGCTCGTAGCCCTGCTTCTTGGCGTCCCTCAGGTTCACCGCCATCATCTCGGTGTTGTAGCCGGTCGTGGACCCGATCTTGATGCCGCGCTTGCGGACCGCCTTCACGGCATCGAGCGCGCCGGGGATGAGCTCGGAATAATCGGACAGGCACTCGACCTGCAGCGGCACGAAGGCCTTGAACATGCGTTCCACGTCGTCGTCCGTGGGCAGGCGGCCGAACTTCGCCCGCCAGCGGGCGCGCACGCCGTCGAGCTCGGTGATGCGCTGGATATGGACGCGCTTGTGGGCGCCCATTGGGGCGCGCGCCTCCTCCATGGCAATCGGCACGCCCTGGCGCTTAAACACTTCGATGAACACCACGGCCGGCGCGATGCAACCGTGGTCCATGGTGGTGCCGGCCCAGTCGAGCAGGACGGCCTGGATCGGGCCGCGATAGCTTCGGGCATACCTGAAGCTCATGGGTTCCATTCCTCGTCCTCGAATGAGACTCGTTAGACCGCCAGCGCCGGCCGCCTGGGTTGGCCGCTCGAAACGCCCATCTCGGCGAGGGTGGCGCCGATCGCCTCGAGGGCGCCCTCTATCTCCGCCGCTCCCAGCCGGCCGATGCACCCGATGCGGAAGCTGTCGGCCGCGGTGAGTTTGCCGGGATAGATGACGTAGCCGCGCTCGACGAGGCAGTCATAGAAGCGGTCGAACCGGAAGTTCGGGTCGGCCGGCGTCCTGAACGTGACGATGATGGGCGCCTGCAGACGGTCCGCCAGCAGCGTCTCGAAACCCATGGCCCGCATGCCCGCCACCAGGACGCGGCAGTTCTCCCGGTAGCGCCTGCCGCGGCCCGCCACTCCGCCCTCCGCCGCGTGCTCCTCGAGCGCCCGGTCGAGGGCGGCAATGACATGGGTGGGCGGCGTGAAGCGCCACTGGCCGTTCTTTTCCATCGCCGCCCATTGATCGTGGAGATCGAGCGAGAGCGAGGGCGCGTTGCCCGCTGCCGCCTCCAGCGCCGAACGGCGCAGGATCGCGAACGCCATGCCCGGCACGCCTTCGAGACACTTGTTGGCGGAGGCGGCAAGCCCGTCGAACGGAACCGTGGCGGCATCGAGCGGCAGCGCGCCGAACGAGCTCATGGCGTCGATCAAGAGGCTGCGTCCGGCCTCGGCGACGACCGCGGCGATGCGCTCGATCGGGTTCAGCACGCCCGACGTGGTCTCGCAATGCACCGCCGCGACATGGGTGATCGCCGGATCGGACGCCAGCGCCGCCGCCACCGCCGCCGGCTCGATCGCCTGGTCCTCGGGCGCCTCGACCGCGGATTGCGCGCGGCCGTAATACTCGCAGATGCGCCGGATGCGCCTGCCATAGGCGCCGTTCACCAGCACCAGAAGCTTGCCCGCGCGCGGCACAAGCGTGCCGATCATGGCCTCCACGGCGAAGGTCCCGCTGCCCTGCAGGGGGACGCAGACATGGGTGTCCTCCGCGCCTGCCAGCGCGACCACGCGGCGGCGTATGCGCGCGGTCATGGCGATGAACTCGCCGTCGCGCGAACCCAAGTCGCGCAGCATCGCTTGCTTCACCGCGGCTGACGTGGTCAGCGGCCCGGGCGTCAGCAGCAAGGGATCGGTCATCGTTCGCACACTCTTTGCCGCCACCGCTTGCCTGATAAGGCAGCCGGCCGTATCATAAGTCAAATCGCAAGTTTCGATATGTCGCATAGGCAGTATCTATGAATTATTCCCAGCTTCGCGCCTTTCACGCGGTCGCGAGCGAAGGCAGCTTCACGCGTGCCGCGGCCGCCTTGCGCGTGACGCAGCCGACCCTCTCGGGCCAAGTCAAGGCGCTGGAGGAAACCTACGGCGTGCTCCTCTTCGACCGCCGCGGCCGCAAGGTGAATGCTACCGAGCTCGGCCGCGAGCTGCTCGACATCACCCGCCGGCTGTTCGGGCTCGAATCGGAGGCCGAACAGGCGCTGGCCGCCGCGCGGGGCCTCATGCGCGGCCACCTGCGCATAGGCGCCGACGCGCCCTACTCGGTCATGGCGCTGGTAGCCGCCTTCGGGCGGCGCCATCCGGGCATCAAGCTGTCCATCGCCACCGGCAACAGCGAAATGCTGTTGCAGGCGCTGATCGACCATCGCGTGGACGTGGTGGTGGCGGCGAACGTGCCCGGCGACGAACGGCTGCACGCGCTCCCCTTGCGCCGCGACCGCCTCGTCCTGTTTGTCGAGCGCGCCCATCCCTGGGCCGGGCGCCGCGCGGTCGCGCTGCCGGAGCTCGCGGGCCAACGCATGATCCTGCGCGAGCGGGGCTCGACCACGAGGCGGATTCTGGAAACGGCGTTGGCGCAGGCCGGGGTCGCGCTCGTCGATCCCATCGAAATCGCGTCACGCGAGGCGGTTCGCGAGGCGGTGGCGGCGGGTCTGGGCGTGGGCGTCGTGGCGCTCTCGGAATTCGGGGTCGACGATCGCCTGAAGGCGCTCGAGGTCCAAGGCACGGACCTCGAATCGATCGAGTACGTCGTCTGCCTCGCGGAGCGGCGGGACTTGCGGCTGGTGCGCGCGTTCCTCGGGCTGGTGACGCCCCTCACCGCCGGCGCCAGGCTTGGGTACGGCGGTTGAGGCCGCGCAGCAGCAGCGACTGGATCCAGCGCAGGCCCGCCGAGGTGGCGACGATGGTCATGCCCATGGCCGCCGCGTTGGCGGTGTTGCCGGCGTCGTCCATGTTGAGGATCGAGATCGACGCCAGCTTCGTGTCGGGGCCGTAGATGAACACCACGGCGGACACTGTGGTCATGGCGTTGACGAAGAAATAAACCCCGATGTCGACGATGGCCGGCAGCGACACCGGCACGGTGACCCGCCAGAAGGTGCGGTAGAACGGCACCTTGAGCGAGGCGGACACCGATTCGAACTCGGGGTCCATCTGCTTCAACGCGGTCAGCGCCGTGAGGTGGCACACGGTATAGAAGTGGGCGATCGTGTTGAGCACCAGAAGCGCCATGGTGAGATAGAGGAAATTGAGCGGGTTCATCGGGCTGTTGAAGAAGAAGATGTACGACAGCCCGAGGACGAGGCCCGGCACCGCGAGCGGCACCATGCACATGAACTGGACGCCGGCGCGCACCCGGCGGAACCCGCCGGTCTTCTCGACCAGGTAGGCGCCCGCGAATACGATCGCGGTGCCGACGACGGCAGTGATCGCGGCGAGTATCAAACTGTTCCAGTAGGCGCCCCAGCCCTGGGTGTCGATATTGTCGAAGTCGTAGTTGGCCCAGGTAAAACTCATGTCGTAGGGCCAGTACTTGATGAACGAGCCGAACGCCGCCGTGGCCAGGATGCCGAGCAGGAACACGCCCACCATGAGACAGAACGCGAGACAGAGGCCGTCGCGCCAACGATGCGGCTTCGGCTCGTAGGCGACCGCGCGCGCCGACAACAGCGCCACCTGCCGGCGCTGCACCCAGCGGTCGGCGGCGAACGAGATCACCGCCGGGAAGAGCAGCAGCATGCCCACCACGGCGCCCATCCCGAAGTTGAACTGGCCGACCACCTGCTTGTACACGTCGGTCGCCAGCACGTCGAACTGGCCCCCCAATACCTTCGGCACGCCGAAGTCGGTGAAGATGAGGGTGAAAACCACGAAGCAGGCGCTGATCAGGCCGTAGCGGCAGCCGGGCAGGGTCACGGTGAAGAAGATGCGGACCGGGCCGGCGCGCAACGCCGTCGCCGCCTCGTACAGCCGCTGGTCGGCCATGGCGAGCGCGGTCAGGATGATGATGAGGGCGTGCGGAAAGGCGAAGAACACCTCGCCCATGACGATGCCGATCGGCCCGTAGATGCTGTGGCCCAGGAGCCAGTATTTCAAGAGCCCTTGGTTGCCGAACAGGTAGATGAGAGAGAGCGCCCCTACCAGCGAGGGGGCCAGCAGCGGCACCAGCGCGATGCCCTTGAACAACCCCTTCGCCCGCATGCAGCTGCGCGACAGCGCGTAAGCGTAAACGAAGGCCAGCAGGATCGTGATGACGCCGCCGAGCGCCGCGACGAAGAAGGTGTTGCCGATCGATTCGGCCAGCGCCGGGTCCTCGAAATAGCGCGTGTAGTTGGCGAGCCCGACCCAACCTCCATCCTTGTCGAGGAAGCTCTTGCGCAGCATGGCGTAGAGCGGCAGCACGACCGTGAGCGTCAGGTAGGCCGCCAGCGCCAACAACAGCGCCCGCATGATCCAGCCGTCGCGCCCGATCCTGACGCGCGCCGCGCCGGGCGATGGCGCCGGAAGAACCGCTTCGCTCACCGCGGTTCGATCCCGCCGTCGCGCGCGAAGACCCGGAGCCGCCGGGCGGGCAGCGCCACCGTCACCGTCTCGTCCGTCTTTAGCCCGAGGTCGTGCACCGCGTTGAGCGAGAAATCCGCGGTCAACTCCGCGCCCGCGCCGCCCACCGGCTGCAGTCGCGCCCGGTAGAACGAGCCGAGGAACTCCATGGCGGCGATCCTGACCGCCAGCGCGTTGGGCTGGCCGGGTACTACGCCGCGTACCGTCACGTCCTCGGGCCGGAGGCACGCCATGACCGGACTGCCGGGCGCAAGGCCGTCGATGCGCCCGCAGTCGAAGGCAACGCCCGCGAAGCGCACGCGTGTGCCGTCGATGACCTCGGCCGGCAGGAAGTTCATGCGGCCGACGAAATCCGCGACGAAGGCGCTGGCCGGCCGGCGATAGATCTCCTCCGGCGCGCCCACCTGCTCGATCGCGCCGTGGTTCATCACCACGATGCGGTCGGCCATGGTGAGCGCCTCCTCCTGGTCGTGGGTGACCAGGATCGTCGTCACCTTGAGGCGCCGTTGCAGCGCGGAAATCTCGTGGCGCAGGTAGACCCGGACCCGGGCGTCAAGGGCCGACAGCGGCTCGTCCAGCAGCAGCAGGCCGGGCGACAGCGCCAGCGCCCGCGCCAGCGCCACCCGCTGCTGCTGGCCGCCCGAGAGCTGCGCCGGGTACTTGGTCCCTTGGTCGGTGAGACCCACGAGGAGGAGCAGCTCGGCGACCCGCGCCGCCGCCCCGGCCTTCGCGGCGCGGCGGCTGGCGAGACCGTAGCCGACATTGCGCGCCACCGTCAGGTTGGGGAACAGCGCGTAGGATTGGAACACGATACCGAAGTCGCGCTCGGCCGGAGGCAGGGCCGAGATGTCGCGCCCCCCTTGGCGGATCGTGCCGGAGGTCTGCACGTCGAGGCCCGCGATGACGCGCAATAGCGTGGTCTTGCCGCAGCCCGACGGCCCGAGGAAGCAGACGAGCTCGCCTTCGTGGATGTCGAGGGCGATGTCCTTCAGGGCCTGGAAGGCGCCGAAGAACTTATCGACCCCTCGGATTCCGAGATAGGGCGTTCGCTCGCCCACCATCGCGATAGCCGCCATCGGCCGAATTATGCGGACAACGCGACGCCCCGACCACCGGAAAGAGGGCGGCCGGGGCGCCGTCGCAGGGACTTGCTATTTCGGCGCGTCTTTCGAGCCGAAGCGCTTCTGCCACTCCGCCAGGATGCGTTCGCGGTTGGCGGCCGCCCAGGCGAAGTCGTTCTTGATCAACAGCGCCTCTTCGTTGTCCGGGTAGTTCGCGATGGTCCGCGACACGCCGGGGTAGGCCACCACCGAGTAGCTCTTGTTGTACAGCTCGTTGGCCGTCCGGCTGGCCGCGAAGTCGGCGAGCCTCTTGGCGGCGTCGAGCTTGTCGGTGCCCTTCATGATGGCGGTCGCCTCCATGTCCCAGCCGATCCCGTCGCCGGGCAGGATGATGTCGATGGGCGCGCCCTTGTTCTTCTCCTGCACGCCGCGATAGGCGAACGAGATGCCCATGGCGTATTCGCCCTTGGCGGCGTTGACGCAGGGCTTTGAGCCGGAGTGCAAGTAGGTGTTGATGTTCTTGTGCAGCCCGTCCATGTATGCCCAGCCGTTGTCCTCGCCCATCATCTGGAGCCAGGCGGAGACGGTGAGATAGCCGGTGCCCGAGGAATTCGGGTTCGGCATCACGATGTGGCCGCGATAGACCGGCTTCAAGAGGTCGGCCCATGAGCCGGGTCGGGGTAGGCCGAGCGGTCCGGCGAGCGCGGTGTTGAAGCAGATCGCGGACGCCCAGGCGTCCATCCCCACCCAGGCCGGCGGGCTCTTGGCATCGACGAAATTCGCCTTCAGCGCCTCGGCACCGGCGGGCGCGTACGCCTCCAGCATGCCCTCGCTGTCGAGCAGCAGAAGGCTGGTCGCGGCCAGGCCCCACACCACGTCGGCCTGGCGGTTCGGCTTCTCCGCCAGCAGGCGGGCCGTGATGGGGCCGGTCGAATCGCGCACCCAGTTGATCTCGATGTCGGGGTTCACTTCCTCGAACGCCGATTTGTACGCCGTAAGCTGGTCGTCCTCGAGCGCGGTATAGACGATCAGCGTCTCGGCCGCAGCCGCGCCGCCAGCGAGGCTCGCCGCCGCCAGTGCGCCCAGCGCCAAGCCGGCGGCGCCGCGCATCGCCCTGCCAAAGTCGATTGTCATGTTGCTCGCTCCCCGATAAAGACCGTTTCGCAGTATTTATTACTGTCGCAAGCGAACGGTAGCCCCACCGCACTAGGGCGTCAACCAACCGCTCGCCTACTGCCCGGCCGTTACGCCGGCGCCAGTGCCGGCGCCCGGTCGCGGTTCTCGCGGATGGCGAACGCCATGAAGCCGGCGCCGAACGCCAGCAGCAGCGAGGCGATCCACACCGACTGGTAGCGCGCGAACAGGTCGAACAGATAGCCGCCGAGGAAGGCGCCGGCGGCCGCGCCCAGCGAGTGGCTGGCGGACAGTATCCCCATGGCGAGCCCCATGATGCCGAGCCCCAAGTGGCTCGCCACCAGGCTCGCGGTCACCACAAAGGTCGAATAGTCGAAGATGCCGAACGCCACCGCGAAGACGAACAGCAGCCCCAGGTCGTCGGTGATGAACATCAGCAGGATGAACGACAGCCCGCGCATCACGTAGATGATGCCGAGGAGCAGCGGCCGATGCATGCGGTCCGACAGCCAGCCCGCCGCCACCATGCCGAGCAGGTTGAAGCCGGACAGCACGCCATAGGCGGTGGCGCTTTCGAGCGGCGGAAAGCCGCAGGCGGCGGCGTAGGGCAAGAGATGCGTCTCGATGACGCCGGTCGTGGTGAAGCCGCAGATCATGAAGCTCCACAGCAGCAGGTGAAACACCGGGCTGCGGGCAAGGAAACGCAGTCGTTCCCGCAGCGGTCGATGGTCGAGCTCGGCGCGCCGGACGGGCGGCCGCGATCGCCTTTCCCGCATCGTCAGCAGCACGACCGGGATCAATGCCAGGCTGGCGAGACCGAGGGCGAGATAGCTCCAGCGCCAGTCGCCCGAGGCGAGCACGGCGGCGAGGACCGGAACCACCAGCAGTTGCCCTGCCGTCGAACCGGAGGTGGCGGTGCCGACCGCGAGGCCCCGGTTCTCCTCGAAGCGCCGGCTGACCACGGTCGAGACGACATGGTTCGCCGCCATGCCGAAGCCGACGCCGGCGAACAGGCTGAAGCCCATGAGGAACTGCCACGGCGCGCCCATGGCGGCGCTGGTCAGCATGCCGAGCCCGATGGCGCCGAGCCCGGCCACGAGCAACGCGCCGGCGCCGAAGCGGTCGAGCAGATTGCCGGCGACCGGCGCCACGGCGGCCATCACGACCAAGGCCAAGGCGCCACCGAAGGAGACGAAGCTGCGCGACCAGCCGAGATCGGATTCCAAGTACGGCATGGCGAGGCCCAGGATCGAGCGAGCCGAGAACGACACGCTCAATACGAGGAACGAGATGACGACGACGAGCCAGCCGCTGGCGGCGAATCGGGACAGGGCGTTCTGCATCGGACTCCTTCGGAGAGGCCGCATACTGCCAGCCGGCGGCGCCCTGCGATAGCCCTCGCTTGCGCTCCCCCCGCCCGTCGCTATGATGCCCGCCCCCGTAACGCGGTGCCGGCATGACCTATTGCGCGTTCTTCCTTTCGAGCGGGCGATGCGGCACGCAGTGGCTGGCGCAGCACCTGGGCGACGCCTACCCGGACCTCGCCGAGGTGACGCACGAGCCCCTCTACATGGACTACTTTCCGCGCCAGCTCCTGGCGCGCGGCGATCCGAACCCGCACGGCGCGACCCGGGTCGTGATCGCCCATGCCGACCGCGTCGAGGCGCTGCTGCGCTGGGGCCATTACATCGAGTGCGGCTGGCCCTGCTACGCCGCCATCCGCTACTTCGCCCTGCGCTTCAAGGACGCCTTCCGCATCGTGCATCTGACGCGCCATCCGGTGCCGTCGGCCTCCTCCATGGTGACGCACGGTTATTATTCGGGACCCAGCCATCACGTCACCGATCGCGCGCTGCTCACGCCCTGGGACGGGGGCGTTGCGTTCCCGGAGTATCGGGACCGCTGGAACGCCATGTCGGCGTATGAGAAGTGCCTCTATTTCTGGGCCGAGGTGCATGACCTCGGATTACGCCTTGAGGGCGACCTCGGCCTACCGTGGCTCAGGGTGCGGTACGAGGACCTGTTCCACGGCGACGCGCTCGACCGCCTGCTCGCCTTTCTCGACCTGCCGCGCCGGCGCGCGATCTATGCCGCGCGCGGCCAGCCGAGGGACGGCTACCGGCGCGTCGGCATGTCCGAATTGGACCCGCGCGCCATCGAGCGCCACCCCCGCGTGGTGGCGGTGGCGGAATTGCTCGGCTACGACGCCGGCGAGGTGGACGAGGAGCGCATCCGCCGGCGCTACGTGGCGGCCCCTCCCACGACCGGCGAGGCACCTAGCCGCGAGCGGCCGTGAATACCGGCTACCTCATGGCGGAGCGCAGGAACGCCTCCAGCCCGCGAATCGGCGCCGGGTCGTCGAACAGGCGCGACAGGCGCGCCAGCGTCTCGTGCCTGAGGTGCTCGCGCCATTCCTTGTCCTCGCCCAGCCGCACCGCAAGACGCACGTAGTCATCGGCGCTTTCCGCGATGGTCTCGGTCAGACCCAGCATCTTCAGGATCGCGAGACAGTGCCGCGCGCGCATGAACGGGCCCGGCCAGGTGACGATGGGAAGTCCGCAGGCGACCGCCTCGTGCGCCGTGTTGTTGCCCGACCAAAGGATGCCGTCGAGGAACACGTCGGCGCCGAGATTGAGGCGCATGAAGTCCTGCCAGCCCAAGCCCGGGTGGAAGGCGCAGAACCGCTCGGCCTCGAGGCCGCGGCGCGCGAAGGCGCCGGCGAGGCGGCGCTGGAACACCTCACGCCCCTCGCCCGGCCGCGCGATGAAATGGAAGCGCGCGGCCGGCAGCGCCTGGGCGATGTCCGCGAACAGATGGTCGTACTGCGGCAGGTATTTTTGCAGGTTCTGGACGCACAGATACTCGACCCGGCCGCCGTCGCGCTCGGGCGGCGCCAGTCCCGCCAGGTCCTGCCGCAGGCGCGCCAGGCCGTAGCAGGACGCGGTGTTGGGCAGGCGAAGGAGCCGTTCCGTGTAATGGCGTTCGCCGTCGGCCGGCTCCATGAGCGTGCTCGACAGCGCATGGGTCATGGTCGGCAGCCCGGAGGTGACCGGGTGGCCGAGGCCGTTCGCCTGCACCGGGGCGAGCCACAGCCCCGCCATGAGCTGCAGGTCCACGCTCATGCCGTGGTCGAGATAGATCAGCACGTCGGGTCGGTGCAGGGCGACCAGCGCGATGAGGCGGTGTACCGAGGTTTCCTGCACGAAGCAGTCCGCCGCGCCCTGCACCGCCGACGTGAACCCGTCGTCGAAATCGGCCCCGGTGTAGTAGACGTACTTCTCGAACGGGCCGGCGCAGGCGGTGATCCACGCGCCGTGCGTCTTCCAGATCGAATGGCGGCGCAGGAATTCCGACACGAATCCTACACGCGGGCGCTCGCGCGGCGGGCACTCGGGCGGGCGGGCGTGCTCGGGATAGCGCGCAACGGCGACGCGATGCAGAATGCCGCCGTAGATCTCCTGCAGCGGGCGGTCGTCCAAGCCCTGGTACGGCAGCCGGAAGTCGTTCGCCGACTTGATCGCCGACACGGCGCCGTTGACCTGTTCCGGCGTGGCGAGGCGCAAGTCGTTGGCGAGCGAGGTCATGCGCTGGCGCCACGCCTCGCGCGCGGCGAGCAGGGCCTGCTCCGAATCGTAGGCCGCGGGCAGCAGGTTCGCCCGCTGCCAGCGGGCGCGAACGTCTTCCGGCCTGAGGGCAGCCGCCTGTTCGAAGGCGCCGGCGGCCTTGCCCGTGTCGCCGAACTCCCGCTCGGCCTCGCCCAGCATCAGGCGCGCCTCGAGGTCGCGCGGCGCCGTCGCCGCGGCCCGCCTCGCGTCGGCGAGCGCGCGCTCGCCGTCCTTCAGCCTGAGCCACGCCTTGGCCCGGCCCGTGAGCGCCTCCAGGTTGTCGGGCTCGACCTCGATGGCGGCGCTGAACGCCTGCACCGCCATCGGCCAGTCGCGTTGCTCCAGGCGGACGAAGCCGATGATGGCCTGGGCCTTGGCGCGCAGCGGCGCCGTTAGCGCCATCGCGCGTTGGGCGAGATCGAGCGCCTCGGCGAAGCGCCCCTGGTGCGCCCGCGCGCGGGCCAGCTTCAGCAGCGCGGGGGCATTGGGCGGCGCCAGGGCGATGGCGCGCTCGAACGCCAGCGCGCCCTCCGCCAGCCGCTCCAGGCAGCACAGCGCCGTGCCGCGGTCCTCGTGATCGCGCGCCGCATCGGGGGCGAGCCCGAGCGCCGCATCGAAGCACTCGACCGCCTTGCCATACTCGTTGAGCGCGGCCCAGACGCGGCCGAGGTTGCCGCGATAGGCGGCCCGGCCGGGCGCCGCGGCGACCGCCGCTTCGAGCGCCGCGATGGCCTGTCGGTGCTCGCCCAAGAGATGCAACGCGAGGCCCTTCAGGTGCAGCGCGTCCGGATGGCGCGCCTGTTTCAGCAGCTTGTTGCAGGCCTTGACCGCCGCGCGCGGGCGGCCCTCGCGCAAGGCGGCCGCGGCGCGGCTCAGGGGGTCTTGTCCGGTTGCCGTCGCCATGGCGCCACCTTACACGCCGGCGGCGCGGCCGGCCAATGCGGCGCGCCCGGTTGCCTAGCGTGAGGCCATTGCGGCATGATCCGGCGATGACGGACGCCGCGGACCCGGCCTACGACCTCTGTCTCAAGGCCGACCCCTATTGGATTTCCAGGATCAATTCCTACGTGATCCCAGCGCGGCTGGTCGGCCATCTCGCCGGGCCCTACCGCGAGGCGGTCGAATCCGCGGTCAAGGCGTTGAGCCGGGAGGATTTCGACGCGGCGGCGCAGGCATCGGCGGCCGCGCGCGCCATGGTCGCCGAAGACGCGGGCTTCGCCGTTCATCTGGCCGGCCTCGCCGCCGCCGGCCGCGGTCGGTTCGACGAGGCGATCCCGCTTATCGAGCTGAGCCTATCCGAGGCCGCTTGCGCCGAGTACCGCAACAATGCCGGCGTCGCCTACGTGAAAGCCGGGCGGATCGCCGCCGCCGTGGCCCAGTTCGAGGCGGCGACGCGGTTGGCGCCCGATTTCGGGCCGCCGTTCGCGGCGCTGGCGATGCTGTACACGCTGGCGCGCCGCTGGCCGCAGGCCGAGGCGAGCGCCCGCAGGGCCGGCCGCCTCAAGGCGCCGCTCGGCGACGGGCTCGTCGATCTCTGCCTGCTGAGCGCCAGATTGGAACAAGGGCAGGCGCCGGAGGGCGCCTTCGAATTCGCCTCGCTCGCACTCGACGCCGAGCGGGAAATCGACGCCGCGCTCGCCAGCCTGCCGCCGGTGGCACCCGCGGAGTTCCGGCACGAGGCCACCGGCCGGTACACGGTGTTCCTCGCCTGCGATAAGATCTACTTTTGGCGCCATGGCGTGCCTTTCGTCTGGTCCATGGCCGAGGTGCGGCCGGACTGTTCGCTCCATGTCCACATCGGCAACGCGGACGAGGAGGTTCGCGCCGCCCTGGCGGCGATGCGGGCGCGAATCGCGCCGCTGCCGCTCACGGCCTCGTTCGAGACCGTCGACGTCGTCCGGCAATACGAGAAGGCCAATTATTTCTCCGCGGCCCGGTATTGCAGGCTGTACCAGTTCCTCATGGCCAATCGCCGGCCCACGGTGATGCTCGACGCGGACGTGCTGTGGCGCCGCGACATCTGGCCGGCGCTGGCGGCGGCGGGCCCAGCGGACGTGTGTCTCTGCCGTCTCGAGGCGCAGCCCCCATGGGCACGCCTGGTCGGGCGGTTCATCTTCGCGCGCCCGACCGCCGGAACCGAGGCCTTCCTGCGGCGCCTCGCGCTCTTCGTCGCCGACAACTTCCGCAAGAACGCCGCGCGCTGGTTCCTGGACCAGATCGGCCTCTATGCCGTGCACCGCGCGGCGGGCGATGGCGTACGCTTCGCTTACGTCCCTGAGAGCGAAGTCTCCGACCGCCGGTTCACCGACGAATCGGCCCTGTGGACGGTGACCAACGAGCTGAAGCAGCAGGACAACCGCTACAACGCGTACAAGATGGAGCTGCTCGCGAAGTACGGCGATCCGCGGCGCCCGTGAGGCCGCGCCGCAGGCTTGGGTTACCCAATAGGCTGGTAGCCGAAGCGTGCCATCATGGGCAGGGCGATCTTCTCGATGCGCTCGATTTCGCCCCTGTCGCCCCGCGCGCGCCAATTCTCGGCACGGCCGCGGTCGAACGCGCCGCCGTACGAGGCGCAGACCTCGGCCGAGCGATCCTCGACGCCGAGCCACGCGAAGGCGCGGGCGAGCACGCTCAGAGGCTCCGCGATGAGGTCCTCGTAACGCACCTCGAAACAGGCGCCGGGGCAGCGCGTGGCGAACTCGGCGCCGGCCCGCGCGCACTCGAGCCAATGGCCCGCCGCCTGGTCGATGCCACTCAGTCCCCTGTGACTATTGAGCAAAGACGGAATCACGTCGCGCGGATCGCGCACGGAGTGGAGGAAGCGCATCTCCGGGAAGGCGCGGGAGAGGATCGGCAGCATCAGGACGTAGAGCGGCACCTTGTTAATCCAGCGCGGCTTGCCGTCCCGACGCGCATGTTCGTCGCAGAGCGCGAACACAAACCGACGGAACGCGCCGACATCGTCGTTGCCGATCCTCTGTGCCAGCAGCTCGGCCTCGCGCATGGCGAACGCGCGGTCGAACAGGACGTAGTGCGGCCCATGCAGATAGCGCTCGTAGTCCTTCTTGATATGCGGCTGGAACGGCAGGTCGCGCGACCAGGCCGCCATGCGCTCGACGACGCGGCGGCGCTTTTCCGCCAGCGGCAGCCCGGCGCCGCGGCCGAACATGATGTTTGCGATCCGCAGAACAGCCGCTGTTTCATAGACCGGCGACAGCTCGCCGTGGCTGCCCAGAACGTCCACCAGCAGCGTCGTGCCGCTGCGCCCGCAACCGCCGATGAAGACGGGGGGCGTCCGGCCCACGCCCCCGTTCACGGCCGGCGACCTCGGCGGGACAACGCGCTCATCGAAGCAGCGTACACGCGCCGCCGCCGCCTGCCAATTCCGGCGCGCTCAAGCGGATCGTGCTAGATTCCCGCCGGTTTCGGGGAGACGCTGCGGCGGTGAGCGTGGACGGCGATCGTTTGGCCACCGAGCTGTGGGTCGCGGCTTACATGCGCCGCGCCACGGTGCACGGCGACCCCGTCGTGTTGGCCCGCCGGGGCGACGCCACGCGCGGCGCGGTGCTGCTCAAGCTCAACCGCTTCGAGCGCGGCTGGCAGGTGCTGAGCCAGGCGCGCGACCCGGCCGGGCGGCTCGGCTGGATCGCGGGCGCCGCGGCGGCCGAGGCGGAGGCCGACGCCTATATCGCGCGGGCGTTGGCGCGCGATCCCGACCTCTGGGTGCTGGAGGTCGAGGACCGCGCCGTCCGGCATCCGCTCGACGGCAAGCTGCTGTAACAATTGCACTACCCTTGGCCGCGGCCGCGGACGCCGCCGGCGCCATGCAGCCAAGCACCGGCGGACATGGCCAGCACCACGATGAAGGATTCCTTCAGCCCGTAGGCGAGCGAGGCAAGCGCAGGCCCCGGGCATAAGCCCACCAGCCCCCAGCCGACGCCGAACAGGGCGGCGCCGGCGGCCAATCGCCAGTCGATGTCGCGGGCGGTGGGCAGCTCGAAGCGTCCGCCGAGTAGCGGCGCGGGCAGCTCGCCGGCCAATCGAAAGCCCGCGAGAGCGACGCCGACGGCGCCCGCCATTACTAACGCGAGGCTGGGGTCCCAACGGCCGGCCACGTCGAGGAAGGCCAGCACCTTGGCCGGATCGATCATCCGCGATACGGCGAGCCCCACTCCGAAGACGGCGCCCGCGAGGAACACGCACGCCATGCGGACCAAGGGGATTAGCCCCCGATCGCGTGGCGGGCCAGATAGACCGTCAGCCCGGCGCTGGCCATGAACACCAGAGTCGCTACCATCGAGCGCGGCGACAGCCGCGCCATACCGCACACCCCGTGCCCGCTCGTGCAGCCCCGCCCGAGCTGCGTCCCGTAGCCGACAAGGATACCGCCGATGACGAGGACGGGCAGCGTGGCGTCGATGCGGATCGCGACCGGCTCCGGGCTCACGAACCCATACGCCCCGGCGCCGGCGACGAGGCCGGCGACGAACAAGGCCCGCCACAGCACGTCGCCCGGCACCGGCCTGACGAGGCCGCCGGCGATGCCGCTCACGCCTGCGATGCGACCGTTCAGCAACAGCAGCATCGTCGCCGCGGCGCCGATGAGGGCACCGCCGACGAGCGCGCTCAAGGGAGTAAAGCCTTCGATGATCATGGCGGCGTCTC
>CAYPKW010000017.1:0-45307 GCA_964411425.1 uncultured Rhodospirillaceae bacterium
CATGAATCGCAATGAGAACGCCGCAACTTAGTGCTTCATCCGGGGAATGCGGGCTCACATGTCTTGTCATTCCGAGCGCAGCGAGGGATCCAGATGCCCACCGGCGGCGAGTCGAGATCCCTCGCGTTCGCTCGGGATGACGGCGGCATTGCGACACCACGCCGGGTTGTCACAACTTTGCCGCACCGGGACACGCGGGTCGTTTGCTAACCTGCGCGCGATCGATGACGGTCGCGCTAGGGAGAAGATTCGATGCAGGTTGCGACGCGGGTGTCGAGCCGTTCGGTCGAGCCGGTGGAGCAACTGCACGCCCTTGCCGTCGATGGTCGTCGCACCGCCTGGGACGAGATGGAGCGGGCGCTCTATACGCTGCGCGCCATCCATCTGCGCGTCACCTTGATGCGTCTCGTGCTGCCCCGCGGTCTCGGCGACGGCGCCGCGATGGCGCGCCGGGTCGCCGCCGACGTTTCCCACTCGAGCATCATGTGCTGCGTGCCGGGAGAGGGCGAGGTGCTGGCGCTCTATGTGGGACCTCGCGCCGCAAGCCGCGTCGGCGACCAGACGGTTGCCGAGACCATGACGCGCCACCTGTTTCAGGCCATGTGGGCGGCGGGCATGGAGATTTCCGCCGACTGGGCGGAGGTCGCCTTGCAACACGGTTGGACCGACGGGATTGTCGATCTACGCTGCTGGCTGGCGGAACTCTCGGTCGGCCCGGACAAAGTCGCCTGAGGCTTAGAGCCTATCGCTCGCCGCCGAGCCCTTCCATAGTTACCTCGCCGCTGTCGATGGCGCTCTTGAGCGCGTCCAATCCGGCGGTCATTTCGTCGTAGGATTCTCGCGTCTGGCGCAGTTGGGCGACTTCCGCGCCGGTTGGCAGCCCGCGGCTAATTGCGCCGAGGTCCAGAATGCCGGCCAGGTATCTGGCGCGCAGGCGGGCCACCGCGCGAACCACTTGCTCGATTTCCCCGGCATGCACCCCGGCCAGTGCCTCGCGCGCCCGATAGCGCGCCATGTGCTGGGCAGCGGCGTTGAGTTGAAATAGGTACTGGCGGGCATTGGCTGGCGCAGGGACATCCGCCGAACTAGGCGGCGCCTCGTGCCCTCGGTCCGAAGGCGCCGCTGCCATGCGGCGGCCAAAGAGCGACGGCTCGCGCCCTTTCGGATCGCTGACCAGCCGCAGCGCCGCGTTGCCAGGCCGCGGTAGAGACATGCCACACCCCTCGGATTCGGTTGGCTCGGGATCGTCCAAGCAAGCCGCGGGCCAGGCCGAGCGACTCACGAAGAGCGAGGGGTTTCAGTCGATTGCGGTGAGACGAGGCGGCCGGCGGCGGGTCGCTCGGCAGAATTTGCCGCAGTTGCCGACCGCCGCTTTTGCCGTCATTATGCGGGACGGCGAATGTGCCCCGGCCGGCTCCCCAGGCCGGATCTAGGGAGGCGGGAACGCGTGACCAGCATCTTGACGGGGTTAATCGCCAATTTGCTCGTCCTTGCCTTCCTGGCATTGTTGGCCACCAAGCTCAACACCGCCCCGCTTTGGATCGTCATTTTCGGCGGTGTCGTGCTGATGGTCGCCGATTTCGTCGGCACGATCAGAGGGGGCGAAGGCTAGCAGGCTGGTGCTATCGGGCGACCCGGTTCGCCAGCCAGCGGGCGGTCCTCAGAAGCCGCGCATCGTCACCCTTGGCACCGACCAGTTGGACGCCGAGCGGCAACCCGGAGGCGCCCGCGAGAATCGGCACGGTGACGGCCGGAACGCCGCACAGAGTCCAAGTCGTGCAAAATACCGGACTGCCGGTCGAGCCGAGGCCGAGCGGCGCCACCCCGGTCGTCGCCGGGGTCAGGATCGCGTCGAACCAGTGGAATATTTCGTCGAGCAGCGCGGTGAACAGGGGAATACTCTCGACCGCTCGATTGTAATCTGTCGCCAGGCAGCGCCGCCCGCGTTCGATCATCTCGCGCAGGCGGGCACTCAGCCGGTCGGCTCCCCGCTCGTATTCCACTGCGAAGCTGCGGGCAAGATCGGCCTCGAAGATGGTCCGATGGGTGTCGATGGCCTCGGCGAAGATCTCGGGCAACTTCTCCTGCTGGACTTGCGTGCCGAGCTCCCTGGTCAATTCCCGGAACGCTTCGTCCACCTCCGGCTCCGCCTGGTCCCACACGGGTGACGCGACGAAGGCGAAACGGGGCGGCACCGGCGGGACCTGGCGCACGGTCTCGACCAAGCGCGGGGACGCTCGCGGCCGCATGTCCGGATCCTGGGGATCGTAGCCCATCAAGGGCTCGGCGAGCAGCGCCACGTCCTCGACGGTCCGCGCGAACACGCCGACGTGTTCGAGGGGACGGGATTGGCGCAGGGCGCCGTGTCGCGAGATCAGCCCGTGGCTCGGCTTGAAGCCGCAGATCCCGCAGTACGATGCCGGGCGTATGGTCGAACCGTTGCTCTGGGAGCCGAGCGCAAGGGGTACCATGAACGCGGCCACCGCCGCCGCCGAGCCGCTCGAGGAGCCACCGGGGGTCCGCTTCGGATCGTGCGGGTTCGTGGTCTTGCCGGGCTGGTAAACCGCGAGCTCGGTCGTCACCGTCTTGCCGAGGATGATCGCGCCCGCTTGACGAAGAGCCGAAACCACCGTCGCGTCCCCGATCGGCCGCCGGCCCGCGTGCAACACCGTACCGTTCTCGGTCGGCATGTCGGCGGTGTCGAAGCTGTCCTTGATGCCGACCGGGATGCCGTGCAGCGGTCCGAGCGGCCGGCCTTCCTTGCGCGCCCGGTCCGCCGCGCGGGCCTGCCGCATAGCGTGCTCAGGGTCGAGAAAGGCCCAGGCGCCGACCGTGTCCTCGAGCTCGCCGATCCGGTCGAGGCAGGCGGCAACCAACTCTTCGGCAGTGACCTTGCCCGAACCGATCGCCGAGATTGCCTCGGCCGCGGTCATATGTACCGTTTGCGAGGCTTCGCCCGTCACTGCTCTCACTACCTGCCATAGAGAACGTCGGGCAGCCACAGCGCCAGGCCCGGGAAGACGTAGAGAACGATCATGGCGACGATCACCAGGGCCATGAACGGCATGACGCCGCGGAAGATTTGCGAGAGCTCGATCTGCGGCGGCGCCACTCCTTTGAGGTAGAAGGCGGCCATGGCGACCGGCGGCGACAGGAACGCCGTCTGGAGATTGAGGGCCACGAGGATGCCGAACACCACCGGGTCGATCCCGAAGGGCTGCAACAATGGCAGGAAGATCGGCACGAAGATGATGATGATCTCAGTCCACTCGAGCGGCCAGCCGAGCAGAAAGATGATGAACTGGGTGAGGACCAGAAACATGAGGGGGGACAGGTTGAGGCTCAGGACCCAGTCCCCGATCAGGGCCTGGCCGCCGAGGTAGGCGAACACCGAGGCGAAGGTCCACGAACCGACGAAGAGATAGCATACCATCGCCGTCGTTCGCGCCGTCAGGAACACGGCCTCCCGCAGGCGCTCCCAGGTGAGCGCGCGATAGGCCGCGGCCAGGATGAGCGCGCCCAGCGCGCCGACCGCGGCGGCCTCCGAAGGCGTGGCCAGGCCGAAGACGATCGCGCCCAGCACCGCCATGATGAGCACCGCCAGGGGGAAAAACGACGTGAGTAGCCGCCTGAACAGCTCCCCCAGCGGGATTGTCGTTTCCTCCTTAGGAAGCTTGGGCGCCAGCTTCGGATTAAGGACCGCCCGGACGATCACGTACAGCATGTAAAAGCCCGCGAGCATGAGGCCCGGGAGAAATGCGCCAGCATAGAGCCTGACCACCGAGACGCCCGCCGTCGCCCCGTAGACGATCAGCAGAATGCTCGGCGGAATGAGGATGCCGAGACAGCCGCCGGCGCACACCACGCCGGCGGAAAGCTTGACATCGTACCCGGCCTTGAGCATGGCCGGAAAGGCGAGCAGGCCCATCAGGGTGACGACGGCGCCGACGATGCCGGTCGCCGTGGCGAACATGGCGCAGGTCGCGAGCGTCGCCACCGCGAGCGAGGCGGGCACCCCGCGGGCCGCGATCTGCAGGGTGTAAAATAATCGGTCGAGGATGTTGGCGCGCTCGACGACGTAGCCGATGAACAGGAAGAGCGGCACCGCGACGAGTACGTCGTTGGCCATGATGTCGTAAGTGTTCTGGACGACCAGGCTGAAGATGCGGTCGTCCATGGCGTAGTAGCCGAAGAACACGCCCATGGCGAGGAGCGTGAAGGCGATGGGGAAGCCGAGGAAGATCGTGACGACGAACAGCGCCAGCATCAGGACGCCGATCTGGGGATCGGTCATGGGCCGGTTCCCTTGAGCTTGGCGAGGTCCTCGCGCTCGTGCAGGATCACGCTCTCCGTCTCCTCGACGTCGTGCAGGCGCGCCGGCCATTGCCCGGTCTTCAGGCAGCGCACGCACCGGATCATTTCGGAGACGCCCTGGAGAAACAGGATCGTGCCGGCGATCGGGATGAGGGCCTTCGACGGGAAGATCGGAACGCCCGCCGGGCTATTGCTGCTCACCTCCTGGAACCCCCACGACCTATGCGCGTAAACGTACCCGGAGTAGATGAGCGCGATGACGCCAGGGAAGTAGAATGCGATGTACAAGACGAGGTCGATGGCCGCCTGGGTGCGGTTCGCCAACAGTCGGAAAACGACGTCGCAACGCACGTGGCCATTGCGCGACAAGGTGTAGCCGCCGGCCATGATGAAAAGGGCGCCGTACATGATGTAGCTGACGTCATAGGCCCAGGACGTCGGCGCGCGCAGGGCGTAGCGCACGAACACCTCGTAGCTGACCGCGAAGGTGAGAATGAGAATGCACCAGGAGAACGACTTCCCCATCCACATGCTGAGACGGTCAATGAAATAGAGGAATTTCTCCATGCGTCCCCCGTTCCCCCGCACGGCCGCGCCCAACGCCGGCGGGGCGGCGTTGCCGCCGCCCCTCGTCGCTGTCAGCGCGATCGCCAGCGCGCCGCCGGCTCAGAAGCCGAGCGGGCCGAAGTTTCGTTCGTAGCCGCGCCTGAAGTCGGCGGCGTTGATCAGCTCGTAGTAGACGACGCGCTTGGCCCACGCCATCTGCGAATCCACGACCTTCTTGAAGAACGGGTCCTTGGTCAGTTCCGCCACTAGCTTGTCCCAAGCCACGAGCTGGGCGTCGAACACCGACTCCGGCGTGCGGTAGACGCTGACGCCGTGCTCGTTGACGAGCTTCTCGAGGTCGCGCGAATAGTAATCCAGCGCTTTCCAGTAGTTGGTCGAGGAAGCCGCCTCTGCCCCGTAGCGCAGGATCGCCTGGTGCTCCGCCGGCAGCGAGTCGAACTTCGTCTTGTTGAACATGATCTCGAAGAACTCCATCGCCTGATGGTAGCTGCCCAGCATGTAGATCTTGCTCACGTCCTGGGCGCCGAACCGGCTGTCGGAGGTCGGGTTGTTGAACTCGAAGGCATCGATCACGCCGCGCTCGAGGGCCGGGACGATCTCGCCGCCGGGAAGCTGGGTGACGGCGGCGCCCATCTCTTGGAACAGGTCGGCGGCCAACCCCACGGTGCGGTACTTGAGGCCCTTGAAGTCGTCGGCGGATTCGATTTTCTTCTTGAACCAGCCGAGCGGCTGGGTCGGCATCGGCAGGGCGAAGAAGCCGACGACGTTGAGGCCGAGGATCTGTTGAACGAGCTCCAGATACAGCTCGTACCCGCCGCCGTAATGGATCCAGCCCAGGGTCTGCGCGGCGTTGGCCCCGGTGATCGGGCCCGAACCGAACAGCGAGGCGGCCTTGTTCTTGCCGTACCAGTAGACGGGCACCGTGTGGGCGGCGTCGAGCACGCCCGAGTGGACGGCGTCCTGGACGCTGAACGGCTTCACCACCGCGCCGCCCAGCAGATAATCGATCTTCAGCCGGCCGCCCGCCATCTCGTTGACGCGCTTCACGTAATCTTCGGCCATTTCGTTGAACACGTCGGTGCCGGACCACGAACCCTGCATCTTGAGGACGGTGGTTTCGGCCCGCGACACGTTGGGCGCGGCGATGGTGGCCGCCGCGCCGGCGGTCACAACGGCGGCACCCCTCAAGAACCTCCGGCGCGATGCCCCCGCATCGGCCTCCGTACGGGCGGCGATGCGCTTCTTCCTCTTCACCTCGAACATTGACTTGACCTCCCTTTTAAGACGAGCGGCGCTGGCGATGTGCGGATACCGCGGTCTGCCCACACTTTGGCTACGCGGAATCGCACGATCTCATGATGCGCAACTCGTGCCTGCCTAGAGACAATACCACTTTCTCGGCTCTAGCGTAAACGGGGACGTCCGGTGCCAAAGATAACGATATCGTCGAGCCAAAGTAGCGACTTGGGTTCAATCCCGATAGCCGGGGTCGATCCGGTCGATGAGGCGGATGAGGGCCGACCAGGGCAGGTCGGCGCCGTCCACCGGCCCCATCGTGGGCCCCTCGCCGTTGTACTGGCGCTCGGCGTATTCGCAGACCTCCGCCGGCGGCAGGACGAGTTCGGCGCCGGTGGCCTGGGCGGTCACTTGCACCTCGCAGGAGCGCTCCAGGTAGTACATCAGCATGAATGCCTCGGCGATGCTGCGTCCCGCGGTGAGCAGCCCGTGGTTGCGCAGTATCATGACGTACTTGTCGCCGAGATCGGCGACCAGGCGCCGGCGCTCCTCCAGGTCCTCGGCGATCCCTTCGTAGTCGTGGTAGGCGACGCGGCCGTAAAACTGAAGGGCGAACTGGTTGAGTGGCAGCAGGCCGCAGGCCAGCGACGACACGGCGACCCCGGCGCGGGTATGGGTGTGCAGGACGCACCGAACGTCCGGCCTGGCGGCGTGGATCGCGCTATGGATCACGAATCCGGCGTAGTTGACACCGTGCCCCTGTTCGCCCACCGGTTCGCCGTCGAGGTCGATCTTCACCAGGTTCGAGGCCGCGATCTCCTCGAACATGAGACCATAGGGATTGATCAGGAAATGGTCCTTCGTCCCCGGCACGCGGGCCGAGATGTGGGTGTAGACGAGGTCCGTCATGCGGAAATGCGCGATCAGCCGGTAGCAGGCGGCCAGCTCGACGCGGGCCGCCCATTCCGACTTGTCGAAGGCGATGCGGGGCTGGGCGATCGTTTTCATGGACCTCTCTCCGGCGTCCGCGGCAGGCCGGCGCCTGGCGGGGACGCATTGTGGCCCATTCGGGAACGATTGAGAAGCGGCAAGGGGGCGGGGACGGGATATGATCGCGCTGGACAGGGCGCCGCATGACCCGCCAACTGCGCATAGTCGCCGGATTCCTCGCCTGCGCCGCGGCGTTGGCGGCTGGGCCCGCGGCCGCGCAAGCGCCGGTCGAATTGGAGCTGGTGCTGGCGGTCGATTCGTCGGGCAGTGTCAGCGACAAGGAGTTCGACTTGCAGACGCTGGGCACGGCCGCCGCGTTCCGCGATCCGGCGGTGATCGCGGCGATCGAACGGCTGGGCGGCAACGGCATCGTCGTCGCGGTCGTGCAATGGTCGAGCCCGGGCCATCAGGTGTTGGCGCTGGACTGGACGGCGGTGCGCGACGCCGCGTCGGCAGCCAGGCTCGCCCAGCGCATCGAACGCACCCCTCGACTCATCTTGGGCGAGACCGCGATCGACGGGGCGCTGAAGTTCTCCAGCCGCCTCATCGCCGGGAACGGATACGAAGGTCGGCGCAAGGCGATCGACGTTTCGGGCGACGGACGCTCCAACTGGGGCGGACGCCCGAACCGAGCCCGCGATCAGGCGGTGGCCGCACGCATTACGGTGAACGGATTGGCGATTCTCAACGAGCAGCACGACCTGGCGGACTATTACCGCCGGTACGTGATCGGCGGGCCAGGCGCGTTCGTGTTGAGCGCCGACGACTATGGCGACTTCGCCCGCGCCATGCGCCTGAAGCTGTTGCAGGAGATCGCCGGCGCGCCGATCGTCCGCGCTCCTAATCGCGCACCGCCTGGCGCCCGGCGTTATTTTGCTTTTGCGGGCGGGTTGGACTAGCGTTTCGCAAATGATCGAAATCATCATCGAGCGTTGGACCGGTCTCGATGGAACCACGGACTACCGTTGGTCGGTCTGGATCGACGGCCGGCGCGCGCAGATGGGCGGGCCGCACGGCACGAGCGAGGAATCGGAGCACGAGGCCCTGGCATTTTGCCGGCTGGCGCTCAACCGCGATCCGGATCGGGTGACCAGGCTCTAAATGGATGCGCTGACGGCCCTGCTGACTCGAACCAGCCCGGTCAAGCTGACCGGGCCGGGCCCGACGCGGGTCGAACTGCGCGGCATGCTGGAGGCGGCGCTGCGCGCTCCCGATCACGGCCGCCTCAGGCCGTGGCGCTTCATCGTCGTGACGGGCCCGGCGCGCGAGCGGCTGGGCGAGGTCTTGGCCGAGGCCTTGCGCCGGCGCGATCCGGGCGCGCCGGAGCCGCTGCTGCAAAAGGAGCGCGGCAAACCGCTGCGCGCCCCCGTCGTGGTGGTGGTGGTCGCGAGCGTCGTGCCCGACCATCCCAAGATTCCGCGCGTCGAGCAGCTCATCTCGGCCGGCACGGCGGCGCAGAACCTGCAACTCGCGGCGCATGCGACGGGTTTCGGCTGCATGTGGCGGACCGGGCCCGCGGCCTACGATCCGGCGGTCAAGAACGCGCTCGGCCTCGCCGCCAGCGACGAGATCGTGGGTTTCATGCACATCGGCAACGTGGATACGCCCGGCGTCGCGAAGCCGGCGCACGCGGAAGCGCACATCGTGGACTGGCCGCCGGACTCCTAAAGTACCGGCCGGTTCGCCCGCAGGCGCGTTTGATCCATATCAAGGCGGAGACGACCGTGATGGCGGAAGCTCCCCCCATTCGAGGGAGGGCACGATCATGGAGTCGGCAAACGAGGACATGGATCGCCGGGCGTGGGCCATGGAGCATCTGGTCGGCACGGCGATCGGCGCGGCCTTTCGGAGCGTCGATTCGGTTACCGAGGCAATCAGGGCATGGCGGGTGCGGCGCGGCCTGGAGAAAGAGTTGGCGCCGCTTGACGAAAGCGCGCTCGCCGACATCGGGCTCACCCGCGGCCAGGTTCCCGTCGTCGTCCAGGCCTATCCCATCGCTCCCCGGCTCTTGCGACGCATGATGGAGCGTCTCGGCATCGATGATAGCCTCGTGAACGCGCTGCCCGGCGGCTTGGTCGAGCTGCAACGCAATTGCGTCATGTGCTCCGCGCGGAACCTCTGCAAACGTTGGCTGCGGTCGCCGACGCCGGCGGCCGGCTACCGGGCGTTTTGCCCGAACGCGGCCAGCTTCGACGGCCTGTTGCGGAACCCGGCGGCACGCGCCGGCTGAAGATCGCGAACGGCGCCGGGCCCGGCAAGCGCCGGGCGGAGAAGGATTCCGGGGCGGCTGCGCGCCTTGCGCCCGCCCGCGGCGGCAGTTCGAATGGAAGTCGTATACTTCACGCTGGTCGCCATCGCTCTCTACCTGATTGCGGACCGGATTCTCACCGGCATCGAGCGCACCCGGGGGCGGCCCTTTGAGGCGCGCATGATCGTGTTTTTCGTCATCCTTCTGAGCCTTGCCTTGATCGTCTTTCCGGTGCTGCGCCGGTTCGCCGACTCCTGATCGATGCGGACTTGGGGACCCCCGGCGACCGTAGTGGCCCGTTGATCTGGATCAAAACGATCGCCGGCGGGCGCCGCTATGTTCCTCGTACTGGGGTACCGGCATCCCCGCTGCTTGGGGCCGGAGGGAGGGTGTGATGAGCAGTGGGCCGTTGAGGGCGCCTGTCGACCAGCCGGCCGGCGGCGGGACCGAGGAACGCATCCCGATCATGCAACGGGTGCTCGATAACCCGTTCCTGCTGCTGTTCCTGGGCGTCGCCGTCCCGGCGGTGCTCTATCTGATGTGGGGGATCATGGAAATAGCGCAGATCCCCCTCGCCAAGTGACGCGGGGAGGGAGCCATGTCCGTTCATCCGCCTGAGGCACGCATCTGGTGGAAGGAGCCGGTCCCACGGGCCGAGCTGATCTGGATCGCCGTCGGGTTCCTGTGGGGCCTGGTGATGTTCTCCGCCATGATCTACTGGCACATCGACGGCAAGCAGAACCTGTCGAACGAGGCCTATCGGATCGATCCGGAGGTCTTTGCCGCGCGGGCCGAGGAGGTGGCGGCGAAATACACCGTGCGCGAGGACGAGGCCACCGGGTTTCCGGTGGTGCGCCCCGAGCCGGGCAGCGACGTCTACATGATCGCCCGGCTTTGGGAGTGGTGGCCGATTCTTGAGCTCGAGAAGGACAAGAGCTATCGGCTGCACCTTTCCTCGATGGACTACCAGCACGGGTTCTCGTTGCAGCCGGTGAACATCAACGTCCAGGTTCATCCGGGCTACGACCTGGTCATGACGGTGACGCCCGACCAGACCGGCGAATACAGCGTGGTGTGCAACGAGTTTTGCGGCATCGGGCACCATGCCATGATCGGCAAGATCTACGTCGTCGAGCCGCAGCCATAAGGGGGCGACAATGGCCGCGAACGCAGCCTATCGCACCTGCCCGGACACGGGCTTGCGCGTTTACTTCTCCGCCGAGCGTCTGATCAAGGCGCACGCCGTCGCGGCCGTGCTGGCGCTCGCGGTCGGCGGTCTGTTCGGGCTCGGGGTGGCGCTCACGCGCTGGCCCGCGGTGCACCTGCTGCCGGCGGAGTGGTTCTACCTTGCGTTGACGGCGCACGGGCTCGACGTGCTGCTGGTCTGGATCATCTTCTTCGAGATCGCGCTGCTCTACTTCGCCTCGGCCGTATTGCTGAACTGCCGACCGGCGACGCCCGGACTCGGCTGGCTCGGTTTCGTGCTGATGGTGGTCGGCGCCGTCACCACCAACGTGGCCGTGCTGCAAGGCGAATCGAGCGTCATGTTCACCTCCTACGTGCCGATGCAGGCGGCGCCGCATTTCTATCTCGGGCTCATACTGTTCGCCGTCGGCGCGCTCATCGGCGTCTTCATCTTCTTCGGCACGCTGGTGATCGCGCGCGAGGAGCGCACCTATCAGGGCTCGATCCCGCTTGTCACCTTCGGGGCGCTCACCGCGGCGGTGATCGCCGTGTTCACCATCGTCTCGGGCGCCATCATTCTCATCCCGACGCTGCTGTGGTCGCTCGGCCTCATCACCAGTCTCGATTCGATGATCTACAAGCTGGTGTGGTGGGGCATGGGCCACTCCTCGCAGCAGATCAACGTCTCGGCGCATGTGGCCGTGTGGTACGCGATCGCGGCCCTCGTGCTTGGCGCGAAGCCGATCTCGGAGAAGGTCAGCCGGACGGCGTTCCTCCTCTACATCCTGTTCCTGCAACTGGCCTCCGCGCACCACCTGCTGGCCGAGCCTGGCATCAGCTCCGAGTGGAAGGTCTTCAACACCAGCTATGCCATGTACCTGGCCGTGCTCGGCAGCATGATCCACGGCATGACGGTGCCGGGGTCGATCGAGGCGGCGCAGCGCGCCAAGGGCCTGACCAAGGGCGTATTCGAGTGGTTGCGCAAGGCGCCCTGGAGCAATCCGGCCTTCGCGGGCATGTTCCTGTCGCTCGTCATGTTCGGGTTCCTGGGCGGCATTTCGGGCGTCGTCATGGGCACCGAGCAGATCAACCTCATCATGCACAACACGCTCTACGTACCGGGCCACTTCCACGCCACCGTGGTGGCCGGCACCACGCTTGCCTTCATGGCGCTGACCTACCTGGTGGTTCCGCTGATCTTCCAGCGCGACCTGGTGCTGAAGCGCCTGGCGCAATGGCAGCCCTATCTGTTCGGCATCGGCGTCGGCGGCCTGTCGTTGTTCATGATGGGGGCCGGCACGTTGGGCGTCGCGCGCCGGCACTGGGACATCAGCTTCAGCGACGCGGCCCTGCACTACGACTATCCGGCGGCGGCGTTCCTGATGATGGGGCTGAACGGGCTGGCCGCAATCCTGGCCGCGACCGGCGGCGCCATCTACATCGTCGTCGTCGTCGGCTCCATCCTGTTCGGCAAGCGCCGGGAGGCGGCGGCCGCCGCTGCGCCCCCGCCGCCGCGCGCGGCGGCCATCGCCAGCTACGGCAATGCCGGTACCCTGCGCCTGCCGGGCACTATTGTGCTGGTGAGCGTCTTCTTCGTGGCCTTCGTGCTCTACTACTTCGTCAACTGGAAGTATCTGTCGGATGTTTGGCCGCTGCAGTGAGGCAACGGCATGACGCCGGTCCTCTGACGGCGGCGCCGGCCATGCGCGGGCTGTCCCATGTGGTGCTCGCCGTCGCGGGCGCGATGCTTGTGGTACCGGCGGGTGCGCATGGTCCGGGCCAGGAGATCGGCGCCGACCCGGCCGCCGCGATGGCGTTCAGCCAGGCCGCGATCGGGCGCGAGGTGGGCGACTACGCCTTTCTCGATACCGAGCGCAGGATCGTGCGGCTAGCCGACTACCGCGGCAGGGCGCTGGTGGTAAACCTGATCTATACGAGCTGCTCGCAGGCCTGCCCGATCATCGTCGACAGCGTCTACCGCGCCGTCGAGCTGGGGCACGAGGCTCTCGGCCCGGACAGCTTTTCCGTCATCACCGTCGGTTTCGACGCCGCGGCGGATACGCCCGACCGCATGCGTGCCTTTGCCAGCGCCCATGGCATCGAACTGCCGAACTGGGCCTTTCTCAGCGCCGACCGCGCAACCGCGCATCGGCTGGCCGACGACCTAGGCTTCGTCTACTACGAGTCGGCCAAGGGATTCGACCACTTGTCGCAGACTACGATCGTCGGCCCGGACGGCCGCGTCGCGGCGCAGGTGTACGGCGAGCAGTTCGAGGAGCGCCGGCTGGTGGACCCGCTGCGCGGTCTGGCGTTGGGCAGAGCCAGCAACTTCACTAGCCTGGCCGGATTGATGGAGGGCGTGCGCCTCTTCTGCACCATCTACGATCCGGCGAGCGGCCGCTATCGCTTCGACTACTCGATATTCGTCGGTTCGCTTGTCGGTGCGCTCAGCCTCGGCGCCGTCGCCGTCGTGCTCGTGCGGGGCGTCCTTGCCGACCGCCGTCGGCGTCGGGCATGATGCAGTAGTGAAGAGTAGGTTGGCTGTAGGTCGGCGCGCGCCGGCGGCGGGCCGGGGCGGGTCGGATCGTCGATGAACGCGATTCGCCGACCCCTGCGTTCCGTTTTCGCCGGGCTCGAGGCCGGCCTCGATCGCATCTTCGGGCCGGCCTGGAACCCCATCGGCCAAATGGGCGCGCTCGGCTACTTCCTGTACTGGATCGTCGCCGTCAGCGGCATCTATCTCTACATTCTGTTCGATACTGGCGTGACCGGCGCCTTCGATTCGGTCGAGCGCCTGACGCGCGAGCAATGGTATCTGGGCGGGGTACTGCGCAGTCTGCACCGCTATGCCAGCGACGGCATGGTGGTGGCGATGGTGTTGCACCTGCTGCGTGAGTTCGCCTTCGACCGCTACCGCGGCGTGCGTTGGTTCTCCTGGCTGACCGGCGTGCCGATCCTGTGGTTGGTGTTCGCCGCCGGGATCAGCGGCTACTGGCTGGTATGGGACAAGCTCGCCCAATACGTGGCAATCGCCACCACCGAGTGGATCGACGGCGTGCCGATATTCGGCGAACCGATCGCGCGCAACTTCCTCGCCCCCGACAGCCTGAGCGACCGCTTCTTCACCCTGCTGGTGTTCATTCACATCGTCGTGCCGCTGTTTCTTCTGTTCGTCATGTGGCTCCACTTGCAACGCATCTCGCGGCCGCGGGTCAATCCGCCGCGCGGCCTTGCCGCCGGCACGTTGCTGATGCTGCTCGCGCTGTCGTTGATCGCTCCGGCGACCAGCCAAGGCAGGGCGGATCTGGCGACCGTTCCCGCGGTCGTCGATCTCGACTGGTTTTATCTCGGGCTCTATCCGCTGCTCGACCTCTGGTCGGCCGGCAAGGTGTGGGCGCTGGCCGGCGGCGGGACGTTGGCGCTGTTGCTGTTGCCCTGGTTGCCGCCGCTGCGCCGCGCCGCCGCGGCCGCTGTCGACCTCGACAACTGCAACGGCTGTTCGCGCTGCGCCGAAGACTGCCCTTACAACGCCATCACCATGGGACCGCGCACGGACGGCCGCGCCTTCACCCACCAGGCTGTGGTCGACCCCTGCCTGTGCACCGCCTGCGGCATCTGCGCCGGTTCCTGCCCGACCTCGACGCCGTTTCGCCGGCGCGGCGGACTGTTGCCGGGCATCGACCTGCCCGAGTTCACATTGCGCGAGCTGCGCGACCGAATCGACGCGGCCGCGGCTAGGCTCTCCGGCGCGAGGCGGATCGTGCTGTTCGGATGCGAGCGCGGAGCCGATTTGCGGCCGCTTGGCGGCGCCACCGTGGCGCCGGTGGGCCTGCCTTGTATCGCCATGCTGCCGCCTTCCTTCATCGACTACGTGCTGAGCCGCCGGCTGGCAGACGGCGTGTTCCTGTCGAGTTGCGGGGCGGGGGAGTGTCATCATCGGCTCGGCCCGCGCTGGATGGACGGGCGGCTCGCCGGCACGCGCGACCCTCGGTTGCGCGCGCGCGTGCCGCGGGAGCGCATCGCGAAGCTATGGACCGTGCCGGTCGAGCGGGCCCGTCTGCGCCGCGCTCTGGCCGCCTTCGCGGCGTCGCTCGACACGGCGGCCGGCCGGCCCGCGATCGAGGCGCCCTCACCAGCGGAATCGCCCCATGGCTAGGCTCTGGCAACTGGCCGGCCAGGCGGCGGCCTATCTGCTGGTCGCCCTATTGCTTGGCAACTTCTCCCAGTCTCCGGCTTACACTCATTTCCCACCCGACCGGGCGCTGATCAAGCTGAGCTTCACTCACGCGGCGGACCGCAAGGAGGCCTGCCGCCGGCGCACCGCCGAGGAGCTGGCGGAATTGGCCCCCAACATGCGCAAGCCGCTCGTCTGCACTCGCGAGCGCCAGCCGGTTCTGGTCGAACTGCTGCTCGATGGGCAGGTGCTCTATCGGGATCTCCTGCCGCCGAGCGGGTTGTCGGGCGACGGGCCCTCGCGCGTCTATCGACGCTTCACGGTCGAGCCCGGGCCGCACCGCCTAGCGGCGCGCCTGCGAGACAGCGCGCGCGACGAAGGCTATGATTATGTGCGCGACGCGGATATCGACCTGGCGCCGCGACAAAACCTTGTGGTGGACTTTCACGCCGAAGCCGGCGGTTTCGTCATCAAGTAGCCGCGGGCGGAGCGAGGCGGACATGGCGCTCATCGATTGGCGGGACGAGTTCAAGATCGGCATTCCCGATGTGGACTACGAGCATGAGAACCTTATCGGGTTGATCAACGAGCTGCACGAAAACCTTTTCGGCAAGTCGGGATGGGAGGCCGTGGTCGAGGTCTTCGGCGAATTGCTGGCCAACATCGCCGCGCATTTCGCGTTGGAGGAGAAGGTAATGCGCGAAATCGGATACGACCAGTATGACGATCACAAGGCCGACCACGAGCGCCTGCTGGACGAAATCCGAGACCTCATGATCGGGTATGAGGAGGGCGCCTTCGCTGCCTACGAAGCGCGCCTGTCGGAGAAGCTCGACAAATGGTTCACCGACCATTTCAGGACCAAGGACGCGCGTTTGCACGGCTTCCTGGCCGACCGGTCGCAGGGTTGAAGCGCGATCCGGACGTGGCGCCCGGGGATCGAAGCCGACAAGGGCGCGGGGATCCCCGCGCCCTTGTGGCCGATTGGCTCCGCGGGTAGGACTCGAACCTACGACCCAGCGGTTAACAGCCGCTTGCTCTACCGACTGAGCTACCGCGGATTAGAAAGCGAGGAAACCGGAGCGGCGCGGTTATAGCAAACCCGCCCAGCGGCTGCAAAGCGTCTTTGCCTCACCAAGCCAGGGCCAGCAACACGCACTGGGCCACGGGCAGGTAATCCGAGTTCGGCAAGTGGAACCCCCACAGGAAATCCGCGCGGGTGAGCCGGCCGTCGAGGAATGCCTCGAGGATCATCCGGCTCACCGGGTGCAACGGAACGGGCAAGCAAGCGAGGACGCTCGGCGCCATGGCAACTCCCTCGGCGGCCGCGCCAACCGACAGCCTGCCGCCGATTGGGTTAACAAAACCTCTTTCGGGACCGCATGTCCACCGTCCCGATGGGTAAGCCGATTGACTAACCCACGGGATTTCCACATTCTCCGCCGGCGCGTCGGCCGAGGGAAGATATCCATGCGGGCACTACTTTTGAGCGCCGGGCAAGGCTCGCGGTTGCTGCCGCTGACCGAACGACTGCCGAAATGCCTGCTTCCGATCGCCGGCCGTCCGTTGATCGAATGGCAGATCCGGGAGCTCGGCCGGGCCGGGGTCGATGACTTCGTCGTGGTCGTCGGTTTCGAGGCCCACCTGGTCGAGGACGTACTAGCCGGGCTCCGCCGGCCGGGCGTATCCATCCGCACCGTCTTCAACCCGTTCTTCAACCTGGCCGACAATTTGGGAAGTTGCTGGCTCGCGCGCCGCGCGATGGACCGCGACTTCGCCATCGTGAACGGCGACACGCTGTTTCCCGCGGCCGTCGCCGAGCGCCTGTTCGCGGCGGCCCCGGCGCCGATCACCGTGGCGGTCGACCGCAAGGACGGCTACGACGCCGACGACATGAAGGTCCGCATCGAAGGCTCGCGGCTCATCGAGATCGGCAAGCTCCTGCCGCTCGCGCGCGTGAACGGCGAATCGATCGGCTTCGTCCTGATCCGCGGCGACGGACCGCGGCTGTTTCGCGACGCCGTCGAGCGCGCCATGCGGACGCCCGAGGGGCTGCGCTGGTGGTATCTCATGGTGATCGGCCAACTGGCGGAGCGCGGCCTCGTCGAAACATTGTCGATCGAGGGGCTGCCCTGGGGCGAAGTCGATTACACGGCCGACTTGGCGTACGCCGAAAGCCTCGTGCGGCGGTGGCTCGCCGACGAGGAAACCGTCAGACTCCGGCGCGGCGCTTCAGGATAGTCTCGGCCAGTTCCAGGTCGGCGGGCTTGTCCACGTCGATCGCGGCGTCGGCGGATGTCAGCACGACGGCGCCGAGAGTGGCGCCCATGCGGCGCGACAGCAAGGCAAGCGCGGTGTCCAGCGTGAGGCGCCCGAGCAAGTATCGCAGCAGCGTGCTCGGGCCGATGGCGGCGACGAGGCGCCAGGGGCGCTTGCGATGCCGCTCCATGGCGGACCAGAATTCGGCCGCGCGGACCGCCGCCGGCCGCTTGAAGGCGAACAGGTTGCAGCCGCTGTAGCCCTCGCCGGCGAAGCGGTAGTAGGTGCGCACGGCCTCCGGATAGGCGGCGCGAACCGCCGAGGTCGGCGCCACGCCGATCGCCACGTCGACGTCGGACTGGGCGGCCGCGGCGCAGAATTCCTCCACCATGGATACCGTCAGCAGGGGGTGATCGGCGGTCGTCACCAAGAGAGGGAACGGCCGGTCGATGGCGTCGAGCGCGCGCCGCACGCTGTCGCTGGGCGTCGTTCCGGCGGGGGTGAGTGCCACCGTTCCGGCGTTGACGCGCTGGGCCAGCTCCGGCAGGCCATCGATCAGGCCCCGGTCGCCGACGCAGAGCGCGATGCGGCCGACCGCGGGGGCCCGTTCGAGGGTGCGCACGACGCGCACCAGCATCGGCACGCCGGCGACCGGCACCTCGGCCTTGTGGGACCGGCCGGCGTGGAGCGCGACCGGGTCGCCCGGACCGCGGCTACCGGCCAGCACCAACGCCGTGAAAGATCCGCCGCTCACGCCAGCACTTTCTCGTATATGCGGTAGGTCTTGTAAGCGCGTCCGCCGACGCTCTCGATCATGCGGCGGATCGGCATGTTGTCCTCGAGGATCCAGGACAGCTCGGCGCGCCGGAAGCCGAGCGACGTGATGGCCACGCGCAGCGATTCGATCGCGATCAACGCCAGCGCCGCCCCCAGCGGAGTGCGGTGCAGGGCCTTGCGCACGCCGAACAGCGGTACGCGGGCGCTCTTCACCCCGGCGACCTTCAGCCGCCACAGGAGCTTGAGCCAGCCGAACGGCAGCAGCCGGCCGTCGAGGTCGCGGATGGCCTCGGCCAGGTTCGGCAGGGCGGCGATCATGCCGACGGCCTTGCCGTCCAATTCGGCGAACCACACGAGCTCGGAGCGCAGCAGCGGCCGCATCGCCGCGGCTACCGTGGCGATCTCCTCGGCCGTCATGGGGACGAATCCCCAGTTGTCCGACCAGGCGTCGTTGAAAATTTCGAGGATGAGGTGGATCTCCTCGTCGTAGCGCCTCATGTCGAACTGGCGCACCCGCGCGCGCCCGGCTGCGGCTTGGTCGAGAAGTCGCTGCCGGGCAACCGGGCGCGCGGCGATAAGGTCGTAATCGTAGGCGATGAGGTCTCTTGCCTTGCCGTAACCCTGTTCGGCGAGCCGCGTCGACGCATAGGGCGGCGCATAAGGCATCAACAACATGGGCGGGGCGTCGAAGCCCTGCACCAGAAGGCCGCATTCCTCGTTGATCGACGGGTTGAACGGGCCGAGGCAGCGGCGCATGCCCCGCGCGCGCAGCCAATCCTCCGCGGCACCGGTCAAGGCGGCGAATACCGCCCTGTCGTCGATGGCGTCGAGGAAGCCGAAGTGCCCGGTAAAATCAACGTAGCGGTCCAGGTAGAGCCGGTCGATCTGGGCGCTGATCCGGCCCACCGGCCGGCCGTCCCGATGGGCGAACCAATAGCGCGCCTCGGCATGCTGGAAATAGGGGTTCCGGTCGCGGCGCAGCGTCTTTCGCTGCTCGTCCGCGAGCGGTGCGGCATAGCCGGCGTGGCCGCGATAGAGCCCGACGGGAAAACGGATGAAGGCGTCGAGGCCGCACGCGTCCTCGACCGCCGTTATGCGGACCGCCCCGGAATCGCCGCCGCCGCGGCCCGACGCGGGGGCCGAGCTGGCCGCCGTCATTGCTGCGGCGCGCCGATTTCGCCTTCGCGGAAGCGGCGCGGATTGGCGTCGCCCCGCGTGCCGTGCGACAACGCTGCCACCCACGGATAGCGCGCCGCTTCCTCCGCCGTGTAACCGAGGTTGAACGTGGTGGCGCTGCGCGGCCGGTCGCGCGTGTTCCCGTAGAGGGTGCCGAACAACCGGTCGTAGAGCGCGCTGGTGATGCCGAAGTTCCCGGTTTCGTCGTGAAAGTGGTGCGCGAGATGCGAGCGCTTGATGCGCTGCAGGTACTTCGAGCGGGGTTGGTGATTGAGGTGCTGGATGCAGTGGCAGAACTCATAGAAACAGAAGATGACCAGGCCGGTGGCAAACGCCGCGCCGGCGCCGGCGAGCCCGCCCACCAGCCCGCCCAGCGGCAGCGTGACCGCGGCAATCGTCGGCAGCGTCGTATACGGCGCGCCGAACAGCACGCGCAGATCGTGCGGGTCCTGGTGATGGTCGAAATGAATGCGTTTCCACGTCGCCGCCGTCCACGGCGACTTGTACAGGTACCGCCCATGCAGCACGAAACGATGCAGCAGGTACTCGACCGCGGGATAGACCAGCGCCGTCAGCAGCGCGGCGGCGACCGGCGGCCATGGGCCGTCCGCGCCGTAGGCCGCGACCGCCGCGCTCAGGGCGGCGAGCGCCAGATAGAGCAGGATCGACGGGTAGGTGAAATAGGCGGCGATCAACTCGCTCAGCGACATGCGCGCGAGGTTGTACGTGCGATGCTTCCAGAACCCGATTTTCATTTGCACCGTCGTCTTTCCAGGGCGGGGCCAGGCGCCAAGCGCAATCTAGCCGCTGGCCCAAAACGGCGCAAGCCCGCCGCCCGCGCCGCTATACGGCCGCGGCGGCGTCCCGCGCGGCCTGCGCCCGGCGCAGGTGGTAGTGGAGGAGGGCGGCGAACCGCCTGTCGCCGAGCGGCCGCGCCTCGATCCTCTGGAAGATGTCCACATCCGGCGAGCCGTTCGCCTCGATCAGGCAGGGACCGTTCTGCAGGATCGCCACGTCCCAACCGACCACAATGCGATCGGCGAACGCCGCGTGCGCGCGACGGACGAGCTCGAGCGTCTCGGACCAATACGGCAGCCGTCGGCCGCGGATCTGAGCGTCGGTGTCCGGGTGCCTGTCCCGCCAGCCTATCTCGGGGCGCAAACCGAGGTCGGTCGCGCGTCCGAGCTCGCCGGTGTCGAGATCGACTGCTGCCGCGATGCCGCCGGCATGGAAGTTGTCGACGACGTCGTTGTCGCCGATCGCCATCCTGAACACGGCGTTGGTGACCTCGATGCCGCCCTGCTCGTCCCTGAAGGTCGCAATCCGCAGGGTGGACAGCGCACCGTTGCTCAGGTCGAGCAGGTCGGGGTGGTTTTGCATCCGCCGCTGGACGAGAATGGCGTCCTTGGCGGCGCGCGACTTAAAATGATCGAGCAGCGCCGCCTCGCCGAGGATCGCGCCTCGGCTGTTCCGATATCGTCCAGGCTCGAGGCAGTCCCAGCGCTCGGCGCCCTGCCCGCCGCGCCCGGTGCGCGGCTTGGCGAACAGGTCATGGGGCGGCAGCGGCGAGGCGCCGCTATGGCGGACGATGCCGCCTTTCTCCACCACCGCCAGCAGCGGTACGACCTGCAAGCCGCGCTCGCGGCACAAGGCGTCGAAGGCAATCTTGTCGGCAAGCGGGCTGCGGTCGGCGCTGAGCGCGCTCTTGATCAGCCGGTAGAACACCCCTTTGTATTCGTAGCGATGCAAGTAGCGGCCCGCCTTGGCGCGCAAGGCGTCGTCATGGAGATCGAACATGTAATACCACGGCGGCATGATGCCGTGGAGGGCGGACAGCCAGAGCTGCTCGATCGCCTGCCTGAAAACTCCCTTGCCGCTGCGCTGCCGCACGGCTCCGCCATTCAGCGTCGTGAACCACACCGTCATGCCCAGGTTGATGGGCAGCCACAGCCAGAGAATGGCGAGGACCAGGCGCAGCCGTGCGAAAGGTCCGCGCTCGCGCCAGATCTCGCGCGCGTAGCAGGCATGCAGTGCGGCCGCGTTGCTATCGTCCCGGACCCGCGCGCCCCACAGCAGATTGAGCGGCGGGCAGTAGACGATCTTCGCCCGATAGGTCCCGTGCTTCTCGCTCCACGTTCCCAGGCTGAACAGCAGCGCCGCGCCGCGACTGGTCGATTCGGCGTCGTTCATCGCCCGATGAATCTTGCCGACGTCGCCGCGCAGCAGATCGGCAAACGACAGCCTGCCGCGGGCGGCGGGTTCGGTCGCGGGCCCGGTGTCCCTCAATTCAATTGCTCGCGGTTGGCAATGCCAATGCCTGGAGCCGTCAGAGGAGAGAGCCGCATCCGCGCAACTTTCCGTGAATCAGACGTCATACCCGTAATCGGCGAGCGCAATGCCCATCAGGGCCTCGACCCTACGGTTGCTTTCGACGAAGACATCGCGGGTCATGCGTTCGATCGTGCAATCCAGCCGGTCCTTTGTCCGCTGATTCAGAACCTCCGGGACGACGGTGGCCAGAGCCTGCTTGATCCGACGAGCTATGATGCTCGCCAGTTTTCGCCGGAACGGAGCCGGATTGTAATGGCTGGCAAAAGTGCTACTGAGCAGAAAACTCATCCAGCGTAAATGGTAGTCAGTGAAGTATTGCGAACGCGCATTCGACCTTCGGGCGAACGGGAGATCGGGCGGCGGCGCCAACCCGCAATACAAGCATATATGTGCGATGTACTGCTGCGGTCGATCCCGCAGCATCTCATAAGGCAACACCAACACATTCTCCGGCCCGAAGGCCTGCTGGTACATTGCGATGAGCCGATCGTATTTCCAGAACTGCAGATCCGGCACGGGCAGGCGGTGATCCCACGGCGGATTGACGCAGAACCGCAGCGAATGCCTGCCGCCGCGATGCAGGTACTGCATGTAGCTCGACAGGATCATCGCACGTTGTTCGCGGATAACCATAAGAATCCGCGCGTTGGGGAACACGTCCTTGATGCGCCGGCATATGGCGGCTCGATCGAAACCGTTCGACAGCGGGTGGCCGCTAAGTCGCTGGGCGCTAGTGACGGCGCAAAGCCCGTCCGGGACGCGGTAAGCGGACAGGCGCTCGCGCAGCCGGGTCGCGTCGAAAACCTCGTCCGCGATCAGGCGCCCGCGCCCATCCCGAAGGAACATCCGCCCGACTGCCTTGACGCGCTCCTTCGCGGAGGCACCCGCTTCTAACGGTGACCAAAAGCCATACGCCTCGCACGAAAAAAAGTGCTGCTGCAGCCAAGTGGTGCCCGTCTTGTGCAGGCCGATGTGCACCAGCACTCTCGCGTCGGGCAACGCCACCGGCGGCACGGCAGGCGACCGGCCGGTCACACGGACAACGCCAGCTTCTGCGTCTGGCTCCGGTTTCGCCTTTCTATCGGGTATGCAGTACACGCTGCTACCATGGGTCGCGTTCTATGTCAGAGTCGACTCTCTAGCGCTAGTGACATTTCTTATCCACGCAGTTTAAGTCGCGAATCCGGGTCAATAGCCCTCCATGCGCAGCAGGGCCGCGCCTCCGATGCTGCCGAACAGCGCGGCCGGCGTCCACGCCGCCAGCACGGGCGGGATCGCGCCGGCCTCGCCTAGCGCGAGCACGAGGCCATCGGTCACGAAATAAAAGAACCCCAGTCCGATGCCGATCATGTATCCCGCCGCCATGCTGCCTTGGCGCATCATGCCCTGGGCCACGGGAGCCGCCAGTAGCAGCATCAGAAGCGAGATCGGCGGAATGGCGAGGCGCTTGAACAGCCAGGTCTCGTAAAAGTAGCTGGCATGCGCGCCGACGCCGGGGCTGGACACGAATCGGCGCAACTCGCGCAAGGAAAGGCTGGACGGCGTCGCCGCCATGTCGGAGAAGTGCCCGGGCGTCAACCTGGTGTCCCACACCATGGTGGCGGCCCTTCTGTAGGCCTCCGTGGCGCCGCGTGTGACCGAGAAGGTCTCGACGCCCGTTAGCACCCACTGTCCGTTCCGGTAGCTGGCGTGGTTGGCGTTGATCCTGGCGACCAGGTTGCGCCGCGGGTCGCGCACGAACTGGACGACGTTCGACAGCTCGTAGCCGTCGCCGAACACCGTGCCCACTCGGACCGTGAGTTCGCCGTCCCGAATCCAGACCGGATTGCCCGGCGTGTACGAGCGCGAGATGTCGGCCAAATCGGCACGGGCGTCCCACTCGAGCAACGCGCGCGACGTTATCGGGTTGATCTGATCGCTGATGAAGAAGTGGACCAGCGACGCCAGCAGGACCGCCGGCACGAACGCCACGAGCAGGCGGTAGTACGGCAGTCCGGCGGCCTTCAGCACCAGCACCTCATTGTAGATGGCAAGCCGGCTGAGCGCGATGAGACAGGCCAGCAGGACGGAAAACGGCATCAGCAGAACGGTCGCCTGCGGCAGCCGCAGGAAGGCGTACTTGGCCAGCGCCAGCAGATTGTCGTCGTGTCGTCGCAGGATGTCCGTCGCGTTGTTCAATAGGTCGAAAAGCTGCAGCAACGACACCAGGCCGACGAGCGCGAAGACCAGCTGCATGAGAAACTGGCGCGACGCATATTTGACGATAGTCGGCATCATTGGGCGTGGCCCGGTCGCGCCAGCAGGCCGCGCAGGTGGTCGGCGAGCCGCTGGATGGCGCCGATCACGTGCGAGAACACATTGAATCCGGGCCGCGTGCTGGCGGCGTGGCAAGCCCAGCCGCTGAACCCGGCGAAGAGGGCGTAGGGCAGCCAGAAACCGATCCAGGGCGAGACGATCTCTGCCGAGGCGAGGCTGTCGCCGAGCTGCAGGAGATGGTGGTAGAAGACCAGAATCGCGAGGCCGACCGCGAGCCCGATGGAGCGCGAGGCGCGCCGCGTGGCGGTCCCCAGCGGCAGGGCGAGAAGCGGCAGGAACAACAAAGTCGCAATCCGCACCAGCCGCTCGTGGATCTCCGCCTCGGTCCCTGCCACGCTCATACCCACTGGCGGCGCCGCGCGGGCGGCCCACAATTCGAACAGCGTCAACTCGCGATAGCCTTCGCGGTGCTGGCGGAACGGCGCCGGCGCCAGCGCCATATCCAGCGGCAGATCGAGGCGATCGAAGGTCACGATGGTGGCGCTGCGGCCTTGGCCGCGGGAATCGACCCTGACGCCCTGCCGCAGGCTCAAGATCAGTCGGTCCTCGTCGGCCGAGCGGAACACCTGGCCCGATTCGGCCGTGGTCGTCGTGGAGCGTCCTTCGGCATCCTGCTGGTGCATGAATACGCCGGCGAGCCGGCGCCCGCGGTCCGTGATGTCCTCGACCGAGATGGTCATGCCGCCAAATCCGGAGAAGAACGCGCCCCGCTCGAGCGCGTAGTCCCAGGCCGTATTGGTGACCAGATAAACGAGCGCCCGATAGGCGTACCTGGTATGCGGCTGCAGGTAGCCGATGACGATCGTGCTGCACAGGGTTAGCACCGCGGCAAAGGCCATCAGCGGCGCCAGCATCCGTCCCAGGCCGAAACCCGCCGCCTGCATGGCGTCGAACTCGCTGTCGTTGCTGAACCGGAGGGTGGCGAGCAGCATGCCGATGAAGAACGCGGCCGGCAGCGCCAGCCCCAAGTAGTGCGGGATCAGGTTCGCCAGCATGCGCAGCAGCAGGTAGAACGTCCCGCCCTCGTTCACCACCAGGTCGAGCAGGCGAACCGTGCGTTCGAGCAGCAGCGCCAGCAGGGCCACGCCAAGCGCGGCCGCGAGCGGCCACGCGGTCTTGCCGATGATGTAGCGGTCGAATGTCTTCATGGCGTCCACTGGCCGCGAAGCGCGTCAAGCAACCGGCCCCTCGCCTCGGCGGTGAGCTCGGTCGCGCCGGCGAGCTCGGGCGCCTGCGGCCAGCCGGCATCCACGAACATGGCGCCGGCGAACTCGCGGTCGCGGGCATAACGCGGCAGAACGTGGAAATGCACCTCGCGGTCCACCATCATCAGCATGAGATAGTTGATCCTGTCGTAGGCGAAGACGCGGGCCAGCGTCGCCTCGATGCTGCCGACGATCTTCCCCAGCTCGCCGAAGGCGGCGGCGCTCACCTGGCCGAAGGCCGTCGCCGGCTCCCGGCAGGCCAGCACCAGCGCGCCCAGCGTCGCCTGCCGCGGCCGCAGCAGCACCACCCAGCGGTCATATTCGGCGACCAGCGTATCGGGGTAGCCGAACTTGCGCATCGTGTCGTTGACCAGGGGGGCCTCGATCATGGCGGCGTACCGCCGTTGCGCCGGCCGCCGGGGACCATCAGCACGAAACGGCCCTCGGTGGCGAAGCGATCGAGATCGCGGGTGACGCCGCGCACTTCCACCTGCACGCGCCAGTCGGCGCCGTCGCGCTCGATGCGATAGAGATGATAGCGCGCGTGGTCCTTGCCAGGGTGCGGCCGGGCCGACGCCGATGGCACCGAGATCGCCGGCGCGTGGCCGCTCGGGGTCGCCAGCTTCTCGACGGCCGAGACATGGCTGTGACCGAACAGCACCATCTCGCAGCCGACACGGGCGATCGTCGCGCGGAACAGGGCGGCATCGAGCAGCTGCTTGCGCCGGCTCGCCTTGCCGGGCAGCGGCGGATGGTGGATGAGCACCACGCGGAACAGGCCGCGTCCGTCGAGCGCGGCGAGCCGGTCGGAAAGCGCGGCAAGCTGCTCCTCGCCGATCATGCCGGCGGCGCTATGGAGCGGCATCGGGCGGGCGGTCGAGACGCCGACCAGCGCCACCGGCCCGCGCAGCCTGACGAAGGGAAAGTCGCCGGCCGAGCGCACCGGCGTCTCAGCGCCGTCGAGTCCGTTGCCGACGCCGGTCATGTTGGCCTGCCAGAGGGCCCAGGATTCGGCCCACGACACCGGCACATAGGCGTCGTGGTTGCCGGGGATCGCCGTGACCGCCGCCGGGTCGCCCAGCGCGCCCAGCCAGCGTGCCGCGCGGGCGAATTCCCGCGGCAACGAGATGTTGGTGATGTCGCCCGTGACCGCGATGTGGTCGGGCCGCTGGCGCCGCAGGTCATCCGTCAATGCCGGCAGCACCGGCCCGTCATGGATCGGCCGCCGCCGGAACGTCCAGGACAGATAGCCGAGGCAGCGCTTGCCGAGCAGCTCCGAGACGGTGGGCACCGGCATTTGCCCAAGATGCGGGTCCGACAGATGGGCGAGGGTGAACATTTTGCTTTTAACAGGGAACGGGCGACGATATATGCGGTCGTTCTTGTCGCGGAACCCGGCGCGGGTCAAGGTTTCTTTGGTTTTTCGGGGAGTGGGCGCGCATGAAGGGCCGGCAGCGATGGACGGCGCCGCGGCGGGAATCGGAACGCGGCCGGGATCGGCCGGCGGCGAAGTTGATCGGGCGTTGCGACAGGAGATTGTGGGGACTGACGCAGGAGGAGCGCTGGCGGCGCTGCCTCGAACGGGCCGGGGCGGGCGACCTAGCGGGCGACGCGGAGCCGTTGCCGGATCGGGGTACCGTGGTGCTGGCGCGTGCCGATTACGTGATCCAGGATAGCCTGGCCAAGGCGCTGGTGGAGGCCAGCGACACCATTCTCGCGGACCGCGCCGGCGCGAGCCAGCGCCCGGTGGCGGCCCATGTCTCGGCGGCGCGCGCCGGCGAGGTGGCCCTGCTGTTGCGCGACGCCAGCTTCGCCGCCGGAGACCGGCGAACCGCCGGCCTTTCGGTGCTCGGGCCGGACGAGCTCGGCTCGTCCTATCACCACGCGCTGCGCAAGCGGGCGGCGCCCTACGTGCTGAACCTCGCCGAGCTGTCACCAGCGGCGATCGAACGCCGCATGTTCGCGGGCGCCTACAAGGGGGTGACCGATTTCATCACCAAGTGGCTGTGGCCGCTGCCCGCCCGCTGGGTGACCGGCTGGGCGGCGAGGTCGGGCGTCTCCGCCAACGCCGTGACCTGGGTCAGCCTTGCGTTCGTGCTGCTGGCGTTGTGGGGCTTCGCGGTCGGCGACTTCCAGCTCGGTCTCGTCTCGGCTTGGATCATGACGTTCCTCGACACGGTGGACGGCAAGCTGGCGCGGGTGACGCTCACCTCCAGCAAGCTGGGCGACGTGCTGGATCACGGCATCGACCTCGTGCATCCGCCGCTCTGGTACGCCGCCTGGCGGCATGGCGCCGCGGCGACGGCAGCCGTGCCGTCGACAGTCATGGATGCGGCGCTGTGGGCGGTCGTCGGCGGATACCTGGCCGGCCGCCTGATCGAGGGCCTGTTCATTTGGCGGTTCGGCATCGAAATACACGCCTGGCGCCCGATCGACTCCTGGTTCCGCTTGTTCACCGCCCGGCGCAATTCGAACCTCGTGCTGCTCACCCTCGGCGCCGCGATCGGCCGGCCGGATTTGGGTTTTCTCGCCGTGGCCGCGTGGACGGTGCTGTCGTTGGCGTTCCACGGCGTCCGCCTGGCGCAGGCGGGTGTCATGAGGGCGCGTGGCTCGTCGCCGCGATCCTGGCTGGCGGAGCCGTCGGGCGCTCCGTGATGCACATAGGCGTCGTCAGCAACCCGCGCAGTCGCCGGAACCGGGACGGCATGGATGCATTGCGCGCCGTGCTGGCACGATCCGCCGACGTTGCGCACGTCGAATTGGACGGAGTCCAGCAGTTGCCCGAGGCGCTGCGCGACCTCGCTCGTCGCGACGTGGAGCTCATCGTGGTCAACGGCGGCGACGGCACCGTGCACTCCCTGTTGACGGCGCTGTTCAACGGCGGCGCGTTCGAGCGCCTGCCCGCGCTTGCCGTTTTGCCAAGCGGCAACGCCAATCTGATTGCCGCCGATGTCGGCCTGCCGGGCGGGCGCCCTGGGGCGCTCGAGGCGCTGCTGGCGCGGGCTCGGACCGGCGATGGGTTGAGGCGCCTCGGGCGGCCGGTCCTGTCGGTGGACGCCGGCCTCGGACGGTCACCCATGTACGGCATGTTTCTCGGCACCGGGGCGTTCCATCGCACCGCTCTCCTCGCCCGCCGGCGCATTCATCCGACCGGAGCCCACAGGTCGTTGGCGATCGCGCTGGCGCTCGGCGTATTCGCAGGCAACATGCTGTGGCGCCGAGGCGGTCCCGATGCGCTCTATCAGGGCCAGCGCATTTCGATCGCGCTCGACGAGGCGCCGGCCCGGGAGGGCAGCTATCTCGGCCTCCTGGCGACCACGCTCGAGCGTCTCGTCCTGGGCCTGATGCCGTTCTGGGGCGACGGGGCGGGGGGCGTGCGATACACCTTTCTGCCGTTTCCGCCGGGCCGGTTCGCGCGGGCGGCGCTGCCCGTCCTCCGCGGCAGGCCGCGGCCGTGGATGAGCGGGCTGGGCTATGCGAGCGGCCGGGCGAACGAGGTCGCGTTCGCTCTCGATGGCGCGGTCGTGCTCGACGGCGAGATGTTTCACGCGGAGCCGGGCGTACCGGTCCGCGTGCGCGCGGATCGTCGCATTGACTTCGTGACGCTGGCGCGATGACCGCCGTCGAACAGGCGCGCCGCGACCTGGCAGCGGTCATCGGCGCGGAAATCGCCCGGCCGGTTCCGGCGTCGGTGCGCGAGGTGGCCGAGCAAATGCTGCGCCGGCACCCGGGGTCGATCCAGGCGATCGTATACTACGGTTCGTGTCTGAGGCGGGGAAGCGATCCCGCTCCCGAATCCGTGCTTGACCTCTACCTGCTGGTGGATCGCTACCGCGGCGTCTATGCGAACCCGCTGGCCGCGCTCGCCAACTTGTTGCTGCCGCCGAACGTGTTCTTCGCGGAAGCGCCATGGCGGGGCCGCCGTCTGGCGGTCAAGTACGCCATCATCTCGCTCGACGCGTTTCGGCGCGGCTGCTCCCGGCGCAGCCTGCATCCGCGCCTGTGGGCGCGCTTCGCGCAGCCGGTGCGGCTTGTCTACTGCCGCGACGATGCTGCGCGCGGCGCGGTTGAATCGGCCCTCGTCGAGGCCCTTGTCACCGCGGCGGCGGCCACGGCGGGGCTCGTCGGCGAGAGATGTTCGGCCGCCGACTTGTGGACCCGCGCCTTTCGCGAGAGCTATCGGACCGAGCTGCGCGCGGAAGGCCCCGGACGCGCGGTCGAGCTCTACGCCGCCGGCCGGGAGTTCTATGAGCGGACGACGGCCCTGGCGCTCGCCGCCGCCGTAGGGGCCAGGACGCCGCTCCGTTGGGCCCAGTCGCTCTGGGCGCTGCGTCGCCTCGTGGGCAAGCCGATGAACCTGCTCCGACTGATCAAGGCCGCGTTCACCTTCGAGGGCGGGCAGGGCTACATTCTTTGGAAGGTCAGGCGCCACTCGGGCGTCGCCGTGACGCCGACGCCATGGCAGCGGCGCCACCCGCTGCTATCGGCGCCCTGGATCGCCTGGCGGCTCTATCGGCTCGGCGCGTTCAGATAAGCCGCACTCAGGCGACCGCCGCGGGCGCCTCCAGCAGGTCCATCTGGTACGCGATCGCGGTCAGCGTCTCGATCACGGTCTCGAGTTGCCGGCGGTCGTGCGCGGCGCACACGCTGCAACGGAGCAGCGCCGTGCCGTTGGGCGTGGCCGGCGGCAGCATGAGGTTGACATAGACCCCGGCCTCGAGCAGCGCATGCCACACCTGCGCCGCCAAGTGCGCGCTCGGCAGATGGACCGAAACCACCGGACCCTTCTGCGGACCCAAATGGAAGCCGCGCCGCTGCAGGCCGTCATACAGCAGATTGACGTTGGCCCACAGCCGGGTGCGCAATTCCGGCCTGGCGGCGATGGTCCTCAAGGCCGCCGTCACCGAGGCGACGATGGATGGCGGCAGCGAGGCGGTGAACATGTACGGCCGGCTCACCACGCGCATGATCTCGAAATCAGGGATATCCGACACGCAGAATCCGCCGATCGCTCCCAGGCTCTTGCTGAATGTGCCGACGATGAAATCGACATCCGCCTCGAGGCCCGTCGCCTCCGCGAGACCGCGTCCCGTGCGGCCGAGCACGCCCATCGAATGCGCCTCGTCCAGGATGAGATATGCGCCGTGCCGGCGCTTCACCGCGACGAAATCCGCCAGCGGCGCCTGGTCGCCCAGCATGCTGTAGATGCCTTCGGTGACGACGATCTTGTTGCCGGGCTTGTCGGCCAACCGCTGCAGGCGCCGGTCGAGGTCGGCCGCATCGTTGTGCTTGAAACGGATGACGGTCGCCAGGCCCAGCCGGGACGCGTCGTAGATGCTGGCGTGGCAGTCGGCGTCGAGCAGCAGATAGTCGTCTGGGCCGGCCACCGTCGAGATCACGCCCAGATTCGCCTGGTAGCCGGTGGTGAACACCATGCAATGGCGGCGGCCGAAATATTCGGCCAGCGCCGCCTCCAGTCGCTGGTGCCCCGCATAGCTGCCATTGGCCACGCGCGAGCCCGTCGTGCCCGTGCCATGATCCCTGGTGGCGTCCGCGGCGGCATCGACGCAAGCCTGTTCGAAAGTGAGCCCGAGGTAGTTGTTGGTGCCCACGAGCACGGTGTAGCGGCCCTCGATGACCGCCTCGGTCGGCGACAGGACTTGGTCTATCCTGACGGCGAACGGATCGGCGCCGCAGGACCTGACGACCTCGCACGTCTCCCGCTGCTGGCGATACCGGTCGAAAATCCCCATCCTCACCCCTCCCTCTTGATACGATCGACCGCCGCCGCAAGGTCGGCCACGGTCTGAATCTCGGGAACCAGATTGAGCGGTATGGAGATGTCGAACCGTTCCTCGAGTTGCATCATCAGGTCCATCACCGCCAGCGAATCGAGGTTGAGATCCCTCGCAATGTCGGTCTCGCGGCCGATCGCCCGGCCGTCCTTGCTGAACGGCTCGAGCAGCCGCGAGATTTCGCCGACCAGGTCTATTGTGTGGTGTTGGATCTGCATCGACGCCCCCGCCACGCTGCCGCCGACGGCATGTGGCCCCCACTTCCCGAGTAAGTTGTCTTGGAGCTTGACGAAATCTGGAAATAACAAATTGTAACAAAGTGTTACAAATCATGGAGCCAGCCGTTGCGGCGGTACCACGCCACGGTCGCCGCGAATCCCTCACGGGCTGGCAGCACCGGGCGCCAGCTCGTCCTCTCGATCAGGGCGCGATCCCGGCATAGCCAGTCGGAGTGCAGTATCTCCCGCACCTTGCCAGGCGAAAGCATGGCCGGCCGCCCGGTCGCGCGGGCGACGAGCGTGGCCGCCATCGCCACGGCCGCGAGGGCGGCCCGCGGTACCGGTAGCGCGCGCGGGCGCCGCCCGAGGGCGGCGCCCGCGAGTTCGAACAGATCGCGCCACGAATAGCCGCCTGCTCCGTCGTCGAGCTCGAAAATGTCCGATTCGCCCGCCGGTTCCGCCAGCAGCGTCGCCACCGCCGCCGCCAGATCGCCGACGTGGATGAGCGACACCCGGTTGGCGTCGCCGCCCAGCAGCGGTGCAAATCCCCTGGCGGCGCACTGGAACAGAGCGAGGCATTCGAGGTCGCCGGGTCCATAGACCACCGGGGGGCGCAGCGCGGCCCATGGCATCGTCCCGGCATGGGCGGCTAGGGCCTGCTCGCCGGCGCGCTTGCTGGCGGCATAATGCGAGAGCGCGGGCACGCGCGCGGCAAGCGACGAGATCAGGACGAAGTATGGCGGCGGGTGCCCTTGGGCGGCGGCGGCGGCGAGCGCCGCGGTGCCGGCCTCGTTGACGCGACGAAAGCCGCGGGCGTCGATGGCCTTGACGAGCCCGGCGCAATGCACCACCGCGCCGGCGCCCCGGACCAATTCCTGGATGCTGTCCGGGTCGTCCAGCGCGCCGATCACGGCTTCGACGGTCCGGTCGGCGAATTCGGGGCGGACCGGCAGCCGGCGCGTAAGCACCCGCACCCGCCAGCCATCGGCGCACAGGCGCTCGACGATGTGGCTGCCGATGAAGCCAGTGCCGCCGGTGACGGCAACCGTGCGGCCCATGCGGCCCGCGCCTACGGCGCCGTCGATGCCGACGCGCCCGCCGGATGCTTGGCGCTCTCCGTCGCCGCGAACGCGCCGGCAAGGAAGTTGGCCTTGGCGCGCGAGCGGCTGAGCTTGCCGGACGAGGTGTGCGGCAGCGCGTGCGGGCGCACCAGGACGACTTCCGCCTCGACGGCGGCGGCACGGCGCAGCAGGCCTTGCACGTCGAGCGCGAGCCGCTGGCGGGCCGCGGGGTCGGTCGAGCGGCACTGCACCAGCACGATGACGCGTTCGCCCGCGTGCGGGTCCTCGACCGAGAAGGCCGCGGCGTCGCCGCGCCTGAGGCCCGGCATCTCCTCCACGGCCCACTCCAGGTCCTGCGGCCAGATGTTGCGCCCGTTGATGATGATAAGATCCTTGTCGCGACCGGTGATCGCGATCTGGCCTCGCACGAAGTAGCCGAGGTCGCCGGTGTCGAGCCAGCCATCGGCGGACAGCACGCGCCTGGTCGCTTCCGGTTCGCCGAAATATCCGTTGGTGATGCTGGGGCCGCGCGCAAAGACGCGCCCGACCCGGCGTTCCGCGAGCGCCTCGCCACCTGGGCCTCGCACCTGCAATTCATGGCCGAGCAGCGGGCGGCCGCAGAGAACGAAGCCGCGCGCCGCGTCCCCGGGGGCGGCCGGCGCGGCGATGTTTTCCGCGGCCAGCCGCTCGCGATCCACGTAGTCCACCTCGATGCCGTGCGACGGCGGCGCGAAGCTCAAGGCAAGCGTCGCCTCGGCCATGCCATAACTGGGGACGAACGCCGTCCGGCGGAAGCCGCAGGGCGCGAAGCGGTCGGCGAAACGCTCCATCGCCCGCGGCTGGATCATGTCGCCACCGATGCCGGCACAGTTCCACGTCTTGAGGTCGAGTTGCCGCCCGACGTCGTCGTCGGCGCGCCTTGCCGCCAGGTCGTAGCCGAACGTCGGGCTGAAGGATATCGTTCCGCCGTTGCGCGAGATGAGCAGCAGCCAGGTGAGTGGCCGGCGCGCGAAATCCCGGGTGGTGAGAAAATCGACCGAGGCCTGGTTGGCGAGCGGTATCAGCAGCGTGCCCACCAGCCCCATGTCGTGGTAGAGCGGCAGCCAGGACACGACGCGGTCATTGGCGACGATGTGCACACCGTCCTCGATGATGGCGCGGCTATTGCTGAGCAGCGCGCGCTGCGAGATCTGGACGCCGAGTGGAAACCGCGTGCTGCCCGATGAGTATTGCAGATAGCAAAGATCGTCGGCGCCGAACGGCCGCAGGTCGGCGCCGGCCCCCGGTAGGGCGGCAAAATCGGCGGGCGCGCCGATCAACGGCACATCGAGCCCCAGTGCAGCCTCTCGGAGATAACCGAGCAGCCCCGCAGGCGCCATGGCGGCGGCGGCACCCGAGCCCTGCAATTGCCGGCGCAGCGTGGCGACATAGGAGTCTTTGCCGCCGATGCCCGCCGGCAGGGCAACCGGGACGGGCACGATGGCGGCGTACTGGCAGGCGAGGAACATCGCCGGGACGTCGGCATCGGTGTCGGCGATCAACAACAGTCGGGCGCCCCGCGGCAACCCGGCGCGTATCAGGCCGCGGGCCAAGGCGTGCGCGCGCTCGCGCAGATCCGTGTATGGGACGGCGTCGAGCAGGTCGCCGCGCGCCGAATAAAAATTGAATCCCGTGCGGCCGCGCGCCGCGTAGTCGAGGGCTTCGGCCAGGGTCTCGAAGTCGGCCCGGCGCGGGGGCAGGTCGGGGCTCGTGCTCGGTGTCGGCGTCATGCGACTGGTACTGTGGATTATCGGAGCGGCCGCCCTCTTAGCAAATACCGGCGACGTCCTCAAGCGTCGCGGCGCGCTAGAGCCTATCTTGCTCAGACCGCGACGATGCGTGCCACGGGGCGCGGCAGCTCGATCACGCGCTGGTCCTGCAGCATGTAGACCCGGTCGGCGGCCGCCGTCCAGGCCGACTGGTGCGAGATGGCGAGCAGCGCCAGTCCGGTGCGCTCGGACAGCGTCTTCAGGTTGCGGCAAATCGCCGCCTCGGTCTCCGGGTCGAGCGCGCTGGTCGCCTCGTCGAGAATGAGCAGCCGCGGTCGGTGAATGAGGGCGCGCGCCACCGCGATGCGCTGGCGCTGGCCGCCGGACAGCAGCGTGCCGCGCTCGCCCACGATGCTCTCCATGCCGTCAGGCAGCTGCGACACGAACTCCCAGGCGCCGGCCGCCTCAAGCGCGGTGCGCGCCTCGTCATGCGTCAGCCCCGGGTCCTCCAGGGTGACGTTGGCGAAGATGCTGTCGTGAAACAAGACCACGTCCTGCGGCACGTATCCGACCATGGCGCGCCAACGCGACAGATCGACCGTCGAGAGCGGTCGCCCATCGAGCTTGATGGTGCCGCCGGAGGGCTCGTACAGGCCCAGAATCAAGTCGGCGATGGTGGTCTTGCCGGCTCCCGACGGCCCGGTGATGGTCGTCGTCTTGCCGGCGCGCACGACGAGCGAGACGTCGGACAGAATGACCTTGTCGCCGAACGCGAAGGACACGTTGTCGAATTCGCAGGCCTGTTCGAAGCTGGGCGCGGCGGCGCCGGCGATGGATTCGCGCTCCGCCTCGGCCTCGGCGATGGTCCGGCGCAGCGACCAGAAAGCGCTCTCCGACACCATGACCGTCTGGTACTGGAGCTGCGCCTTGCCAAGCGCGGTTACCGTCCGGGCCAGCACCAGCCCCATGACGATGATCTGCGCCACCGGCAACTGCCACACCGTCGTCGCCACGTAGAGCGCGCCGCACAAGAAGACCGCCATCACCGGCTCCTGCAGGGAGCGAACGCTGTACTTGCTGAACACCTGCCGGCGCAGCGCCTTGTTGAGTTCGCGCGCGTCGGCCGCGAACAAGGCGCCGAGCCGCACGTGCCGCGCCATCGCCTTCAGGGGCTTGATGCCCACCAGCATGTCGGTGAGGCGGGACACCAGCACCTGCGTGCGGCGCGTCTGCTGGCGCCCCGCCCGGCGCGCCATCGACACCAGGCGATTGAGGCCCAGCACCATGACCGCCCCGATGGCGACGGCCAGCATGCAGAGCTTCCACGAGATGAGCAGCGCCAATACAAGATAGACCGCGGTCTGCACGGCGCTCGCCATCAGCGTCGAGGACGCGAGGAACGCCTCCGCGGCGCGCGCCGCCTCGCCGCTCACCGCGTTGGCGAATCGGCCCACCGGCTGGCGGGTAAAATAGGCCCAGCGCACCTCAAGCAGCCGGTCCATGAGCGAGAGCCTGAGGCCGGTCGCGATCTCGGATACGATATACCCGACGTAGTTCATGGCCAGCAGGCTGAGCGCCGCCTTCACCAAGATGCAGGCGACGACGACCATCAGAAGGACACCGAGATCGAGCGGCAGTCCGACCGCGTCGAGGGCCTGGGCGACGACGCGGTGGATGGCGGACCGGTCGCCCGCGGTATCGCCGGCCGCCACCGTCAGCGCGGGCAGCAGGCTCGCGATACCGAAGCCCTCGGCCAATCCGGCCGCCAGCAGGCTGCCGATCACCGTCGACTGGCGCCGCCTGGACACCTTGAAGAAAATCCGGAATACGCCCTCGCGTTCGGCGGGCGGCGGTTTCACGGGCGTGGACAGGCGCATCGTCGCTCGGGCAAGTGGCCAATCGGTTGAGTCGGCGGACCGCGCTCTTTGTAGGGCGGCCCGGCGCGGCAGGTCAAGGTTCGAGGGTCGAGAAGCCGAAGAAGGCCGATTAGGCGGCGCCCCGTCCGCGCCTTGATTTGGCGGAGGAATCCGACTACGAAATCCTTCGGGCGCCATCGATGGTGGGGAGCCGGGCCGTCGTGCCGGACACCGTGTTCATCCAGACCAACGACCAGCAGCTTGTCGGCGCGCTGGTATCGGCATATTCGCTGAAGCGCAACTCGGCCCATGCGGATCGCTTCGAAGTCCGCATCCTGCGGCGCGAGGACTATCCCTTCTTCGCGGCGCGGGAAGGCCAGGCGTTCTGGCGCGGCGACGCCAGGCGGACATGGCGCAACGGCGACCTGCAGTCGTTCACCCCCTTGCGCTTCATGCCGCCGGAGCTGATGGCCTATCGGGGGCGCGCCGCGGTCATCGACCCGGACGTGTTCGCGGTCGGCGACATGCGCGAACTGCTGTCGCGCGACATGGGCGGCAAGGCGCTGATGTGCGTCGCCCGGCCCGGGCACAACCGCCGCCCGGACTATCTCGCCTCCAGCGTCATGCTGCTCGACTGCGCCAAATTGACGCATTGGCGCTGCGAGGAGCAGTTCGCCGAGCTGTTCGAGTCCAAACGGGACTACGAGAAGTGGATCTATCTCGGCTACGAGGCGCCGGAGACCGTCGGGTTGCTGGAGCCGGAATGGAATCACTTCGACACGCTCAACGAGAGCACCAAGCTGCTGCACAACACCAAGCGCCGGACGCAGCCATGGAAGACCGGGCTGCCGGTCGACTACACGGTGCGCGAGCGGCTGTGGGGCGTGCTGCCCACGGCCTGGGGGTTGAAGGCGCTCAACGGCCTGTTGGGCCGCGCCTCGCCGGCCGGGCGCTACAAGCGCCATCCGGATCCCCGGCAGGAGCGGTTCTTCTTCGCCCTGCTGCGCGAGTGCGTCGAGCAGGGCGCGGTCGGCGAGGCCCTGCTGCGCGAGGCGATGGCGAAGAACCATGTGCGGCACGACGCCCTCGAGTTGATCGGCCGCGCTCCGGCGCTGGCCGCCGCCTAGGCCCGCCCGAAGAGCGCGCGGACCCGCGCCGCCGTCGCCGCCAGGCTGTCGGCCGGGCTCGCCGATGGAGGCGGCCCCTGAGCGTCCTCGCCGAGACGACGAGCCAGGCCCCGCGCCACCAGGCCGGCGTGGAACGCCGCCATGTCGCGCGGCCGCACCAGGATTCCCACCTCGACGAGGCAGTCGCCCGCGCGCCGTAACCATCCCGGCCAACGACCATTGAGTCGGCGGCGCAGCCCATCCCAGCGCGTCGGCAATTCGGCGATATACACCGGCTTGCCGGCGGCGCAGGCGTCGGACAGCATCGCCGCGCTGTCGCCGGTCACCACGATCCGGTCGGCGAGGCCGAGGAAGGCGGCATAGGGGTTGTCAGCGCCGGCCTGCCAGCGATGCACGAGCGCGCTCCTGGGCAGGGCGCGCTCCAATGCGTCGATCGCGTTGGAGGGCGTGCGCGGGCTGGTGGTGGCCAGCACGGTGCCGGCCCCGGCGAGGCGCCTGGCGCGCAAGGCCAGTTCCGCGGCGCCGGCCGCGTCCAGCCGGTACGGCGCCGCCGAGCCGCCGACCAGCAAGGCCACGTACGGTCGCGGCAGATGCGCGAGGCTGGGGGCGCGCTCGGCCGCCGCCGCCATGAGGCCGCTTCGGCCGAGGGCCGTGAGCGCGACCGGGTTGCGCAGCACGTTCGGGCGCGTGGGCAGGCCGTATTGCGGCGTCGTGACGACGAGGTCGAGCCAAGCCAGCGGCGCGAAAGGGCGGCCGATGCCGACCAGCCGGGTCCGGTTCCCGGATTGCCGCCGCACCCAGCGGGCGGCGGGCACGCTTCGCTTACCGCTGAAGATCACCAGATCGGGCCAAGGCGGCCGGAGTTGCGCCAGCGCCGAGGGGGCGAGGCTCCTGAGCGAGGCGCCGAGCAGCAGGTTCGGCACGCGGTGCAGCGCCCCGAAATCGAGCTGCTTCGTTTCGCAAGGCCAGCCCAGCGCCGCCGCCAGCGCCGCGACTTGCGCGTTGTCGCCCGCGCGCCGCCCCACCAGCAACCAGGTCGTAGGCGCCGCACGGCCGACGGCGTCGTCCCGCTGCCTCTGTCCCGCGGCATCGCTCATGGCGCCGACTAATGACGCAAACGACCGCCAGGGCGCAAGCGATGGCGGTCCCGCTGCCCCCCTAGCCGAAGGCGCGGCGGGCGGCGTCGATCATGGCGAGGATCGAGTCCGGCCCGGCGATGCCGGCGGGGCGGAACGCCGGGCGCATGTCGTCAACGAACTCGCGGTCGGTCACGGTGGCGGCGCAGCCGCTGCGCGCCAGCGCCAGGGCGGCGGCCAGCGCCATGCCGGCGCTCGTTGCCGTGTCGGGATGCAATCCGTTGGGCGCGTCGTGCATGGGTCTGAGAATGCGGCCGCCCGGCCGGCCCCGGAAATATCGATCCGGCATGGATTCGAAAGCCGTCCGTCATCGCGGGTTCATCCCCGCCACAATCCCTCGCGCGCCAATCCGTCCGCGACCGCTCCGATGGCGGCGCGTAGAATCTCGACCGCCTCGTCGATCTCGCCGCGGCCGATGACGAGCGGCGGCGACAGGACCACCAGATGCGCCATGGGCCGCACCATCAGCCCGCGCGCCATGGCCTCCTCGATGATGCGGAAGCCGATGTCCCACTCGGCCGGCGCCGGCTCCTTGCTCTTCTTGTCGGCGACGAATTCGACGCACACCATGAAATGGCTGCCGCGCACGTCGCCCACGAGCGGCAGGTCGGCGAGGCTGCGGAACCGCGCCTGGAAATAGGGCGCGAGCTCGCGCACGTGACGGCACAGGTTCTCGCGCTCGATGATCTCCAGGTTCTTGAGGCCCGCGGCGCAGGCCACCGGATGGGCCGAGTAGGTAAACCCGTTACTGAACAGTTTCCCCTTGGCTTCGGGGCCGGTGATCGCGGCGTAGAGACTGTCCGACACCAGGAAGGCGCCCAACGGCACGTAGCCCGAGGTGAGGCCCTTGGCGCAGGTGATGATGTCGGGCACGACGTCGAACACCGGCTCGGAGGCGAAGATTTCGCCGAGCCGCCCAAAGCCGGTTACCACCTCGTCGGAGATGTACAGCACGCCGTGCCGGCGGCAGACCTCCCAGGTGCGGCGTTGATAGCCCGGCGGCGGCACGATGACGCCGCCCGAGGCCAGGATCGGCTCGGCGATGAAGCAGGCGACCCTGTCGGGGCCGAGCTCTAGGATCTTGTCCTCGAGCTCCCGCACCTTGGCGGCGCGGAACTCGTCCTCCGACATGCCCTCGGGCCGGCGATAGGGATTGGGCGCTGGCAGGTGGTGCACGGTGTCGGTCACGAAGTCGAGGTTGCCGCGGTCGCCGGGCTTGCCCGACACCGAGGCCGAGAGGTACGTGCTGCCGTGATAGGCGTAGTCGCGCGTGATGATGTGCTTCTTCGCCGGCCGCCCGATGAAGTTGAAGTAGAACTGCACGAACCGTAACGCCGAATCGACCGCCGTGGAGCCGCCGGTGGTGAAAAAGACGTGCCGCAGGTCGCCCGGCGCGTAGGCCGCGAGCCGCGCGCCCAGCTCGATGGCGGGCGGCGTGCCGATGATGCCGAAGGGCGAGAAGTAGCACAGGCGGCGCGCCTGCTCGGCGATCGCCTGCGCCATCTCCTCGCGCCCGTAGCCGATGTTGACGCACCACATGCCGCCGACGCCGTCCAGCATGCGCCGGCCCTTGGCGTCCACCACGTAGCAGCCGTCGGCCTCGGCCACGATCAGCGGCTCGCGGCTCGCCACCTGGTCGAGCGGGCACCACGGATGGATGATGTGGTCGCGATCCTTGCGCCGAAGATCGGCGAAGTCGTAGCGCGGGTTGGCGCGCATCGGCGGGTCCTTCAACGAATGCCCCGGAAGCCGACGGCTTCCGGGGCAAGGATGGTCGGCGAATGAGCGCGGCTTCAGCCGGCCTGCACCGCCTCGAACATCTGCTGCAGCTTGTCGAGCTTCTTGTTCTCGCGGCTGAACACGCCGCTCGACAGAAGCTCCGTCGGGTCCCTCGGCAAGCCGAGGCTCTCTAGCACCGCGTCGTCCACGAGGTCGAACGACTTCTTGTTGGAATGGCCGTAGCCGTTCTCGGCGATCAGCCACCGGCCGGCAGCCGGGTCTAGGATGGCGTCGATCAGCTCGTGCGCCTTGTCGATCTCCTTGGCGTCCTTGGTGAGCACCAGGCCGCACACCCAGCACAGGATGCCTTCCTTCGGCTTCATGTAGGCGACCGGCACGCCCTGCGCCTTCAGCTTGAGGACGGCGCTGTTCCAGGCGCTGGTGGCGACGATCTCGCCCGAGGCCACGGCCTGCTGCATGGCCGTATCGTCCTCCCAGTAGAAGCGCAAAAGCGGCTTCTGCTCCGCGAGCTTCGCCTGGATCTTGGCGATCTCTTCGTCGGTCGGATCGTACGGGTCCTTGGCGCCGATCAGCAGGCCCACGATGACCGCGGTGTCGGTGATGTCCTTGCCGATCGACAGCCGGCCCTTGTAGCGCTCGTCCCACAGGATTGACCAGCTATCCTCCGTCTTCTCCACCAGGTCGGTGCGATAGAGGACCGAGGTGTTGCCCCAGTCGATCGGCACGAACCATTGCTGGCCCTCCTCGTCGGCGCCGTTGATCGACTTGAGATAGGGGAATACGTCGCCCCAGTTCGACAGGCGCGAGGTATCGATGCCCTGCAGCACCCCGGCGTCGCGCCAGCGCCGGATGCGGCCGCTGCACGGGTGGGCGAGGTCGGTGAAGAAGCCGGCGCGCAGCTTCTGGAACGCCTCCTCCTCGTCGGCGAAGATGGGCAGATTTGGGCTGGTGCCGTATTTCTCCGCGTATTTCGGGAACATCTCCGGCACGTCGTAGCCGGACCACGTGAAGTAGGTGACCTGCTCCTCCGCCAGCGTCCGGCGCGCCGCCACCGGCAATATGACGGTGGCGAGCCCGGCCGAACCGAGAACCTTGACCATCTCGCGTCGAGAGAGGCGCCCTTCGGCGAGGCGATCCAGGAATTCATGCTTGTCCATTGTCGGTCTCCAATAGTGGGTCTATCGTCGCCGCCGGCCGATTCGCCGGGACGGCTCGGCAGGTCGGATCGCTATTGCCAATCCGGCGGCCAGGCGATTAACTCAAGCCTACCAGCCGGCGCCCCGAGCGGCAAGCGGCGACTGGTCGAGGCGTTGACCGTCAGGGGCTTGAAATAGCGAAAGGAAGACGCGGACCCCGGCAATGGTCACAGCGGCCGAGACAGTCACCCCAGAGATGATCGCCGGTCCAGGGTGGTCGGCGCGTTTCCGTGCGGCGCTGCAGCGCTCCGAAGCTCTGCGCGGCTACCTGCTGTTGTCGCCGACTTTGCTGGTCATGGTCGGCATGATGATCGTGCCGCTCGCGGGGCTGATCGCGCTAAGCTTCTGGCGCCAAGACTACTTCACCATCGACCGCACCTTCACGCTCGACAACTATTGGGCGATCGTCAAGCCGGCCGCCGAGCCCGCCGCCGAGGGCGGCGCGTTCCAGTTCTTCGAAAACCCGATCTACCTCAAGCTGCTCCTCAAGTCGCTGTGGATGTCGTTGAGCGCCACCATGGCGGTGGTCCTGCTCGCCTATCCGATGGCCTACTTCCTCGCCTTCCGCGTGACGCGGCACAAGATGGTGTGGCTCATCCTCATCACGGTGCCGTTCTGGACCAGCTACCTGCTCCGCGTGTTCGCCTGGAAGATCATCCTCGGCTTCAACGGCGTCATCAATTCCGGGTTGATCGGCCTCGGCATCATCTCCGAGCCGCTCGAGTTCCTGCTGTACAACCCGTTCGCGGTCACCCTCACGCTGGCGCACGCCTGGGCCGCCTTCGCCATCCTGCCGATTTACGTGTCGCTGGAGAAGATCGACCGCTCGCTGCTCGAGGCGGCGACCGACCTGGGCGACGGGCCGGTGCAACGTTTCCTCAGAGTGACGCTGCCGCTGTCCATGCCGGGCACCATCTCGGCGATCCTGCTGGTTTTCATCCCGACCGTCGGCGACTACGTGACGCCGAGCCTGGTGGGCGGCACCTCGGGCATCATGATCGGCAACGTGATCCTGTCGCTGTTCGGCAAGGCCAACAACTGGCCGCTGGGGGCGGCGGTCTCGCTCGGCATGATGCTGGTGGTGACCTTGCTGGTCTGCCTGTTCCTGTGGCTGGTCGGCTACGGCAAGATGCGCCGGCGCGCGGCGTAAGCGATGAAGCCCCGCGCCGACCTCCTGCTCCTCTACGCGATCGGCTTCCTGGGCTTCGTCTATCTGCCGGTGCTGCTGCTGCCGATGTTCTCGGTCAACGACAGCCTGTACGTGGCCTTCCCGCTGAAGGGGTTCACCCTCAAGTGGTACGACCAGATGATCAACGACAGACGCCTGATCGAGGCCTTTCGCAACAGCGTCCAGGTCGGCGCCATCGTCGCCGTCATCAGCACGGCCTTCGGACTGCTGGCGGCCAAGGCGGTGACCCGCTTTCGCCTGCCGGGCGGCGGCCCGGTCACCGGCGTCATCATGCTGCCGCTGGTGGTTCCGGGCATCATCCTCGGCATCGCCCTCCTGGTGATCGCGCGCAAGCTGCTGGACCTGGATTTGTCGCTGTGGACGATTACCGCTGGGCACGTGCTATTGTGCGTGCCGTTTTCCATGCTGGTGCTGGTGTCGCGTCTCGAAGGCTTCGACAAGAACCTCGAGGAGGCCTCGCTCGACCTCGGCGAGAACGGCTGGCGGACCTTCTGGCGGGTGACCTTCCCGCTCGCGCTGCCGGGGGTCGTCGCCAGCCTGCTGCTGTGCTTCACCACCTCGTTCGACGAGTTCGTGCTCGCCTTCTTCCTGGCGGGCAACGAGACGACGCTGCCGATCTTCATTTTCAGCTCGCTGCGCTTTCCCGCCAGGTTGCCCGGCACGCTGGCGCTCGGCAGCTCCATCCTCATCGCCTCCTTCGTCCTGGTGACCTTTTCGGAGTGGCTGCGCCGGCGCGGCGTCGAGGGCGCCGCCCCCGGAGGCCTGTGAGACCGCCCATGACCGGCGAATCCTTCATTTCCATCCGCAACGTCTCGAAGCAATTCGGCCCCGTCCGGGCGGTCGACGATCTCGCCTGCGACATCCGCCAGGGCGAGTTCTTCTCGCTCCTGGGGCCGTCCGGCTGCGGCAAGACGACGCTGCTGCGCATCCTGGCGGGCTTCGAGACGCCGACCTCGGGCGAGATCTATATCGACGGCCAACCCATGTCCGCCGTGCCACCGCACGAGCGGCCGACCAACATGGTGTTCCAGAACTACGCCATCTTCCCGCACCTCGACGTGTACCGGAACATCGCCTACGGCCTGCGCCGCCTGAAGCTGTCGCGGCGCGAGGTCGACGACAAGGTCAACCGGGCGCTGGAGTTGATCAAGCTGCCCGGTTACGGGGGCCGCCAGGCGCACCAGCTCTCGGGCGGCCAGCGCCAGCGCGTGGCGCTCGCGCGCGCGCTCGTGTGCCGGCCGAAGGTGCTGCTGCTGGACGAGCCCTTGGGCGCGCTCGACAAGAAGCTGCGCGAGGAGATGCAGATCGAGCTGCGCCAGTTGCAGAAGACCGTCGGCATCACCTTCGTGTTCGTGACCCACGACCAGGAGGAGGCGCTCACCATGTCGGATCGCATCCTGGTCATGTCGAAGGGGAGGGCGCTGCAGATCGACAATTCGACGATCTTGTACGAGGCGCCCAATTGCCGCGAGGTGGCCGAGTTCATCGGCACCATGAACTTCATCGAGGGCAAGGTGGCGGACGTGGCCGACGGCCATGCCACGGTGGACGCCGGCCCGGTCGGCAGGTTCAAGGTGCGGGTGGGCGAGCGGGGCGCCGCGCCCGGCATGACGGCCACCGTTGCGATCCGGCCCGAGAAGCTGCAGCTCTCGCCGGCGGCGCCCGACGGGGCGGAAAACCGGCTGCAAGGGACGATCGGCGCCGAAGCCTATTTGGGCGACCGCAGCCACTATTACATCGAGGTGCCGGGCCTCGCGCGGCGCCTCGCGGTCGCTTACCAGAATGTGGGGCGCAGCCTCGACAACTCGGCGGCGACAGGCCAGCGCGTGTGGCTCACCTGGCCCGCCGATTCAGGCGTCCTGCTGCTGGAGTAGCGCCCGATCGGGCTTCTTCGCGGGTGAGAAGGGGCCTCGTCCTTAGCGTCTATTCACGGCCACAGCAGGTTCTGCACGAGCGATGCGACAGATGGCCTTAATCAGAGAACTCAAACTCATAGCGAGAGGGGGTCGCCGACTTGGCGCATTCAAGCGTGCACGCCAGAAAGGCATGTCGGTCGAGGACGCGCGCGCCTACTCGGACCAACTTTGCCCGCCGACAGCGGACGACATCGCATATGAGGACGGACTGCGCTCGAGCAAAGGCGTCTGGGTCGCGGCGCGGTACTCGGTGGGGCTGAGCCGCACGGCACGTCGGAGCGAGACGGGCGTATCAGGTTTTCCTTGGTTCAGTGCGCTCTCGTTGCTGTATCCGATCGGTGCAACGATTTACATTGCGACACGTACGCCTGCCCCTCCCATAATGATCGCAGGATATGGACTGGCAAATTTTGGCTACCTTCTTTTCGCAGCAGGAGTCTTCACTGGAACATTTGGCGTGTTCGGCCTGAAGAAGCGTTGGCAGATTCTTATGCTAGCCGTTGTCTGTTTTGCAATCGGGACGCTGCTATCGAACATCGACTGAAACACGCTCGCAGCGGCTGAAAGGCGGCTAAATGGGGACGGTATATAATTAGGATAGTTATCCCGGACAGAGTGCTTTCTTGGCCGTCCCTGGTTGAAGGAAATTATATACCGTCCCTAATATACACTGCAATTGCTGCAATTGGCGTGGGAGCTTTCGCTATCGTCGCTCGATCGCCTCCTCTGTGCTTCCTCTGTCAGCCCGGCTTAGCCCCGTGCGCCGCGCGCTTCCATTGCTCGTTCTCGAGCAGGGTCGTGCGCGAGACTCTCAGGTTGGCGCAGCCCTTGATGGACTGAATGGTGGCCCTCACCGCCTCGAGCAGAGGCTTTGGCATCCACGGGTTCATCGTGATCACACGAATGCAGGAAAGCTCGATGTCGAATTCTTTCGCGTCGCAATCCTCCTCGTGGCCCACATACACGAGGCGGAACTCGCACTCGTCCTCATAAGGCACCCGCTTCAAGAACGGCAGGTCGTGGAGCTTCGGCCTGACCTTCGATAGATCCTTGATCTTTTTGTAGCGCACCGCCTGGGTCTTGATCCCCTCGATTCTATTGACGCATTCGAGCATCCGGTCGCGCTCGAACTCGATGCAGACGCCATCAGTCCCGCGCGTGAACACGGCCCAAAGGTGATACCTCTCGGGCGCCTCCGAGAAGCACAGCGCCAGCACTGCCTTGGCCTCCGACTTCTCCTTATACTGTTGCATGAAATAGGCGTCGTTCCGGTCCTCCCAGGTCGCCGGGCTGAGCAGGGTTAGCTTCCGGCTTCTCAGAAGGTGCAGAAGCGCCGGCAGGCTGGTGTACCTGCGTAGCACGTTGTCGCTATCGGTCATGTCGCGTCCCCTGTTCCGTCCGGTCGCTCACTAGCAGGCTGCTGAAAAACGCGATTGAACGGGTGAATTTCTGTTGTGACGGCGCCGGCAGGCGGTTGGGGATGGCTGGGTTATTGATCTTTGGCGGGTTGGCTGGACGATGCAGGGGGTCATTTTCGGTGCTCCGGG